>SKQL01000071.1 GCA_007119035.1 Nitriliruptorales bacterium | reverse complement strand
CGGCGAGGTGATCGCTGGCCTCGGCCGCGGCCGGGTCGATGTCGATGTCGGCGTCGACCACGAAGGGCTGCCCGTCGGCGCGCTCCTCCTCGTGGACTCCGTGGTGACCGGTGACACGGAGGGCACGGATCTCGATACGTCCCGACATACGATGGATCCTAGCGGTTCCCGCTGTCGGGGCGTCACGCGACGGGGTCACCGGCCTCGGCGCCGTGATCGGGCTCGAGCAGCCGGACGGTGCCGTCGCCGGCGACCGCGCCGAGGAGGAGGAGCTCGCTCTCGAACCCGGCCACGCGCTTGCTCCCGAGATTCAGCGCCCCGACCACCATCCGGCCCTCGAGCTCAGATAGCGTGTCGTTGGTCACCTGGGCGCTCGTCCCCAGTCGACCCACGGACGGGCCGAAATCGACCCATAGCTTGTAGGCGGCCAGGCGGGCCTCGGGGAATTCCGCGACAGCGACCACTCGGTCGGCCATCGCTAACCGACCGGCTCGCGACGAAGCGCGATGGCGACATCCACGGCGCGGACGGTCTCCGCGACGTCATGAACGCGCAGGATCGCCGCGCCGTCGGCGGCCGCCAGCGCCGCTGCAGCGAGGCTCGCCTCCAGGCGCTCCTCGCTGCTCTCCCCTCCATGGAGGGCGCGGAGAAAGCTCTTCCTGGACGCGCCGATGAGCACCGGACGTCCCAGCCCCCGCAGCTGCGGGATCGCGCGCAGAAGGGCCACCGACTGCTCCGGAGTCTTGGCGAACCCGATGCCCGGATCGATCGCCACACGCTCCCGTTCGATGCCCGCGGCCTCGCATCGCGCGATGCCCTCGGCGAGGAAGCCGTAGACCTCCGCCACCACGTCGTCGTAGGTGGTTCGCTGCTGCATGTCCGCCGGAGTTCCGCGGACATGCATCAGGACGTATCCCGCGTCGCTCGCGGCCACGGCCTCGAGGAGCGCGGGATTGCCGCCGGACACGTCGTTGACGACGCGCGCCCCTGCGTCTATCGCGGCCCCTGCCACCTTCGCCTTCGTGGTGTCGATGCTCACGCCGATCCCCGCGCCGGCGAGCTCGCTGACCACCGGGAGCACGCGGTCGAGCTCCTCCTCGACTGGGACGGGGGCCGAGCCGGGACGGCTCGACTCACCCCCCACGTCGACCAACGCCGCCCCATCGCGGGCCAGTCCCCGTGCCCGGGAGACCGCGGCATCGGGATGGCCGTCCGGGTAGACCACGCCGCCGTCGTAGAAGGAGTCCGGGGTGACGTTGCACACTCCCATGACCGCGGGTCGGACGCACTCGAGCACGCTCCCGGCGATGCGCAGCGGCGGTGTGGGGCCCGTCCAGGCGCGCACCGCGTCGCGCGCGCTCTGCTCCAGGAGACCAGCCTCCGAGGGAGGAAGGCACCGTCCCGCGGCCCGCTCCAGGGCCACGACCGTGGAGATGGCGTGAAGCTGGTCCCCCAGTCGTTCGACCATCGCCCCCGAGGACGCCCACGTGGTCCGGAGCTGCTCGGGGTCGCTGACGCTGTCGACGGAAAGCCGCACCTGGGCCCTCGAGCCGAGGCTCGCGTCGATCACCCGCACGACGGCCGCCACTGTGCCTCCGCCTCCCCGCCTCGTCTGTCAGTGCCCCGCGCCCGTGCGCGTCCCGAGAACGAGGGACATCGCCTCCGAACGTGTGGCCTGGTCATGGCGCATGATCCCGCGCACCGCACTCGTCACGGTGGTGGCCCCCGGCTTGCGTACTCCGCGCATGGACATGCACAGGTGCTCGGCCTCGATGATCACGATGACCCCTCGCGGCGAGAGGGCCTCGACGAGCGTGTCCGCGACCCTGCTCGTGATGCGCTCCTGGAGGTTGGGGCGCTTGGCCACGATGTCGACCAGTCGAGCGAGCTTCGAGAGCCCCGTGACCTGGCCCCGGTCGTTCGGGATGTAACCGACGTGCGCCCGCCCTATGAACGGCACGAGGTGGTGCTCGCAGATGCTCGAGAAGGGGATGTCCCGGATGACGATCATCTCGTCGTGCGCTTCCTCGAAAACGACGTCGATCACGCCCTTGGCATCGACGAGCAGTCCGGCGAAGACCTCGTCGTACATCTTCGCCACCCGTTCGGGTGTCTCCGCGATCGTCGGGTCGTCGGGGTCGAGGCCGAGGCCCTCGAAGATCATCCGCACGCCCGCGCGGACACGCTCGTGGTCGAACCCGCCGTCAGTCCCGATGCCGGGCGCGCCCTTCTCCCCTCCGGCCGGCTCGAGGAAGGGCTCCCCCGCCCGGAACGCCTCAGCGTTCATCTCGGGCTTCCGACTCATGCGCCCAGACCGCGCCCTCGAACGAGGCGCTGCCCGCGTGCTCGTCCGGCGAGAGCCTGCGGAGTCGACCGACGACCGCGTCGCCCGCCACCGCCGCCCCCTCCCCGTTCATGAGCGGCCTGATCTTGCGCGACGGCCGTGGCGTGACCTTGGCGAGGAGCGCCTCGAGGTCCGCGCCCTCGACGGTCTCCTTCTCGAGCAGCATCTCCGCGAGCTCCTCGAGCACGTGGCGGTTGGCCGCCAGGACCTCGAGCGCCTCATCGTGGGCCTGGTCGATCAACGCCCGTATCTCGCGATCGATCTCCGCGGCGACCTCGCCCGAGTAGTCGGGCTGATGGCCGAACTCCTTGCCGAGGAAGGGCTGAGAATCGGTGCCTCCGAGCTTCATGGGCCCGAGCTTCGCGCTCATCCCGTACTGGGTGACCATGTCCTTGGCGGTCGCGGTGGCCTTCGAGATGTCGTTGGACGCGCCCGTGGTGAAGTCGCCGATCGTGAGCTCCTCCGCGACGCGGCCACCGAGCATCATCGCGAGTTGATCGACGAGCTCTCCTCGGGAGACGAGGTACTTGTCCTCCGTGGGCAACGACAGCGTCCAGCCGAGCGCGGAGCCGCGCGGGATGATGGACACCTTGTGCACGGGGTCCGCGTGCGGCAATGCGTGACCAACGATCGTGTGCCCGCCCTCGTGGTAGGCGATCGTCCGCTTCTCCGTCTCGCCCATGACCCGCGTCTTGCGCTCGGGACCGCCGATCACGCGGTCGATCGACGCCTCGAGCGAGTCCATCGAGATCTCCGTCTCACCATGACGAGCGGCGACCAGCGCCGCCTCGTTGATGAGGTTGGCGAGGTCGGCGCCGGTGAAGCCGGGGGTTCGGCGGGCGATCACCTCGAGGTCCGCGTCGTCGGCGACCGGCTTGCCACGAGCGTGCACCGCGAGGATCGCCTTGCGCCCGACGAGGTCGGGCCGGTCGACCACGATCTGGCGGTCGAAGCGACCGGGGCGAAGGAGCGCGGGGTCGAGGATGTCGGGGCGGTTTGTCGCCGCGATGAGGATCACGCCCGTCGAGACATCGAAGCCGTCCATCTCCACGAGTAGCTGGTTGAGCGTCTGCTCACGCTCGTCGTGACCGCCACCCATCCCCGCGCCGCGGTGGCGCCCCACCGCGTCGATCTCGTCCATGAAGATGATCGCGGGCGCGTTGGACTTCGCCTGCTCGAAGAGGTCGCGCACGCGGCTCGCCCCCACGCCGACGAACATCTCCACGAAATCCGAGCCCGAGATGGAGAAGAACGGCACGCCCGCCTCGCCGGCGACCGCCCTCGCAAGCAGGGTCTTGCCCGTGCCGGGGGGGCCGAAGAGCAGGCAGCCCTTCGGGATACTGGCGCCCATAGCCTGGAACTTCGCGGGGTCCGAGAGGAAGTCGCGGATCTCGGCGAGCTCGGTGATCGCCTCGCCCGCACCTGCCACGTCGTCGAACGTCACGGAGGGCTCGTCCTTCGAGACCATCTTCGCCTTCGACTTGCCGAAGCTCATCATCCGGCCGCCGCCGCCCTGCATCTGCGTCATGAGGAAGAAGAACAACGCGAAGATGAAGATGAAGGGGAGGAACTGCACGAGGGTGCGCAGGACCGGATTGCCGGCCTGGGTGTCGACCTCTGCACGCTCGATACGGCCGTCGGCGCGCGCCTCGGCGAGCAGCTGGCCGAGCTCGTCGCCGTTGATGTTGGGGTTGTAGAAGGTCTCGTACCGGTCCTCGGTGTCGGCTAGCTCGCCCTCGATCCGGCTGTCCTCGGAGAAGTCCTCGTAGGTCGTGATGTCGCCCTCTTCGAGCAACGTGAGGAACTCGCCGTACGGCAACTCCACCGGGTCGTCGTCCCCACCCATGAACGTGACCACTCCGAGCGCGATCACGAGCAGAAGGGTCACCCACAGGAAGGGGCCCCTTAGAAACCGCTTGACCTTCATGCACACCTCAGACGACGGGCTCGCTGCGCCCGCGCATCACAGGCTGCACGGGCTGCGCCGGACCCGCTTCATGCTATCACCGGCGACAGGCCCTCCCGCCCGCGTGCTCGTGCTGCCGCCCGTGACGGGAGCGGGCGGCAGCCACCGCAGCTAGCTCCCCAACTCGTCGATCTGCTGCTGCAGCTCGTCGATCTGGAGCTGGTCGGCGAACTGGTCGACGAGCGTCACCCCACCGATCAGCACCGCGGCACCCAGGATCAGGGCGAGGATCCCGGTGACGAGCCCGGTGACGGAGAGGCCCTTGTGGAGCCCCGCCATCTGATTGGCGTTCCTCATCCCCAATGCGCCGAGGATGATCGCGGCTATCCCCAGCAGCATCGCGGCGATCGCGGGGAACACCAGGAACGCGAGCGTCACCCCGAGCAGGCCCACCACCAAGGAGGCGATCGCGGGCCCGTTGCCGTAGCCGACGGGCGCCTCGGGGGCCGCGTGCCGGGGCCGGTCCTCCGTGCGCGTGCGCGACCGTCCGGCTTCGTTGCCTGGCTCTTCACTCGGCCTGCGTGCCATAAGTGTCACTCCGAATCGAAAGGGATATACAGACTGCAACCGGCGTGTCGCTCCGGTGCGTATGAGTAGTGCCCATTCCGAGTCGGACATAACCAGCGAAACGGTCACATCAAGACGCGGGTTGCGCTACAGCGCCCCGGCGTCGCGCAGGAGCTCGAGGGTCCCTTCGAGGTCCTCGAGGTCCGAGAGGTCCAGGTCGGGGGTGTCGATCTCCTCGATCGCGGGGATCCGCTCGTCGCGGGCGACGCCGGCCACGACGGGCAACTCGAACACCTCCTCGCTGAAGTACGCCTGGGCCTCCTCGGTCAGCAGGAAGCGGGCGAGCTCGAACGAGACCTCGGGGTCGTCGGCGGTGTCGAGGACCCCCACACCCGCGATGTTGACGAGGTTGCCGATGTCGGCTCCGGTGAGGAACGCGTTGTCGACGGGGAAGCCGGGGTCCTCCTCGAGGAATCGGTACAGGTAGTAGTGGTTCACGAGGCCCACCTCCACCTCGCCCCGGCCGAGGGCCTCCACGATCGCGGTGTTGTTCTCGTACGCGGCTCCGTTCTCCGCGAGACCCTCTACCCATTCGGCGGTGACCTCGTCACCGAGCTCGGCTCGGAGTGCGGTCACGTGCGCCTGGAACGAGCCGTTTGTGGGCGCCCAGCCGAGCCGGCCCTCCCACTCGGGCTCCGCAAGGTCGAGGATGCTGTCGGGGAGCTCCTCCTCAGCGAGCGCTTCGGTGTTGTAGCCGATCACGCGCGCACGCCCCGAGGTGCCGACCCACTGCCCCTCGGGGTCGGCGAAGCGCTCGTCGACGCGGCCGAGCACGTCGTCGGGAAGCTCGATCAGCCGCCCCTCGACCTTGAGCGCTCCGAGGGCGCCCGCGTCCTGGCCGAAGAACACGTCCGCGGGGCTGTTGTCGCCCTCCTCGAGGATGGTCGCGGCCATCTCCGCGGTATCTCCGTAACGCACCTCGACCTCTACACCCGCTTCGTCGGCGAACTCGTCGAGCATCGGGCCGACGAGTTCCTCGCTGCGCCCCGAGTAGACCGTCAGCACAGTGCCGTTGGCGTTCCCAAAGAGCTCTCCCGTGCCTCCATCGCCGTCGTCGCCCTCAGCGCCCGCGCAGGAGCTTGCGAGCGCCATCACGCCACCGAGTAGAAGAGATCGCCACCAGCTCGACCTGCTCATCTGCCGTCCTCCTATCAGTTGCCGCGCTCACCGGCCGGGCGGCCGCATTGGTAAGGCTAACCGCATATAAGGTTTCTACACAAACCAATTGAGAAACCCGAGCAACAGCAGGGATGCCTAGCTGAGGCGCCTCAGGCGTCCAGGATGCCTGGAGGGAACGCCTGGACCGCGCGATCGACGCTGACACGACAACGATCGCCGACCTGGAGCGCGCTCACTGGGCCGAGCCGGCACCGGGCGACCCGGCCGCTCGCGAGCCTCACGAACAGGACCTGGTCGTGACCGTAGAACTCCCGCTCGACGATGAGCGCGTCCCCGTCGTCCGCGGGCTCGAGCCTGAGGTCCTCGGGCCGGACGAGCACCTCGACCTCCCGCCCGTAAGCGGACAACGGGGCGATCAGGGGGAGATCCCCGAGGTCGGTGGTGACCGTCGTCCCCGACTGCACCCCCCGGACGAAGTCCGCGTCTCCCACGAACGCGGCGACCGTCCGGTCCACGGGACGATGATAGAGCCCCTCTGGACTGTCGAGCTGGTGCACCCGGCCTGCGTGCATCACCGCGACCTCGTCGGAGAGGGACAGGGCCTCCTCCTGGTCATGGGTCACGAAGACAGCGGTCGTCCCGGAAGCCTTGAGGATGCGCCGGACGTCGGCACGCACCTGCGATCGGAGTGCGGCGTCGAGGTTGCTGAACGGCTCGTCGAGCAGTACGAGCGCAGGGGACGGCGCCAACGCCCGCGCCAGCGCGACACGTTGCTGCTCGCCGCCCGAGAGCTGGTGCGGGTACCGGCCACCCTTGCCACCGAGCCCCACGAGGGCCAGCACCTCCCCGACACGGTCCCCCTTCGCCCGTTCCCGTCGCGACAGCCCGAACGCGACGTTCCTCGCTACCGACAGGTGAGGGAACAACGCGTAGTCCTGGAAGACGACCCCGACGCGGCGCTTCTCGGGGGCGACCGCGGTCCGTGTGTCCGCGACGAGGTTGCCGTCGATCTCGATCTTGCCCGCGTCAGGGTGCTCGAACCCCGCGATCAGGCGCAGGAATGTCGTCTTGCCGCAGCCGGAGGGTCCCAGCAGCCCGAGGATGCGCCCGCGCTCGACGGTGAGGTCGACCCCATCGACAGCACGCACGCCATCGGGGCCCCCGTAGTGGCGAGCGACCCCGTGCGCCGCGATGACCACGGGGGAACCTCGGTCTCGGCGACTACCGCTGCCGCTACTTGAGCCGCTCATGAGAAGCCTCCGAGCTGTCGCCGGTGTAGCAGGAGGGCCATGGGGACCCCCGCGATGACCACGAGCAGCAGCGCAGGAGCTGCCGCACGGGCGAAGAATGCCTCACTGGTCGCATTCCAGATCGCCGTCGCAAGGGTACGTTGGCCGGTCGGGCCCAGCAGCAGGGTCGCGGGCAGCTCCTTCATCGCGGTCAGGAAGACGAGCGCGCCACCTGCGACCAGGCCGGGGCGGATCAACGGGCCGGTGATCCGAACCAGAACCCGCCAGCTGGGTTGGCCGAGCCCCCGGGCCGCCTCCTCCACGGATGGCGGCACCTGCAGCAGGGAGGCACGGGCCGCACCGACCGCCTGAGGGAGGAAGAGCACGACGTAGGCGGCGACGAGCATCGCGAGCGACTGGTAGAGCGGCCCACCGAAGCGCGCTCCGACGAACACGAGCGCGAGCGCGATCACGATGCCGGGCAGGGCATAGCCGATGTACGTCGCGCGCTCGAGGAGCACGGTCGACGGCCGTCTGTACCGGACCGACAGCACCGCGACGGGCAGGGCGAGCACGACCGCGGCGAGCGCCGCGAGCCCCGATGCCCGTACCGAGTTGAGCGCTGCGAGCCACGTGTCCCCGTACAGCCGCAACGGCTCCCCGGCCGCGACGCCGCGAACGAGCCAGAAGCCCATCACGCCGAGGGGGACGGCGAGGGCGAGGAAGGTGACGGCGCCGCAGAAGAGCAGAGCGGGCACCTTCCAGCGGCCGAGCGCCACTCTGCGCTGCGCGCGACGGGCACCCGCACCCGTCCTGTGCTGGGCCGCACGACCCCTGATCCGGGCCTCCACGACGAGGAGCACCGCGGTGAATACGACGAGGAGCAGCGCGAGCACGACCGCGCCGGTGCGGTCGAAGCCCGCCCGGTAGCTCGTGTAGATCGCACGGGTGAACGAGTCGTAACGGAGCAGGCTGACCGCCCCGAAATCACTTAGCGCATAGAGGGCGACGAGCAGGCCGCCCGCGCCGATGGCGGGACGCAGGAGCGGCAGCGTCACCCGCCGGAACGTCGCGGCCGCGCTGTTGCCCAGGCTGCGGCTCGCGTCCTCGAGGGAGGGGTCCATGCCCAGCAGCGCGGCCCGTACCGTCAGCAGCATGTACGGGTAGCTCACGAGCACGAGCACCGTCGCGGCACCTGGCAATCCGTAGATGTCGAGGCCACGGAGCCCGAGCAACTCGGCCAGCCCCCCCGTCGCGAAGGCGCCGATGTAGGCGTAGCTCGCCACATAGCTCGGCACGACGAGTGGCAATGCCAGGACGATCACCCACACGCGGGCGCCGGGGAGGTCGGTGCGGGTCGTGAGCCACGCCAACGGAAGCGCGAGCGCGAGGCACCCGATGGCCACCACACCGGCGAGCACCCCGGTGTTGCCGATCACCCCAGCGGTCGCTGCCGACAGCGCGAGGTCCCAGGCGCGGCCACCCGCCTGCAGGCCGCGGAAAAGGAGGTAGCCGAGGGGAACGGCCGCCGCGAGGGCGGCCACGAGCCCGGGGATGAGCAGGATGACAGGCGGGCGTCGGCCCCGCTCGATCCCAGCCGAGCCCCTCGGACGCCTGCCCCGACCCCGCCGGTCCCCGGGACGGGTCGAGGGTGCGTCCGGAATGGTCGAACTCGGGGTGCTCAACGACCCTCCGTTGGCGTACTTAGGTCAACCTAACAAGCATCTACTGTGCCGCCTCGCCGCTCGGCTCGCAAACCCCGCGCCGCTGGCTCGGCCGAATCGGGGCTCAGGACCGCCCGTAGACCTCCTCGCGCAATACGCCGATGTAGGGCAGGTCCCGGTAGCGCTGGGCGTAGTCGAGGCCGTAGCCGACGACGAAGACGTCGGGGATGTGAAAGCCCTCGTAGACCTCGACGTCGGGCTTCATCGGCTCGGGCTTGGACAGCATCGTCAGAACCGCGAGCGACGCGGGCTTGCGTGCTCGTAGGTTGCGCACGAGGTACTGAAGCGTCAGCCCCGAGTCGAGGATGTCCTCGACGAGCAGCACATGTCGGTCCGCGATGTCGCCGTCGAGGTCCTTCAGTATGCGGACCACTCCTGAGCTCCGCGTTGCGGACCCGTAGCTCGACACGGCCATGAAGTCGAACCTGGGACGCACGGTGCCCTCCGCGAGGAACAGCGCCCGTGCGAGGTCGGCCATGAGCACGAACGCGCCCTTGAGGATGCCGACGAGCAGCACCTCCTCGCCCGCGTAGTCCCGTTCGATGTCGTCGGCGAGCTCGGACACCCGTGCCGCGATCTGCTCGGGGGTGAACAGCACCTTCTCGACGTCGTCGTGCACGACTACTCCAGGTCGGGGATCAGGCCGGGAGCGTAGCCCACGGCCGGCGGCCCGAGCGACCCGAGCCACACCCGCGCCCCCGCCACGAAGTCCTCGTCCCACCAGCGTTGCGCCACCCCCGGGATCCACAGCGGCTCGTCACCGGCGTCGACGAGGATGGGAACGAGGTCGCGAAGCGCCCGGGGCAGGCCGACGTCGACGAGGACGTCCTGCACCTTGCGTTGCCCCCGGCGCAGCCGGATGCGGTCACCCGGCCGGCGGCCGCGGACCCTCATGCCCTCGTCCACGCCCGCCGGCACGACGACCCACGACCTGGCGGAGGGTCGCGTGCGGGGCGGCAGCGGCCCGTGGGGAGGCGCCTGCTCGACCGCGTCGGCGAGGCGGGGGATCGCGAGCTCGCCGAGGTCGATGAGGGTCTGCCCGGAGTGCTCGCCACCACCGCCCCACGGACGATCCGCGGACAACGTGATATCGAGCGGGGCGATCTTCAGCTCGCATGGGACCTCCACCGCCTGGTCGGCCAGCGGCGGCAGGCCCGACGGGACCGCAGCGACCCAGCCGCCGCCCGCGGTCACCCAACACCCTCCCGCCACGTCGACGCCCTGCCCCGGCTCGAGTGCGAGGACCTCGGCCACCGCATCCGCGGAGAGGCCCCTCGCGCCGCCCCGGACCTCCGCGAGCAGGAGGCGCACCACCCGGCTCGACAGGGCCGGGGGGAGTTCGGTGAGCGTCGCCATCGGCACGGCCCGTCCGGGGCCCCACCGCACCACGGCCTCCCTCGCGTGTCGGATGGCGAGGTCGTCAAGCGCCTGCGCATCGTCGGAGGCGAGGTCGGCGAGCCGCGCCAGCACCCCGACGGGGTCGCCGGGGCCACCGGACAGCCGGGCGAGGGCGGGCATCAGCTCGTCGCGTGCCCGCCTCCGACGCTGCTCGGGATCGTGATTGGTCGGGTCGCTGACCGCATCGAGCCCCTCCCCCTCCACGAAGGCACGCACGTCGTCACGCCTGAGACGCAGCAACGGACGCACGACCTGCAGGCCCTCGCCGAGCGAGCGCACCGCCGACATGCCGCCGAGGCCCCGGATGCCCGTGCCGCGCGCGATGTTGAGCAGCACCGTCTCCGCCCGGTCGTCGGCGGTGTGGCCGATGAGCACGAACTCGAGGCCCTCCGAGCGGGCGATGCGCGCGAGGGCGGCGTAGCGCGCATCCCGAGCGGCCGCCTCCGTGCCCTCACCCTCCGGCTCCACTTTGACCGCTCGCTCGTGGTAGCGCAGCCCGAGGGCGGCGGCGTGCGCGGCGGCAACCTCCGCATCCCCGCGGTCGGGGCGCAGCCCGTGGCGCACATGGCCGATCGCCGCCCTGAGATCGGGGCGCGCCTCCGTGACGAGATGGGCCAGCGAGGTCGAGTCGGGCCCTCCTGAGACCGCGAGCAGCACCCCGGCACCGTGGCCGATCAGCCCGATCGCGTCCGTGACGGCCTCCAGGAGGTGCCCGCGCGACAGACCACCGGGCTCAGCGCCTGGGGTGTGCGAGGCCATGGCCTTAGCGCGACTGGCCGGAGACCCGAGCGACCCAGTCCTCAGGCTCCTCGAGCTCGGCTGCGGTGGGCACGTGGTCCGCGTCCTCCCACACGCGGTTGAACATGTCCTGACCATGGGTGTCCGCGACGCTCAGGATGAACCGCTCGCCGATCCGGTACTGCTCCGCCTTCATCGACAGCCCCATGGCCTTGCGCATGGCCTTGTCGGTGGGGCGCTTACGACGCTCGTTGAGCACCCGTCGAACCCGACTGGGGTCGAGGTCGATGCCATCCTCGATTGCGACCACCTTCGCGCCCCAGTCCATCACCGCGTTGCCATGCCCCTCGAGCAGGGCCATGAGGTTCTGCGCCCGCTCGAGCACGGTCCGCTGCGCGGACGTGAGCACGAGCTCGAGCAGCTGCTTCGAGTCGAACAGCCGCTGAGGGCTTCGCAACATCTCGCCCGCCCGCTCCACGGTGGCCCGCATGCGCTCGGGATCCACCCGGGCGTCCGCGAGGTAGTCGTCGAGAAGGGACCTGAGGGTGGGCCTCATCCACCCGACTCCCTCGAACTGGAGGCGGTGGGCGATCTCGTGCAACGCGATGCCCATCCTGAACTCGGGCGGCGAGACGTCGGTCTCGGGCAGGAGCGTCCGCTCCAGGTGCACGAGGTTGGGGCCCACCAGGGTCAGCCGCCCCGGCTCGCGGCCGCCGGGGAGGAAGACCTCGTACTGGCCGAGCACGCGCGTCGAGAGGTAGCCGAACACCGCCCCGAGTTGTAGGCCGAGCATCCGTCGCGCCACTTCGCGGGTGAGGCCGGTGCTTCGGACGAGTTGGTCGGCCACGGGATCGGTGAGATACGCGAGGCTCGCGAGATTGTCACGGATCCATGCGCGGCGCCCGATCACCCGGACTCCCGCCGGCTCGAGGTCGGAACCGAGGCCCGTCACCTCCCGCGCGACGTGGTCGGCCCGCCGGACGGTCGCTTCCAGCTCGCTGCGCAGGTCGCTGACCTCGCTCCGCGTGACGCTCGGTTGATCAGCGCCGGCGACGAGCCAGCCGACGCGCTCCGCGAGCGCCCAGTCAGCGAGGTCGCCGCTCAGCGCCGGCTCTTGTTCTCTTCGCGCTCGCGGGCGAAACGGGGCTGCCAGATCAGGTAGGCCACGAGCATCCCCGTCGCCATCACCAGGCCGGCTATCAGGAGTGGGTATATCAGCCATTGGAACCAGGATGGCTCTTCGTACGGCTCGGGGCAGTACTCCTCCGCGATCGTGCCCTCCCGGCAGAGCTCCTCATAGTCCGGCGGCGGGGGCGCCTCCTCGACCTCGAGCTCGTCCTCCTCCACCGCCAGCACAGGTCCGGACACGGCAACACCGGCGAGAGCGAGCAGCGCGAACAGCATGGCGAGCACCATCGCCGACCGTTGGCGTGCGGACATGGCCACCTCCGTAGGATTCCACACTTTCGGGGGAGTGTAGCCATCGTGGCCTCCGCCCCAAAGCCAGCCGACGTCGAGGATGCTGGACAAAGCAAATCCGGTGGCGCAGGATTCCTGTCAGGTGGGCTGACGGTTTGAGGAGAATGTGTGATTAAACATGTCGTGGGGATAGGGATCGCGGTCTGCACGCTCGTCACAGGCGTCGTGCTGATCATGGCCCCGTTCGCGTTAGAGACCGGATCGGGTGGGGGGGGCGTCACCGCTGCGACGCAGGCGGTCGCCGCCGGAGGCGCGGTCATCGCGATCCTGGCCATCGCCTCCCTGGGCATTCACCTCGCGTCGGTGATCGACGACGCCCGGCGCGAGGGGGGGCACGCGCGGTGGTCCCCGGCCGAGCAGCCGGACGCACCGGCCGTGACCAGATCGACACCACGCGAGGCGCAGCGGCAGGGTCGCGCGTGGGCCTCGGAGAGGGCGGGCTTCCCCGAGCCCCGTCCCACCGACGACGAGCATGCCGGGGGTGCGGGGGCCCCCGCGCCCGGCCCGACGCAGGGCGACGCCGGGGGGCCCCGCCTGCGCGAGCGCCATCAGGTGGTCACCGGCGGCCCCTAGAGCCCGCGCCAAGAGGCTGATCGATCAGGGAGCGTGTGAGCCGGGCCGCCTATTGACGCGGGCTCTTGACCTCCAT
>SKQL01000106.1 GCA_007119035.1 Nitriliruptorales bacterium | reverse complement strand
CGTCATGAGGACCCAAACGATGTTGGGTGAAACTCCGACGGTCTGTATCAAAACCTCAGACACGGGTCACCAGCCACCTAAACCGTCCGGGATGGGTCGTGCACGCCACCGCGCAGCGGGGTACGTGGGCCCTTGTGGGCTGCCGTGGCTCGCGGACCATCCCGCAAACCATCCCAACTACCGAATCGAGACCCGTCATGAACCGTCTCACGAACGCGTCAAGCCCATACCTGCGCCAGCACGCCGACAACCCGGTGTCCTGGCATGAGTGGGGTTCTGCGCCGTTCGAGGAGGCAAGGCGCCGCGACGTCCCGATCTTCCTGTCGGTCGGCTACAGCGCGTGCCACTGGTGTCATGTCATGGCGCACGAGTCCTTCGAGGACGAGGCGACCGCCGCGGTCCTGAACGAGCGCTTCGTGCCCGTGAAGGTCGACCGCGAGGAACGGCCCGACGTCGACTCCGTGTACATGGACGCGGTGCAGGCGATGACGGGCCGTGGGGGGTGGCCGATGAGCGCGTTCCTCACCCCGGAGGGCGTGCCCTTCTTCGCGGGCACGTACTGGCCCAGCGAGGAGCGCCACGGCATGCCGAGCTTCACCAAGGTGCTCGACGCGGTGTCGCAGGCCTGGAACGACCAACGCGACCAGGTCGAGGCGTCGGCCACGAAGGTCGCGGAGCACCTCCAGCAGATGCAGGACGTGGAGGCGACGGGCGACAGCCCCGACGCGGCCGCCTCCGACCGGGCGGCCGGGGTCGCGGTGCGCGCGTGGGACGAGCGCACCGGCGGCTTCGGGAGCGCGCCCAAGTTCCCCCAGGCGATGACGATCGACTTCCTGCTCGCGCACCACGTCCGCACCCGTGACGACGGGTCGCTGCGTGCCGCGGCGCACTCGCTCGAGCAGATGTCCCGCGGGGGGATCTACGACCACGTGGGTGGCGGCTTCGCGCGCTACGCCGTCGACGAGACCTGGCTCGTGCCGCACTTCGAGAAGATGCTCTACGACAACGCGCTGCTGCTGCGCGCCTACACCCACGCGGCCCAGGTCACCGGCGATCGGCGCTTCGCCCGCATAGCCACCGAGGTGGGTGAGTACCTCCTCCGTGACATGCGTCACGACCGCGGCGGCTTCTACTCGGCCACCGACGCGGACTCCGAAGGCGTCGAGGGCAAGTTCTTCGTGTGGAGCGACGACGAGTTCCGTGAGGTGGTAGCGGGCGCGGGCGAGGACCCCGACGAGTGGGCGGCCTTCTACGGCGTGAGCCCCGCGGGCAACTTCGAGGGCGCGAGCATCCTCCACGAGATAGGTGCCCGCGACGAGGACGACGAGGACTTCTCGCAGCGCATCGAACGTGTCCGGACCGCCCTGTGGAAGCGCCGCGAGGAGCGTGTGCACCCGGGACTCGACGACAAGGTCCTCACGAGCTGGAACGGCCTCGCGCTCGGCGCGCTCGCGGAGGCGGGGGCGGCCCTTGAGGAGCCGCGGTTCGTCGAGGCCGCGTCGGCGTGCGCGGAGTTCCTCTCGGAAGAGCTCGTACGCGACGGTGCCCTGCGCCATGTGTGGAAGGAGGGCCACGGCTCGGGCGATCCCGTCTTCGCGGAGGACGTCGCCTTCCTGGCGCAGGGGCTCCTCACGCTGCACGAGGCGACCTCGGAGGTGCGGTGGCTCGAGTGGGCGCGCAGCCTCGCCGCGGACGCCGACGCGCACTTCGCCGATCCCGCGACGCCGGGCTCGTACTTCTCCACGCCGGAGGGGGGCCAGGAGCTGCTCACGCGCCCGCGTGATCTCTGGGACAACGCCACCCCGTCGCCCTCGAGCGTGATGGCCGACGTGCACCTGCGCCTCGCGGCGTTGACCGGCGAGCCCTCCCACGGGGACCGGGCGGAGGCGACGTTGTCGCTGTTCGCCGGCCGGGCCTCGCAGGTGCCGACAGGCTACGGCGAGCTGCTGCGAGCGCTCGAGCGCCTGCTGCAGGGACCCGAGGAGGTCGCGATAGTGGGCGATCGCAACGAACCCGAGGTGGGGGCCATGGTCGACGCGTTCTTCGCCTCCTGGCGTCCCGGCAGCGTCCTCGCGGTGGGTGACGAGCCCGACGACGCGGCCCGCAGCATCCCTCTCCTGTCCGGCCGCACCCGGGTCGATGGGAGACCCGCCGCGTACGTGTGCCGGAACTTCGCCTGCGACCGCCCCGTCACCGACCCGGAGGATCTGCGGAGCCTGCTCGGGGTGTGAGCACCGCCCGGTCCACCAGGGCGACGACGATCCCACCGCCGCCCCTCCGGCTCGTCTAGGCTGCTTTGTCGTGCCTACCTCCATCGCTGCGTCCGACCTGCTCGCGGGACTGGGCGCGGAGCAACGTCGCGCAGTCGAGGCGGTCACCGGGCCCGTATGCATCCTGGCGGGCGCGGGCTCGGGCAAGACGCGCACCATCACCCACCGCATCGCCCACCAGGTCGCGTCGGGAGCCGCCGAGCCCGACCAGATCCTCAGCGTGACGTTCACCGATCGGGCGGCGACCGAGCTGCGCCACCGCCTCCAGCTCCTCGGGCTCGAGCGTCCCGTGCGCGCGGCCACGTTCCACGCCGCGGCGTGGGCGCAACTGCGCTATTTCTGGCCGCGGCTGCACCCCGGTGAGGCGCTGCCCGACGTGCTCCAGTCGAAGCTGCGACTACTCGTCCCCCTCGCCCGCCGCCTCCGCGTCGAGGGCCGCGACCTCGCCTCAGAGATCGAGTGGGCGAAGGCTCGCGGCATCGCCCCGTCCGGCTACGCCACCGGGCTCGGGGACCGGGTGCCGCCACTGCCCGCGAACCAGATGGCGGAGGTGTATGCGCGCTATGAGCACGAGAAGCGCGAGCTCGGCCTCGTCGACTACGACGACATGATCGCGCTGACCACCAAGATGATCCATGAGGATCCCGAGGTCGCAACCGCGGTGCGTGACCGCTATCGCTTCTTCACCGTCGATGAGTTCCAGGACGTGAACCCCGCACAGTGGGCGCTGCTGCGCGCGTGGCTCGGCGACCGCGAGGAGGTCTGCGTCGTGGGCGACGACGACCAGGCCATCTACTCGTTCACAGGCGCGTCCCCGACCTACCTGACCCACTTCCCGGACCACTTCCCCACCGCGACGATGATCGCGTTGCACGACAACTACCGCTCGACCGCCCCGGTCCTCGACCTCGCCAACCGTGTTCTTCGGCAGCAGGGGGACACGGCCAAGCAGCTCCGGGCCCGGACTGACGAGGGCCCCGCGCCCCGTATCGTCACTGCGGAGGACGAAGCCGACGAGCAACGACAGGTGACGCGCCAGATAGCGAGGCTCCGCGAGCTCGGCGTACCACTCGGGCAGATGGCGGTCTGCTACCGGATCAACAGCCAGTCCGAGGCGTTCGAGGAGGCGCTGCGCGATGCGGGGATCCCCTATGTGGTCAGCGGGGCACCCACCTTCTTCGAGCGTCCTGAGATCGGGCAGGCGATGAACGCGCTCCGCGAGGCCGCGCGCAACGAGGACCGCGATCCCGTCCCCCCTCCCGAGGGGGCCACCCTCGCGCGCCCCGAGGCCCTCGACCGCCAGGTGGAGCGGGCCCTGCGCGCGCGGATGTCGTGGCACCCGCGCAAGGAGCCCTCGGGAAGTGCCGCCCGCGAGCGGTGGCAGAACCTCACCGCACTCGTCGATATCGCGGATCGCGTCTCGCGCGAGGAGCCCGACCTGACCCTCGACGGCTTCGTCGACGACCTGAGGAAGCGGGCGGGCGCCAGCGGGGCCGGCGACCCCGAGGCGGTCACGCTGCTCACGCTGCACAAGTCGAAGGGCCTCGAGTTCGACGCGGTCTTCATCGTCGCGCTCGAGGAGGGGCTCGTGCCCATCTCCTACGCGAGGACCGACGAGGAGGTGGAGGAGGAGCGCCGCCTCTTGTACGTGGGCATCACCCGCGCACGGCGCTACCTCCAGCTGTCGTGGGCCGCGACCCGCCAGGGACGCGGTGGTCGGAGCACACGCCGCCGTCCGTCGCGCTTCCTCGACGCGCCCGAGCGGTCGCGCCCCCGTGCGGGCAGGGACGGTCAGCTCGAGGAGCAGCTGAGGCAGTGGCGCCTGAAGCGGGCGACCGAGGACGGTGTCCCCGCCTACATCGTGTTCCCCGACGCCACGCTCGAGGAGTTGGCGTCACGCAAGCCGACCTCGGCGGCGGGCCTTCGCGCGGTGCCCGGTCTGGGCCCCACCCGGATCGCGCGCTACGGCGAGGACCTCTTGCGCGTTCTCGGCAGCAACTGAGCATCGGGTACCGTCCCGCCGAGCGGTCCGCCCCTACCGGAGACAGCCGTGGCCGACGCGTTATTCACCGACTTCTACGAGCTGACCATGATGGCCGGTTACCACGCGGCCGGGCGCCTCGAGGAGCAGGCGACGTTCGATCTGTTCTTCCGGCGCAAGCCGGGCGGCGTGGACAAGGTCGTCTGCGCCGGGCTCGAGCCCGTCCTCGACTACCTCGAGAGCCTCGAGTTCACCCCGGACGAGATCGCGTTCCTGCGCGGGCTGGCGCGGTTCGACGACGGCTTCCTCGACTGGTTGGCCGACCTCCGCTTCACCGGTGAGGTATGGGCCATCCCGGAGGGCACCATCGTCTTCGGCGACGAACCGTTGGTGCGCGTCACCGCACCCCTCGGACAGGGGCAACTCATCGAGACCGCCCTCATCAACCGCGTCGCGTACAGCTCGCTCATCGCGAGCCACGCGCTCGAGATCACGGGCGCGGCGCGCGGCAAGCCCGTCCTCGAGTTCGGCGCCCGTCGTGCGCATGGCCCCGACGGTGCGATGACCGCCACACGGGCGTCGATGATCGGTGGGTGCACCGCCACCTCCAACGTCGAGGCCGCCCGCCGATACGGCCTCCCGCTGTCAGGGACCCAGGCGCACTCGTGGATCATGTCGTGGGAGCTCGAGCTCGACGCGTTCCGCGCGTACGCGGAGACGTTCCCCGATGACTGCGTCCTGCTCATCGACACCTACGACACCCTCGGCTCCGGGTTGCCCAACGCGATACAGGTGGCAAAGGAGCTCGACTCGCGTGGCTACCGCCTGGGCGGGGTACGGCTCGACTCCGGTGACCTCGAGGCGCTGTCGCGGACCGTCCGCGCCGAACTGGATGGCGCGGGCTTCGCCGACGCCAAGGTGATCGTATCGGGAGACCTCGACGGCCCCGCGATCCGGGCGCTCGAGGCCGAACGGGCACCGATCGACGCCTACGGGGTCGGCACCGCCCTCGTGACCGCCCAGGCCGATCCCGCGTTCTCAGGGGTCTACAAGCTCGCGACCATGGGCGGGCAACCGGTGATGAAGCTGTCGTCGACACCGGGCAAGGCGACCGACCCCGGCCGCAAGCAGGTCTGGCGCACGGCCACCGGTGACGTGATCGGCCTCGACACCGAGGACCATGTGGGGGAGCCGCTGCTGAGGCCGGTGCTCGCCGACGGCGAGCGCCTCACCACCCGCGAGCCCGTGACCGCGACCGCACGGCGCTGTCAGGAATCCGCGGCCGCGATCGGAGACGCAGGGCGGTGGAGCGTGACCCGCACCCCCGCCCTGCGCTCGCTCGGCTCCGAGCTCGCCGCGCACCTGCGCCGCGGCATCCCCGGCTGAGACAGCAATTGAAAAGGGCCCCCGACATGGGGGCCCCTCTCGTGATGAACGCTCGGCGAAGCGTTCCTCGGCGAACGACGGCTTAGAGCTCGTCGTCGTCGTCGTCCTCGTCCTCGTCGAGACCGTCGTCGTCGAGGTCGTCATCCATGTCGTCGTCCATGTCGTCGTCGAGGTCGTCCTCGACGCCGGGGTCCTCCTCGACGCCGGGGTCCTCGACGCCCGGGTCAGCAGCATCGTTGTCGTCGACTTCGCACGCCGCCGCCCCGAGTGCGAGGAGGCCGGCGAGGAGTGCCGCGATCAGATTCTTGCGCATTATGCTTGGCTCCTGTGGATGGTGACTTGATCACGTAGAAGGCGCCATGTCGGCGCTACGCAAACGATCCCCGTAATCAGCCCCCTAATGCGTGCCCGATCGGACAAGTCGGGAAAGAGTCAGCGGACCTGGAACCGAAGCCCCTGGCTGCCGGGCTCGGGGCGCACGACCCTTGCCCGCTCGAGGGCGAGCAACTCCCCCGTCGCCGCTTCACGGTCGATGCCGCCCCGCCGCATGTAGTCCGCGAGGGTGAACGCGCCGCCCCCAGCGAGCTCCCCGACGAGCGCGATCGCGCGGGCGGGTGGTTGGGGACGCGGCGCGTCGTCATCCACGGCAGCGTCCTCGAGCTCGGCGACGAGCGCTTCTCCATACCGCTCGAGCCAGTGGGTGAGGTCTCCCCGACGCCGGATCGATGCGGCTACCTCGCCGACGTAGGCGAGCGGGTCCGCCGCGAACACACGCTCGGGCACTGCGGCACCCCGGGGGTCGAGGCCCCGTGCGCGTAGGATCACGCGCGCGGCCACGCGGGCGAGCCGCCCGTTGGCCGCGTCGAAGGGTTGCCACTCGAGCAGCCGTTCGTGGACGACGCCCGCGACCACCAACGCGGGCTTGCTCGCGCTTCCCCTGCCCAGCCACGACATGAGGGAGTCGACGAGTGGGGGGAGGTCGCCCGGCGCCGGCGTGCGGTACACCACCTTGCCCTGCGCCCCGTCGTGCACGTCCTGCTCGATGGTGCGCAGCTGCCCGAAGCGGTCAGGGTCCGCGAGCCCGTCGAGGAACTGTGCGTGCAGCCGTGTCAGGACGTAGAGGGGATGGGCGAAGACCTGGGAGGCCAGCTCACGCTCGAGCTCGACGGCGGCGAGCGCGTTGGCGTACTCCACAGCGGCCACGTCCTGGGTCGGCAACTCGTCCAGGCGGAGCACGCGGGCCCAACCGCCGCCGGAGGGCACGTCAGCACGGTGGGGCGCCTGCGCGACGAAGGACCGTCCCTCCGCGTCCACGCGGGCTGCGGTCTCCTCCGTCAGCGGGCTCGCATCGAGCTGGACGGACAACCGCGCGACCTCGCGGCGCACGTGCGACGCAGGGACATCCGGAGCCTGAGGGTACGCAGCCAGCCTCGCCGCGGCGGCCTCGCTGCGACCGACGAGTCGGACGAGGTGATCCGAGTAGCGAAACGCAGCAGGGCTCGACCTATCCACGCGACCACAACCGGCGGGGTCGTGCGAGCACGTGCTCACGGACGGCGACCCGCCGTCCGTGGAGGCGCCCGAGGGCGTAGCCGGTGCCGCCCGCGGCCAAGCCGAGCACGCTGCCCACCACGACACGGACGGTCTGCTTGCCCTCACGGTTGAACTCGATCACCGGCCAACCACGACGATGCGCGACCGCCATCATCGGTCGATCGGGGTTGACCGCGACGGGATTGCCCACCATCTGCATCATCGGCAGGTCGCTCGCCGAATCGGAGTAGGCGTAGGACTGCAGCGGGTCGTAGCCGCGCTCGGCCATGATCTTGCGCAGCATCTCGGCCTTGCCCTCGCCATAGCAGAAGGGAGCGGCGAGACGGCCGGTGTAGCGGCCGTCGACGATCTCCGATTCCGTGCCCAGGCCCTCTGTGATGTCGAGGGCACGGGCGAGCTCGGAGACGATCTCCACGGGGCTGGCGGAGATGATGTAGACATCCCGGCCCGCCTGGGCGTGCATGTCGAGCAGCGCCTGGGCTTCGGGCCGTATCCGGGGCAGGATCTCCTCCAGCACCGCGGGGGCGAGGCGCCCGAACGTCTCGACCTCGTGTCCCGCGGCGCTCGCGAGGATCCGGTCGCGCACCGCCTCCGACTTCTCGTCCGAGGCGCCGAACAGCCGGAAGAGGAGGCCGGCCGCGCCGTCGGCGAGCAGCCGGGGCAGCGGCAGGAGCCCCTCGCGGTAGGCAGCCTTGCCGAAGTAGTACGCGCTGCTACCCGACATCAACGTGCGGTCGAGGTCGAAGAACGCGGCGGCATTCGTCATCGCTTACGCCTATCGGTCAATCATCGGCCGGCAGCGCGGGACAGGTCCCCGCGCGCCCGCACCATCCGCACTGCGGGCCGACGACGAGGTCGAACTGGCTCTCCGGCGGACGCGCGAACTCGAGGTGGGCGGCGCGCCGCAGCTTGCCCGCGACATCGCGCAACGCTGCCTCGAGCACATCCTCGTCGACGTCCTCGGCGTCCCACGCCGCCTCGTCGAGATAGTACGTGGCGACACGGAACGGGGCCACGCCATGCTTGAGCGTCGCGAGCAGGGCGTACAACCGCATGTCCGCGCGATGACGCAGGGGAGCGCGACCCCCCGTCTTCAGGTCGACGAGCAGCATCCGGCGGAAATCGGCGGTCGGTCTCCCGATCTGGAGATCGGGCTTGCCCTGCAGGACGACCCGGCCTCCGTGGAGCTGATAGCGCAGGGGCTGCTCGGTCCGCGGCTGCCACGCGTCGGGAAGCGGCGGGAACTGGTCACGGAAGTCGAGGACGGTCCGGCGCGCGTCGGCACGGAGCGCGTCGGCCTCCACACCTCCCAGGGAGGCGAGGTACTCGCCGGCGCCCTTGCCGCTGGTGGCGAGCTGCTGCCATGCGTAATCGACGACCGCGGTGGCGTCCCGTGACTGCTCCCCCGCCAGGTCCATCTCGATGCCGGTGTGGGCGAGGGTGCCCCGCACGAGCGGCGGCGCCCACTCGAACGGTGCGTCGAGCTGGTCGACGTAGCGCCCGTCACACATGAGCGCGTCGAGGCGCCCCTTGCTCACGAACAGCCGGTCGTCGGGGGGTATCAGGTCGACGACGTCCCCGGTGAGCTCGTGCAGACGCCGGGCGAGGCGGTCGGCGAGGGCCGGCTCCGCGGGAGGCCTCGATGCGCCGACGGACAGCAACTCGTCGAGGATGCGGCGTTGCACGGGGTTGCAGGCGGCGAGGTCGACCATACGGGGTTGCTATTCCGACTCGGGCGGTGGTTCGGGCTTCCTCGGAGGAGTCTCGTTGCGCTCGACGTCGACCACCTCGACGTCGACGACCCGGTCGGAGCGATCGTGGCGGTCGGCTCCCTTGCGTGACCCGCCCCCGCGCGCGTTGCGTGCGGACGCGAGTGGGGCGAACACGTGGACCCGCCTCCGCACGAGACGACGCAGTCCCGCCCTCGTGAGCGGAATGAGCAGGGCCAGCCCGAGCGCATCGGTGAGGAAGCCGGGGGTCAGCAGCAGCGCTCCCCCGAAGAGCAGAAGAGCACCGTCGACGACCTCGCCGGCGGGGACCCGGCCCTCCGCGAGCGCCTGGGTGAAGCGTTGCCAGGCCTTCAACCCCTCGCGACGCACGAGCGCGGCCCCGACCAGCGAGATGGCGAGCAGCGCGAGGATCGTGGCCGGAGCGCCGACGACCTGCCCCACCTGGATGATGACGAACAGCTCCAGGAGGGGGACGACGATGAAGACGATGAAGAGGATCGGACCCATGGGCGCCTCGTGAGATTGCTCGGTCCCCGAAGTCTAGGTGCCGAGCCGGCCCGGGGTTGGCTACCGGGCCAGTTCCTCCCTCACGAGGAGAAGCGCCCCGATCCGGCGGTTGACCGCGTCGAGGGTCGCTCGGACGGTGCTCTCGCGAACGTCGCTGCGCACGAACGCGGACCCGATCTGCACGTCCTCAGCCACTTCGGTCAGCGTGGTGACGGCCACCTGGACGACCGACTGGCGTCCGGCGTGGCCGTCGATCATCTCGACCCACTCGAGCTGCAGGCGCACGCGGTCCGACACGAGCTGACGCAAGGCGAGCAGCGTCGCCGTCGCGGCCGTCCGCATCACCTGCTGCTGGCTCGTGAGCCCCTCCGCACGTCCCTCGGCCTGCTTGCCGCCGGATTCGAGGGTGACCTCGATCGCGGTATCGAGCGGGCCCCGGTCCACGGTCAGGCCGACGAACACGGGACGCGACGACATCGGCGCGGGGGTCTCGGGCACGCCCGCGGAGGCCCCACGGGGGCGGTCGAGGCGATCGGCTGCTAGCTCGAGCGTGGTGAGGTCCACACCGCCGGTCGCCTCGAGGACCGCGAGGACGTTGCGGGTGACCTCGGCCTCGTCGGCGTTGGCCTCGAACGTCACCTCGAGCTTTGCGGGGCCCCGTGGGTCCGGCCAGTTGACGCTCGCATGCGCCACGCCTTGGACGTCGCGGACAGCGTCCTGGACGTCCGGCAAGTCGCTCTTGCTCGTGTACACGCTCCCACTCCCCCGGGCCCGCCGGTCACTGCCCATAGACGCTGGCCTAGAGGCCTGGGCCCGCAAAACAAACCAGCCGTCGCCCTAGACTTACCATGAGTCATCATCCTACCGGGGACGACCAAAGAAATACACCTCTGAGTAGAAGTCGATTACTGCATGCGACAAAGCAGTTGCCGGGGGGTGAAGGCCAGAGATGCGTCGGCTACGCTTCCCCGGTATGTCTGCACCCGGAATGGCGCCGGAGCTATCGCCGGCGGACGACGTGGCACTCGACCGCCCGTGGAACGTGGTCGTCTGGAACGACCCCGTCACGCTGATGTCCTACGTCGTGTACGTGCTCCAGAAGCTGTTCGGATTCGACGAGCCAACCGCCACCCAGCTGATGATGCAGGTCCATCACGAAGGCAAGGCCATCGTCGCGTCCGAGCCGCGGGAGAAGGCCGAGCATTACGTGGCGCGCCTTCACGCCCACGGCCTCCAGGCCACGCTCACCCGCGACGCATGACACGGGAGATCACCGCGCTCGGGGACGGCCACGTACGTGTCGAGCTCCCCGCGAACGAGTACGACATGCTCCATTCGCTGCCCGAGCAACTCCGTCCGATCCTGAGTGGCGAGCACGACGTCGCGGGTGCCCGGGACCGCCTCTTCCCGCCGGCGTACGACGACCCCAAGCACGAAGCCGACTACCGGGAGTTGATCGGTTCCGACCTCGCCGATGAGCGCCTCGCCGCGCTCGAGGCATTCGCGGACACGCTCGAGCAGGGCTCGCACGGCCGCCGCCTGTGGAGCGCGGATCTCACGCCCGAGCAGGCCGAGGCATGGCTCTCCGCCACCAACGACGCACGCCTGGTCCTCGCCTCCGTGGTCGGGATCACCTCTGAGGAGCAGTGGGACGAGGGGCCCGCGGAGGGAGACCCCGCCGGGGCTGCCCTGTGGTACCTCGGATGGCTCCAGGACGCCCTGATCGGCGCACTGTCCGAGCGTCGCACGGCCTGAGGCCTCGACGACATTACCATCGGGTAGCATTACCGAGATGCGCACCCGCCTCCGCGCCCACGAGCGCCGAACCCAGCTCCTCGAAGTGGCTGCCACCCTGTTCGCAGAGCACGGCTACCACGGCCTTTCCATGGAAGCGCTCGCGGACGCCGCCGGGGTGAGCAAGCCGGTCCTCTACCAGCACTTCCCCTCGAAGCGGGAGCTGTATCTGGCCCTCGTGAGCGATGCGGTGGAGGAGATGGAGGGACAGGTCCGCAGCGCGCTCGAGGGGACCAAGGACAACAAGGCCCGGGTGGCGGGCGCGATATCTGCCTACTTCGACTTCGTCGAGGACGCTCGCTTCCGCCTGCTGTTCGCCACCGCCGACGTGGCGGACACCGAGGTCCGCAGCGCGGTCGGTGACGCCTTCCAGCGGGTGGCCGCGCAGGTCGCGGACCTGATCGCCGAGGATGCGGGCCTCGACCGCGACGCAGGGCTCTTCCTCGCGAACGCGCTGCGGGGCCTCGCAGCGGAGGGCGCCCAGTACTGGCTCTCGGGCTCGGACATGGACAAGGAGGAGGCGGCGCTCCTGCTCGCCCGGCTCGCATGGCGTGGGCTCGGTTCGTTCGACCCGACCAGCTAGTACGCTTCGCGACCGTTGTCAGGCATGCGCAGGTTGTGAGCCGCACCCTGCCCACCGCTGGTACGCTCGTAGTCAAAATGGCAGGGCTGGACATCGCCCGCCCGTGGGCTCCCACGTAGGTCGATCTACCTTGCCTCTAGAGAACTCCCACCGGAAAGAACCGAGTGACTGCAGAAAGCAAGACGTTCGCCGACCTGGGGGTGGACGCGGCCATCTGCCGCTCCCTCACCGACGCCGGCATCACCCACCCCTTCCCCATCCAGGAGCTCACCCTGCCGTTGGCCCTCTCAGGTGCCGACGTCATCGGGCAGGCGCGCACGGGCACGGGCAAGACGCTCGCGTTCGGCATCCCGCTTCTGCAGTCGGTCGAGCCCGACACCTTGTCGGTCCAAGCCCTCGTCATCGTCCCGACCCGCGAGCTGTGCCTCCAGGTGCACCAGGATCTGATCACCGCCGGCGCGGGCCGGGGTGTGCGCACCCTCGCCATCTACGGGGGCAAGGCGATCGACGCCCAGGCGACCGCGCTGAGGGGCGGCGCCCACGTCGTCGTCGGCACCCCCGGGCGACTGCTCGACCTCCTGCGTCGCGGGGTGCTGCACCTCGATGGAGTGAAGACCCTGGTGCTGGACGAGGCCGACGAGATGCTCGACATGGGCTTCCTCCCCGACGTCGAGCAGCTCATCGAGGCGTGCGCGGATGAACGACAAACGCTCCTCTTCAGCGCAACCATGCCCTCCGAGGTCGTCGGCCTGGCGCGTCGGTACATGACCAAGCCCACGTTCATGCGGGCAGATGTCGAGGAGCCCCAGATCGGCCCCGACACCCAGCAGTTCTTCCTGTCCTGCCACCGGATGGACAAGCCCGCCGTCCTCGCACGGATCCTCCAGTCGCCGCAGCGTGGGCTGTGTGTGGTCTTCACCCGGACGAAGCGCATGGCCGACGTGCTCGTGACCGAGCTCGCGGAGCACGGTGTCGAGGCGAGCGCCATCCACTCGAATCTCAGGCAGGAGATGCGCGAGCAGACGCTGGACCGCTTTCGGCGAGGCAAGGTCGACGTACTGTGTGCCACGGAGGTCGCGGCCCGTGGCCTGGACATCTCAGACGTAACCCACGTCATCAACTACGACTGCCCCGACGACGAGAAGATGTACCTCCACCGGATCGGCCGGACCGGGCGGGCTGGAGCGGGTGGCATCGCGGTGACGCTCGCATTGTGGAACGAGCAGGCGCGCCTCGAGATGATCAAGAAGGCGCTCGACATCGACGTGCCCACTTACGAGGTGTTCTCGACGTCCCCCGAGCTCGACGAGCTCTTCGGCCTCCCCGAGCGCAAGCCGACCAAGCCGTCTCGGGCGAAGCCGGCGCAGAAGACCCGCGACAAGCCACGCAAGCCCCGGGAGAGGGACCGATCGAGGGACCGCAGGGCCAAGGGCGAGCGCGAGGCCGCCCGGGACGAGGCGCCCGAGCCAGCCG
>SKQL01000006.1 GCA_007119035.1 Nitriliruptorales bacterium | reverse complement strand
GGTCCGCGCTATCGATCGGGGGTGCTGGCGAAGTACGCCCAACTCGTCCAGGGGGCTGAAACCGGGTCGGCAACCAACTGAGCGTGAGGTCCCGGGACCGCTGCCGGGCCGCCTGTCTGCTTGTTGTTCACCGCGGCCAGCACCGCGCCTGAGGCTACGGCGGGTGAGCGTGCCGGGCACTACGGTGGCCGAGGACGGGGCGGGCCGGCACACGGTGGGTTCATGGTTTCGATGGCGCTGCCGGTTCAGCGGTCGTCGTCATGGCCGGCGACCGGGAGCCTGCTGGCCGGCCGAGGGACGCACCGTTCGCGCAGCGCCGGCTGCGGGGGAGGTGTGGCGAGCGGTTATCCGATGGTTCCGGGCAGCCAGAGCACGAGTCCGGGGACGGCGACCAGGACGGCGACGGTGAGCACGTCGACAGCGAAGAAGGGGCCGAGGCCACGGAAGGCCTGCTCCACGCTTGGACGGGGTCGTGGGGTGGAGTGGGTACTGGGCGTCGATGTCCGTGGGCGCTGGATACCCGTTACCGTGGGGCGAGGTCAGGGATGGGGAGTGGGTATCGGGCGTCGATGTCCGTCGACGCTGAGTACCCGTTCCGGTGCGGCCTCGGGGACGGGTGGCGAGGGCAACGGCTCGCACCTCGTTCGCGTCCTTCAGCGGACCTACAGTGGCCCCCAGCCATCACCCGGGGCGCGTCCCCGACCCGGTTCCCGTCCCGCCCCGACCTCGGAGGTTGCACGTGCCCAACGCGACGTATCCCACCCAGGTGAGGGCGAGCGCCTCGCCGGGGAGCGGGACGGCGATGCGATCGGCCCGCGGCGCGCGCGGGGCGGTGCCGCATGAGTGACCCCATCACCCGAGCCGAGGCAGCCCTCGACCGTGCCATCGAGGAGGCACCGGTCGCCGCCACGGCGGTGGACCCGTCGAGTCCCGGCGCCGGCCGCGATCCGTCCGCGGCGCCGAGCCTGGAGACGTCCGCGGCGCCGCGCCGGGATCCGTCGGAGCCGCTGTTCCCCGGCGGCCCGACCGGGCGCGACCTCGTGGCGCTGTTCGCCGATCAGGTGGCGTCGCGCTGCCTCGACATCGCGGCTCGCGACCTCAAGGCCAGGGGCGCCGGCTTCTACACGATCTCCTCGGCCGGGCACGAGCACACCGCGATCGTCGGGGCGTTGACCCGTCCCGACGACCCGGCGTTCCTCCACTACCGCGACGGTGCCTTCGTGATGGCACGGGCCCGGCGGGGTGAGGCCACCTCGATCGAGCGGGACGTCCTGTACTCGTTGTGTGCCGCGGAGCAGGATCCCGTCGCCCAGGGTCGGCACAAGGTGTGGGGCAGCCGCCAGCTGTGGATCCCGCCACAGACCTCCACGATCGCGTCGCAACTGCCCAAGGCGATGGGCGCCGCGGTGGCGATCGGCAGGGCGCGACGGTTGGGGCACACGCTCCCCGTGCCCGACGATGCGATCGCGGTGACCTCCTTCGGTGATGCGTCGGCCAACCACGCGTCTGCCCTGTCCGCGATCAACGCGGCCCGCTGGGGACGACGGGTCGGCAACCCGATGCCGATCCTGTTCGTCTGCGAGGACAACGGCATCGGGATCTCCGTGTCGACGCCACGTGACTGGGTCGCGGAGACCTTCGGCGACCTGTCCGGGCTGACCTACGTCCCGGCCACCGGCGACATCGACCAGGTCTGGGCCGCCGTCGCCTCCGCGGTCGACCGCTGCCGTCGCGGCCGACGACCGGTGTTCCTCCACGTACGCACGGTGCGGCTGTGGGGGCACGCCGGCTCCGACGTGGAAGCCGGCTACCGCTCGCGGGAGGAGATCGCGGCCGAGGAGTCCCTGGACCCCCTGCCGCTGGCTGCGCGACGGCTGCTCGGGCTCGGCGTGGCGTCACGGGAGGAGCTCACGCAGATCGTCGCCGACACCCGAGCGCGGATCCGCGAACTGACCGACGAGGTCGCCGCCACCGCCACCCACCTCACGGACGCGCCCACCGTCGTCGCGCCGCTCGCGCCGTTCACCCCCGACCGGGTCCGCGCCGAAGGGGCCCGCCGCGCTCCCGCCGAGGTGCGCGAGGCGGCGTTCCCGCACGGGGTCCCGGAGCTGGAGACCGCGTCACAGCGGCGCACCCTCGCCGCCAACCTCAACGCCGCGTTGCGCGACCAGCTGCTCGCCCGCGACGAGGTGGTGGTCTTCGGCGAGGACGTCGGCCGCAAGGGAGGCGTGTACGGGGTGACCGCGGGGTTGCAGGCCCACTTCGGGACCGGCCGGGTGTTCGACACGCTGCTGGACGAGACGTCGATCCTCGGCCTCGCCCAGGGCCTCGGGCTGCTCGGGCAAGTTCCGATCCCCGAGATCCAGTACCTCGCCTACCTGCACAACGCGATCGACCAGCTCCGCGGCGAGGCGTGCTCCACGAGCTTCTTCTCCAACGGCCAGTTCACGACGCCGATGGTGCTGCGGATCGCCGGGCTCGCCTACCAGAAGGGCTTCGGCGGGCACTTCCACAACGACAACGCGATCGGGGCGTTGCGCGACATCCCGGGGCTCGCCCTGGCGGTCCCGTCGCGTCCCGCCGACGCGGTGCGGATGCTGCGGGCCGCGGTCGGCATGGCCGCCGCCGACGGCCGGGTGGTGGCGTTCCTCGAACCCATCGCCCTCTACCACGAACGCGACCTCCACGACCACGGCGACGAGGGCTGGCTGGAGACCTACCCCGACGACGACGAGGTGGTGGTCCCCGGTGACGTCGGCGTCCACGGCGGGGGACCGGCGGACCTCGTGCTGGTCACCTACGGCAACGGGGTGCGGATGTCGCTGCGTGCGGCCCGGCGGCTCGCCGATCGCGGGATCCGAGCCCGGGTGCTCGACCTGCGGTGGCTGGCGCCGCTCCCGGTGGACGCCATCCGCCAGCACGCCGAGGACGTCGGGACGGTGCTGGTCGTCGACGAGGCACGGGCGACGGGTGGCGGGATCGCCGACGCGGTGGTCGCCTCGCTGGTGGAGGACCGCGGCTCTGGCGGTGACGGAGGTGGTCGGCCTGGGGCACCGGCACCGGCGACGGGGGCGCGGGTCCGTGTCGCGTCGGTGCGCTCGGTCGACAGCTACGTCCCCCTCGGGCCCGCCGCCGACGCCGTCCTGCTCTCGGAGGACCAGGTGGTGGCTGCGGCCGAACGACTGCATCGGGGCCAACGCTCGCAGGGGCTCGGACGATGGTGGTCGCAGCGCCGAAGAGTGACGCGGGCTGGCGGTCAGCAGAGGTCCTGAGGCAGCGTTGCCAGCGCAGGTTGGGCCCCGGCGGGTTCGCCCGGTAAGATAGCCTTTGTATTTCATATACTAAGTAGAACCAGCCGGGAAGGAACGGAGGGGGTATGGGTCGGGCCACAGGACCGCGACGTACCGCTGCCATCGTCGGGATCGGTCACACCGACTGGTCCGGAGACTGGACGCGGGTCCGCAACGGGGACGTCCCCGCAGACTCCACCGGGTACGCCGCCCTCGCCTTCCGAGAGGCGCTGGCGGATGCGGGGCTCGGACGCGACGATGTCGATGGGCTGATCTGTGGTCCCACCACCGCGCTCGAGCGGATGGGTGAGTTGCTCAACATCAACCCCTCGTGGGGAGATCAGGGCGATGCCATCGGGGCCGTGATGAAGGCGGTCCAGGCGGTCGAGGCGGGGTTGGTCGACGTCGTTGCCCTGGTCTATGGCAACAACCAACGCTCAGCCGGAACCCAATACGGCGGACCCAAGGCGATGGGTGGGGGCTCGTTCCTGTCCTACGTCTACCACGCGCCCTGGGGGCTCACGTCGCAGGGGGCGCTGTACGCGTTGATGTTCCAGCGCTACCAGCACGTCTACGGCTTCACCGAAGCGGACCTGGGGGAGGTGGCCGTGGCCCAGCGTGCCTTCGCCGACCTGAACGAGAACGCCATCATGCAGGGACGTCCGATCACCATCGACGATTACCTCGAGGCTCCGTACGTCTGCGAACCCCTGCACCTGTACGACTACTGCCTGGTCAACGATGGCGGGGTCGCCCTGATCGTGGCCGAGGCCGAGCGCGCTCGCCAGATCTCCGAGCACCCCGTCTACATCGAGGCGATGGGCCGTTCAGACCTCAACACCAACGCCACCAGCCTCGAGCCCCGGCTCACCGACTTCTACCACCCGGCCCAGCACCGTGTTGCCGAGAAGGTCTTCGCCGAGGCGAGCGTCGGCCCGGAGGACATCGACGTCCTCCAGGTCTACGACAGCTTCTCCGTGCACATCCCCCTCGCGCTGGAGGGCTACGGCTACTGCAAGGTGGGGGAAGCTGGCCGGTTCTTCCAGGAACAGGGCATCGGTCCTGGGGGGGCGCTTCCGACCAACACCGGGGGAGGGCATCTGTCCGAGACCTACATGCAGGGGTGGAACCACCAGGTCGAGTCGGTGCGACAGCTTCGAGGGCAGGCGGGTGCCCGGCAGGTGGAGGACTGCCGCTACGTCCACTACTCGTCCGACGTGGCCGGCAAGGTCGCGTCCATCATCTACGCGAGGTAGCCGACATGAGTGACGAGAGGAGCTTTCCGGACCGGGTCCTCGGGTTCTACGACGTCCCGATGTGGCAGCATCTGGAGGAGGGGGCCTTCAAACTCCAACGGTGCGAGGCATGCGGAGCCTTCCGGTACCCGCCGGGTCCCGTCTGCCACGACTGCCTGAGCCCGGAGTCGCAGTGGACGGAGGTGGGTGGCGGTGGTGAGATCCTGTCGCATGCGACCTTCCACAAGGGCTACCTCCCGGGGTACGAGACGCCGTACAGCGTCGTGGCGGTTCGCCTCGACGAGGGGCCGATCGTCGTGAGCAACATCGAGGGAGCCGAACCGGCCGACGATTGGATCGGCCGGCGCGTGTCGCTGGTGCTGGTCCCGCGTGGCGACGCCTACGTGCTGCCCCGCTTCCAACTGGCCTGAGCGTCGCGTCCACCGAACCTCGTCGGTCGAGGGGCCGTGCGCAGCGTGGCGCTCCTCCCGGAGCCCGGTCCGGGATGCGATAACCTATAGGGCACGTGGGGACGGACCCCTCGTGGGGCAAGGGCCCCTCCCTGTTCTGCCAGGCGGTACCTCCTGTGGACGATGGTGTTCCGCGTTCCTCGCAACCCGGACAGCCCCTGAGCAAGACCGCCTACGTCCTGGCACGGCTCCGCCAAGAGCTCGCCGACGGCCTGATCCATCCGGGCGAGCAGCTCCGGCAGGTCGAGATCGCCGAGCGCTACGGGGTCAGCCCGACCCCGGTTCGCGAGGCGCTCCGGCTCCTGGAAGCGGACGGGGCCGTGAACTACGCGCCTCACCGAGGCGCGACGGTCACCGAACTCTCGCTGCTGGAACTCAGCGACCTGTACTTGATGCGGAGCTCGGTCGAGGCCCTGCTCGCCCGCCTGGCAGCCGAGCGTGCGACCCCGGAGCAGGTGGCCGAGATCCGTGCGCAGCATGAGGACCTCGCCGGGAAGTGCGGCACGGTCTCACCGGAGGAGCTGTCTCGGTTGAACCGCGAGTGGCACCTCGCGCTGCTGCGGCTCGGGTCACCGTTGATCACCGAACACGTCGTCTCCCCGCTCTGGCGTCGCTTCCTACCGCCCAGCAAGTCACAGTGGCGGTCGTCGGAACGCAACGCGATCTTCGTCGCTGAGCACGAGCGGATCGTCGTCGCCCTCGAATCCGGCGACGGCGCGAAGGCCGAAGCCGCCATGGCCGAGCATCTTCAGACGGCGGTGCGGATGCGCGAAACCTCAAGCGATCAGGGCGCCGAGGGGCCCGATTAGGGCGCCGCGGCGACCGCCTAGGACCCGGCCGTATCTCCCGGGCCCCGTCCCGCGTGCCCGGAAGCCCGTTGCAGACGTCGCGTCGCGGCGATCGTCAGCAGCAGGGCGAGGGCCGCGGCTGCCGCGAACCCCCCGGTGAAGCCGACGATCGACAGGAGCCCACCGAGGATCAACGGACAGATCCACTGTGCCGACCGGTTCGCGACCATCCGCATCCCCACCCCGAGGCCACGTTCCTCGCGGGTCGTGAAGTTAGCGACCAACGCCAGCAGGAAGGGTTGGCCGAGCCCGAGGGCGACCCCGGAGACGGCCGCCAGAGCGAAGATGGTCGGAAGCGACCCCGTGAACGCGACCGCGCCCACGGTGACGGCGCCGGTCACCAGGCAGATCGCGAGGAGTGCCGGGTCGCCGAACCGGCGGCTCAGGTGCGGGAGCGCCGGTCGGGCGATCACCCCGAAGGCGGCCGAGACCGCGATGATGACGCCGATGACCCCAGGGGAGAAACCAGCGTCGTCGAGGTAGAGCGGATGGAACGAGGTGCGGAACTCCAGCAGGAACAGCACCACGAACGACGCGAGGAGGGTCGCAGCCATCCCGGGTGTCCTGGCCAGTGACCATGCCCGGTCTCGCGTGGTCGCCCGGCGTGGCTCGCTCCCCGGCGGAGATGTCGTGGCCCGTTCGCCCGGCATCGCGAGGGCGACGGGGAGCAGCGACGCCGCGAGGAGGGCGAACACGAGGAAGCTGGTGCGATAGCCGAAGTGTTCGGCGGTCCACCCGCCGACCAGGGGGCCGGCCACCAGGCCCCCGGAGACGTAGAGCGAGTTGGCCGCGATCGTGCGGTCTCGGGCGAACCGGGCCGTATCGCCACCGGCGGGGGTGATGACCGCCCGCTGGATCGCGACCCACATCAGGATGCCGCCAGCCCCCACCAGCGCCTGTGCACCGATGAGTGCCTCGACCGAGGTCGTCGCTGCCATCACCGTTCCACCGGTGGCCATGACGGCCGCCCCCAACAAGGTGGTGATCCGGTTCCCGAACCGGTCGGCGATGGCCCCTCCGGGCAGAGCGAAGAGGGCGCCCGGAACCGCCTGCGCGGCGACGACGACCCCGGTCATCAACGCCGAGGCCCCGATCATGGTCGCGTAGGGAGCCAATAGGGGGCGGATCATCGTGTAGCAGGCCCAGAACCCCAGGGTGGCGAAGGGGAGGACCCACCGCTCGCGCCCTGCTCGCATCGGTGTCGCACCCTTCCCGCGGGGACCGGGCTGGGATCGCCGCGGTCCGGTTCGCGACCGGTGAGCAGCTAGATCCGCTCCGCGGTGCCGTCGTAGGGATGGTGGACCCACATCTGGTCACCCCGTCGCTCGAGCCTGGGCTGGATGCGGCGCTGATCGACCTTGCCCGCTGCGGCCGCGGCGATCGCGGAGGCGGCGTCCTCGAAGGTGGCCAGGGATGCGAGGATGCGTCGGGTGGGGAAGATGATCTTCGCTCGCCCGGCCGCCTGCTCTCCCAACGCCCACGTGGGATCCGCCCAGCGCAGCGCCGTCGTCTCCACGTCGTCGTGGTGCGCCGACTGGCCGTCGGGGAGTCGGGCAACGAAGAATCGGGTGTCGAAGCGCTTGTGCTGACCCTCCGGGGTCACCCACCAGGCCCAGAGCTCGAGGGCGCCCAGGTCGAGCACGAGGTCCTCGTCGTCGAGCCAGCCACGCCAGTCGGTGTCGGTCGACCGATCCGACAGCTGCTCTCGCATGTGCACGAACCCTGGAGAGACCACCTCGTCGGGGCTCAGCGGTCGCCCCTTCCGGTGGGCCAGGAGGATCCCCGCCTCCTCGAAGGTCTCGCGCACCGCGGCGACCAGCAGACCGAGGGCGTCTCGGGGCCCGTCGGTGCCGAGTCGTCGCGCCCACGCCGCGGGGTCGACCCCGGCATACCGGGTCGCGTCGAGGTCTCGGTCGGCGTCGGAGACCTTCCCCCCGGGGAAGACGAAGGCGCCTCCGGCGAAGTCGGCGCGGCCATGACGTTCGACCAGCAGCACCTCGGGCGCGTCCGTGCCGTCGCGGACCACGAGCACGCTCGCAGCATCGACCGTGGGGACGACCTCGCCGGTGTAGGTGGCTGCGGCGTTGCGCAGCCCGGCTGGTCGGTCCCCACGTGTGGAGGTCTCGTCGCTGCTCGTCACCCTCGGCTCCCTCGTGTTGCGCCGGCCGCGTGGGGGATCCCCGCCGCGACACATACTATAGAGTATGCTCTCGTCGCGGCCGCGACGGCGGGGTCGCAACGCCACCTCCAGGCTTCTCGTGTGGGTGGCACCGACGCGGAGGTTCGCATGGAGTACGTACGACTGGGCACCACTGGGCTGCGGGTCTCGAAGGTCTGCCTGGGGATGATGACCTACGGCGATCCCACCTGGCGGGACCGCGATTGGATCCTCCCGGAGGACGACGCGGAACCCTTCGTGCGCCGGGCCGTGGAACAGGGGATCACCTTCTTCGACACGGCGGACGTGTACTCCCGTGGCCTCAGCGAGGAGATCACGGGACGGATGTTGCGCAAGCTGTTCACCCGCCGTGAGGAGTACGTCGTCGCCACCAAGGTCCGCAACATCATGGGCGACGCCCCGAACGACTACGGGCTGTCCCGCGGGCACATCATGGACTCGGTGGACAACTCGCTGCGACGGCTCGGGACCGATCACATCGATCTGTACCAGATCCACCGCTGGCACCGGAAGACGCCCATCGAGGAGACGATGGAGGCCCTCCACGACTGTGTCAAGGCGGGCAAGGTCCGCTACATCGGAGCGTCGAGCATGTGGGCGTGGCAGTTCGCCAAGGCCCAACGCGTGGCAGAGGTCAACGGCTGGACCCGCTTCGTGACCATGCAGCCGCACTACAACCTGCTCTACCGCGAGGACGAGCGGGAGATGATCCCACAGTGCCGGGACATGGGTGTCGGGCTGATCCCCTGGAGTCCTCTGGCTCGAGGACACCTCGCGCGGTCGGCGGACCAGCGCACCGCCACTGGCCGAGGCGGGAACGACCCCTACGCGGATGAACTCTACGAGCATGCGAACGCCGCCATCATCGACGTCGTCGGCGAGATCGCGGAACTCCGAGGTGTCTCGCGCGCCCAGGTGGCGCTGGCATGGTTGATGAGCCGCCCTGGTGTGACGGCTCCGATCATCGGGGCCACCAAGGTGCACCACATCGACGATGCGGTCGCCGCGGTCGGGCTCGAACTCACCGACGACGAGGTGGCCCGGTTGGAGGCTCCGTACCGCCCTCGAGAGGTCGTCGGGCACTACTAGCCGGATGGCCACGCGGCCGGTGGGCGAGGTGTCAACGGCGCCGGAAGTCGCCGTCGCGCCGCTCGAAGAAGGCCGCCAGGGCCTCCGCATGGTCCTCGGTCCGGAACATCCGCTTGAAGTTGGCGACCTGCAGGGCGCGACCCTCGTCGTACTCGAGTTCGAGCGCACGGTTGACGCAGGCCTTGGTCGCCTCCACCGAGAGTGGCGCTCGTGTCGCGATCCGGTCGGCCTTGGCCAGAGCAGCGTCGCGCAGATCCGCGCTCGGGTGCACCGAACTGACGATCCCCCAGGTCCGTGCCTGTTCGGCGTTGTAGCGGTCGCCGGTGAGTAGCATCTCCTTCGCCGGCCCGAGGCCGGCAACGCGTGGGAGACGCCAGAAGTTGGCGATCAGCCCCACGTTGACCCCCGCTGCGACGAAGATGGCGTCTTCGGAGGCTAGGCGTAGATCGCAGGCCAGAGCGAGTTCCAGCCCCCCTCCGATGGCCGCGCCGTTGATGGCTGCGACGACGGGGACGCGCAGCTCCTCGATCGCGAGCAGGAGGCGACCGAAGTCCTCGGCGAAGGCATCGAGCTGATCGTCGCTCATCTCGCCGTCCTCACGCAGGTCCGCGCCGGCCGTGAAGACGCGACCCTCACCGACCAGCACGACGCAGCGGACGGTCAGGTCGTCCTCCAGCGTGGCCAGCAGCTCCCTCAGCTGGCGGCGGGTTTCCCACGTGAGGGTGTTGCTCGGCGGGTTGTCGAAGGTGATGACGACGGTGTGCTCGCCGTGACGTTCGACGCGCACAGCTTCCGAGGCCACGGTGGCCGAAGGCTCGTTGACGGTCATCGTGACGGCTCCTCCTCGGGATCGGGCTCCGGGAACGGGGCGGGGTCGGCGGTGATCCCATCGTCCATCAGGCGGTCGATCTCGTCGTCGTCGAAGCCGTACTCACCCAGAAGGATGCGTGAGTGCTGCCCCAGCAGCGGCGCAGGGGTCCGGACCGATCCGGGGGTGTGCGACAACTTGACCGGGACGCCGATCTGCGGGTTGGTTCCGGCGCGCGGGTGCTCGACCTCCACGATCATGTCCCGTGCGCGCACCTGTGGATCCTCGTAAACCTGCGGGATGTCGTAGAGGGGGCCGCTCGGGATGCCGGCGGCATCGAGGAGCTCGATCCACTCCTCGGTGGTGCGCTCGGTGAACGTGGCCTCGAGGTCGACCTTGAGTTCGGCCCGGTTGGCCAGGCGGGCACCCCGCTCGTGGAACCGGGGATCCGAGGCGAGGTCCGGCCGGTCGAGCAGGACGCACAGCTTGTCCCAGAGCTGCTCGGTGGCACAGCCCAAGGCGAGGTAGCCGTCCTGGGTTGCGAGGACCTCGTACGGCGCGATCGCGCGGTGCGCGGATCCGCGACGCTCGGGTACCTCGCCGAGGGCCCAGTAGGTCGACGATTCCCAGACGGTGTAGGCGATGCCGCCCTCGAGCAGGGAGGTATCGACGAACTGGCCCTCACCGGTCCGCAGCCGATGGATGTAGGCCGAGAGGATCCCGTAGGCGCCGAACACCCCCGCGTTGAGGTCGCAGATCGGGACCCCGACCTTCACGGGAGGGCCCTCGTGCTCGCCGGTGAAGCTCATCAGACCCGAGCGTCCCTGGGCGACGAGGTCGAAACCGCCCCGGCTGGCGTCGGGTCCCGTGGCGCCGTACCCCGAGATCGAGCAGTAGATCAGGGAAGGGTTGAGGGGGCGCAGGTCCTCGTAGGACAGGCCGAAGCGAGCCATGGTTCCGGGTTTGTAGTTCTCCACGAGTACGTCAGCCTGGCTGGCCATCCGCCGGAGCACGTCTGCTCCCTCCTCGGAGGCGAGGTCGAGGACCAGCCCGCGCTTGTTGCGGTTGACCGCCATGAACGAGGGCGCCTCGCCGTGGGGCAGCTGCTTGCCCATGCCCCGGGTCGAGTCGCCCCGCCCCGGTCGCTCGATCTTGGCGACGTCGGCACCCATGTCAGCCAGCATCATCGAGCAGAAGGCGCCCGACAGGATCTGGGTGATGTCGAGGACGCGGATCCCCTCCAAGGGGCCTGCGCTCTGCTGCCTGGTTGGCATCATGCTCCCTCGATACTTGAGACGGCCCCGCGTGGGGGGGACGCATCAGATCCCACGGGACGTCGGTCGTATACTATCTACCATCGCGGGGGATCGGCGATGCGTCGGTGCTGCTAGCGCGCCGACCTACCGCTGCTGGTTCGGGATCTCCACCAGGCGTAGGCGTTCGCCCCGAGCATGGCGACGGTCAGGGTCAGGCCGAACATCACGAGGAAGACGCCGATGCGTTCACGTTCCACACCGCAGGTCCCATCGGAGCACGGGGCGAGGATCAGCCCTCCGAGGAGCAACAGCAGGATGCCGAGGCCAAGGCCGATCCGGCGCCGACGCGGGGTCACGTCGCTGTGTCGCGGCGGTCGGTCACCCAGCCTGCGACGAGCAGAATCCCCCAGGCGAGGGCGATCGTGAGCGCCGCCGTTCCTGCGACGATGACCACGAAGATGCCCCACTGGAGGGCCGCGGAGCAGGGACTCGGGCTCTCGCGAACGCACGGCCAGGCCGCAGTCAGTCCTACCCCGAACGCTACGGCCCCCACCACCAGCGCCAGGGCAGGGTGGGCCAAACGTCCGCCGAGCTCGCGGAGCGTGGGATGCTCCAGGGATCGTGGCACGGTGGTCCTCGCGACGGGGGGCGATGGTACGCGTTGGGGTGCGCACGACGTGGAGACGGATGCGCGGAGCGAGCGGAGCAACGTCTCCGTTGCATCGGAGTTGTCGAAGATATAGAATACCCGTTGCCGTCCGGCCGGAGCCTGGGAGGTGGATACCTCGCAGGCAGACACCGTCGGTCAGGACAGCTAGTCCGCAACGTTGAGAGCTTTCCGCTCGGGAGAGGGAGACCTATGAAGCAGCATCGAAGGCGACCGACCGTGGTCCGTTACCTCGCGGCCGCGGCCGCAGCCGCACTTGTCGTGACGGCGTGCGGCGCCGATGAGGAGGTGCCTGAAGCCGACCCCGGCGCGGAGGCCGCAGAGGATCCCGGTGAGGATCCCGGTGAAGCCGCTGCCGCCAACGGTGAGTGCGAGGACTGGCTCGACGGTCGCACCGGCGACTTCGTCGTGCCCTACAACCCCGGAGGGTCGACCGACCCCGTCGGACGTGAGTACGCCACGGCGCTCGAGAACCACCTCGGACAGCAGTGGGCGGTGGACAACGTTGCCGGGGGTGGGGCGACCATCGGGACCTCACAGATCCTCGCCGGCCCAGCTGACGGATCATCGCTTGGCCTGAGCTCCAACACCGCGTTGGCGTTCCAGCCGCTGGTGAACCCCGACGTCCCTTACGACGATGCCGACGACTACACCATGATCATGAAGCTCGTCGACCTTCCGGCCGTGCTGACGGTCCGTGCTGACGCCCCGTGGGAGACCATCGAGGAGTTCCTGGAAGCGGCAGAGGCAAGTCCGGGCGAGCTGACGGTGTCGACCTCCGGCAACCTGACCCAACCCGACCAGAACATCCTGATCCTCAACGAGGAAGCAGGGGTCGAGCTCCGGAACGTGCCGTTCAGCGGGGGTGGTGGCGAGGCCCTCACCGCCTTGCTCGGTGGCCAGGTTGATGCCAACATGGGCTACGGTCCGTCGATCCTAGGTCAGGTTGAGGCTGGTGAGATCCGTCCCCTGGGGGTCGTGGGCGACCAGGAGTACCACCTGTTCCCCGATGCGACGCCGTTCGGCGACCTCGGCTTCGACGTCGCCACACCGGCGTGGTACGGCATCGTTGCACCAGCGGGTATGGACGCTGACCTCGTCGAGTGCATCCGCGAGCTGTCCATGGAGGCGTTCACCACACCTGAGATCGAGGAGTGGGCCGTCAGCATGGGCTACAACTACGATCCGGTCGCTGGCGCGGACGCGGAGGCCGAGCTCGCTACCTACGCGGACGAGTACCAGCGCGTCCTCCAGGAGTACGGCGACCTGCTCGACGCGCCTCTGGCCGAACTCGAGGAAGAGGACGAAGAAGAGGGCTGATCGATGACCGCGCCTCGCATGCGGCTCACGCCGAAGCAGCGAGCGCGGACGGCCCTCAACGGGATCCTGTTCCTGTTGGCCGCCGGGTACTACCAACGGGCGACTCAGCTCTCCTTCGGGGAGCTGAGTCGCCCGGGTCCC
>SKQL01000104.1 GCA_007119035.1 Nitriliruptorales bacterium | reverse complement strand
CCCTCGACCGCGACGCGCTCCAGCGCAGCCTGTCGGAGGTCGTGCGCCGCCACGACCTGCTCCGAGCGGATTTCCGTGAGGTCGACGGCGAGCCGGTGCAGCGGTTCGCGCCGCCCGAGCCGGCCGCGCTGCCGCTGGTGGACCTCCGCGACCTGCCCCAGCAGCAACGTCCTGCCGAGCTGGACCAACGGGCGACGGGAGAGATCCAGCGTCCCTTCGAGCTCGGCCAAGGCCCGCTCCTGCGCGCCACGCTGTTCCGCCTCGACCAGGACGAGCACGTCCTCCTCCTCGTCGTGCATCACATCGCCTGTGACGCCTGGGCGATGAACCTCCTCGTGCGCGAGATGGCGGCGCTGTACGAGGCGCTCTCGAGCGGGCAGCCCTCCCCGCTGCCCGAACCGGCCCGGAGCTACCTCGACTACGTCCGCCACCAGCAGGAGCGGCTCGAGGCGGTCGAGGGGGACCAGCTCGCGTACTGGCGACGCCAGCTGGCCGGCGCACCTGCCGCGCTCCCCCTGCCGGCGGCGCCTGAGCCACCTGCGGGCCACCGCCCACGCGGCGCGCACCGCCCCTTCGAGCCGTCTGCCGAGCTCGCGGCCGGGTTGGAGGCCCTCGCCCGGCGTGAGGGCGTCACGCTGTTCATGACGCTGCTCGCGGCCTTCAAGACTGTGCTGTACCGCTACGGCGGCGCCGAGGACGTCTGTGTGGGCACGGCAGTGTCGACACGGACCGAGCCCGGACTCGAGTCGGTCGTGGGTTGCTTCATCAACACCGTAGTCTTGCGCTCTGCCCTGTCCGGGGAGCCGACCTTCCGCGAACTCCTCCAGCGGATCAAGGTGACCACGCTGGAGGCGTTCGAGCACCAAGACGTCCCGTTCGAGCGGGTGGTCGAAGCGCTACAGCCCGAGCGTGGACCGGGGCGCACCCCGCTGTTCGAGGCTATGTTCGTGCTGCACAACACACGGCTGCCGGAGCTGCGGGTCGCCGGGCTCGACGTGCGACCGGAGGTGGTCGAGAGCGGCACGATGGTGGCCGACCTCGTTCTGCTCCTCGACGCCGGCGAGCGGCTCAGCGGGATGCTCGAGTACAACGCCGACCGCTTCGACGTCGCAACCGTCGACCGTATCCTCGGCCACTTCCGGACCGTTCTCGAGGCGGTCGTCGCTGACCCCGAGCAGCGCCTGTCAGCCATTCCGCTCCTCACCGAGGCTGAGCGTCGGCAGGTCCTCGGGGAGTGGAACGACACGGCAGCCGACCTCGGACCGCAGGCGTGCCTCCACCAGTTGGTGGAGGCACAGGTCGAACGGACGCCGCACGCCGCGGCCGCAATGCTCGACGACGCCGGCCTCACATACGCGGAGCTGGATGAGCAGGCCAACCGGCTCGGCCACCATCTGCGCGCATTTGGGGTGGGTCTTGAGGGAGTCGTGGCGGTGCGGCTGCCGCGGTCGCTGGAGCTCGTGGTCGCGGCGCTGGCCGTCCTCAAGGCAGGTGGGGCGTACCTGCCGCTGGACCCTGCCCTCCCGAGCGAACGCTTGCGGTTCATGCTCGGCGACGCACAGCCGGCTGTGCTCGTCACGAACCGGCAGTTGCTCGACAGCCTGCCAGAGCACGACGCCGCGGTCGTGGCACTGGACACCGACGCGGCGGAGATCGCGAGCCGGCCCACGAGCCGGCCCGCGGCCCGCACGTCCCCCGACGATCCTGCCTACGTCATCTACACCTCGGGCTCCACTGGAGAACCTAAGGGCGTGATGGTGCCCCACCGGGCGATCTGCAACCAGGTCCGCTGGCGTCAGCACACCTTCCCGCTGTCGGAGGGCGATGCGGTGCTGCAGCGGATCCCGCTCGGCTTCGACCCGTCGGTGTGGGAGCTGTTCGGGCCATTGTCGGCCGGTGCGCGCCTGGTCTTGCCACCGCCGGAGGCAGAGCGTGACGGGGTCCGGCTCGTGCGGCTGCTCACCGAGCAGCACGTCACGACGTTGCAGGTCGTGCCGTCGATGCTCGAAGCGCTGCTCGAGCAGCCGGGCATCGACGACTGCGGTGACCTGCGGCGGGTGTTCTGCGGCGGCGAGGCGCTCTCACCCGACCTCGCCGAACGTTTCCTCGCGCGCTTGCCGGCGGAGCTGCACAACCTCTACGGACCGACCGAGGCGGCGATCGACACCACCCACTGGGCGTGTCGACGCGGCGACGACCGTCCGGTCGTGCCGATCGGGCGGCCGATCGCCAACGCCCGGGTCCTCATCCTCGACGACCATCTCGAGCCGGTGCCGGTCGGGGTGCCCGGTGAGCTGCACATCGGCGGGGCCGGCCTGGCGTCCGGGTACCTCAACCGGCCCGACCTCACTGCCGCGCGGTTCGTCGAGGACCCGTTCACGCCCGGCGAGCGGCTGTACCGGACCGGGGACCTCGGCCTCTGGCTGCCGGACGGTACGATCGCCTTCGTGGGCCGCACCGACCGGCAGGTCAAGGTGCGCGGCTTCCGCGTCGAGCCCGGAGAGATCGAAGGGGTGCTGACCCGCCATCCGGCTGTCCGGGAAGCTGCGGTCGAGCCCGTCCGAGGGGTGGGCGGTGTGCTGGAGCTCGCGGCGTTCGTCGCCGCGGCCGGCGAACCGGCGACGGCGAGCGACCTCCGGGGGTACGCGGCCGAGCGTCTGCCGCAGTACATGGTGCCGGCCCGCGTCACGCTGATCGACGCGCTGCCGCGCACCGCGAGCGGCAAGGTGGACCACACCCGCCTGGCGGCAGAGCAGGCGGCTTCCGCGCCCGCGCAGACGGACGTCCCCGTGGCTCCGCGTGACCCCGTCGAGGGGGACCTCCTGCGCATCTGGGAGAGCTTCTTCCCCGGCCGTCGTGTCGGGGTGACCGATGATTTCTTCGCGCTTGGCGGCCATTCGTTGCTCGCCATGCGGGTGATCGCCCAGGTCGAGCGGGTGTTCGGACGGGCGCTGCCAGTATCCAGCCTGCTCGAGAACCGCACGATCGAGCGGCTCGCCTGCCTGCTCCGCGAGCAGGAGCTTCCGCGTTCGTCGCTGGTCGCAATCCAGCCCCGCGGGAGGGAGCGGCCCTTCTTCTGGGTCCACCCCGTGAGTGGGACCGTCTACTGCTACGCCGAGCTGGCGGCCACGCTGGGTGAGGACCATCCGCTCTACGGGCTCGAGGCGACCGGCCTGAACGGCGAGGAGCCCCACACCCGCATCGAGGATATGGCTCGCCACTACATCTCCGAGCTCGAGCGCGTGCAGCAGGCGGCGCCGTACCTGCTGGGCGGCTGGTCGATGGGGGGGCTGATCGCCTACGAGATGGCCCGCCAGCTCGACGAGCGCGGCCAACCCGTGGCGCTGCTGGCCGTGGTGGATGCTGTGCCGCCCGCACTCGACGGCGCCGCCGGGCACGCCAACGAGGCGCAGGTGCTGCGCGGCTTCGTGGACCACCTCGGCCTGTCCGTCGACGACCTCACCGTGTCCGTAGACGAGTTCTGGGCGCTGTCCCCCGACGACCAGCTCGCGTGCGTCCTCGAGCACGCCCGGCGGGCGCACCTCGTGCCGCCCGACCTGGAGCTGCCCGAGCTGCACCGTCACCTGCAGGTGTTCACCACCAACCTCCGGGCGATGCGCCACTACGTCCCAGCCCCCTACGCCGGCCGGGTCACCCTGTTCGACGCCGAGGAGTCTCTCGGGCACGCCGGCCGTCACGCACCGCGTTGGGACGAGCTCGCGCAGGGCGGCGTGATACGGCATACCGTCTCCGGCAACCACCACACGATCCT
>SKQL01000110.1 GCA_007119035.1 Nitriliruptorales bacterium | reverse complement strand
GCGGAGCGTGACCCGCAGGAGTTGTTGCCGATCATCCCGCCGAGCGTGGCGCGGTTCGCGGTCGAGGTGTCGGGCGCGAACCACAATCCGTGGGGGGCGACCGCCTGGTTGAGGTGCTCCTGGACCACCCCGGGCTGGACATGCGCCTGTCGGGCCTCGGGGTCGACCTCACAGATCCCGTTCATGTGCCGGGAGAAGTCCAGCACGACCGCCGCCCCGACGGTCTGCCCGCAGTGGCTCGTGCCCGCGCCGCGGGGCAGGACGGGGACGTCGAACTCGGCCGCGACGTGCATGGCAGCGACGACGTCGTCCGCGTCGCGGGGAAACGCCACCCCCAGGGGCTCGATGGCGTACATGCTCGCGTCGGTGGAGAACAGGTGGCGGGTGTAGGCGTCGAAGCGCACTTCCCCATGGAGAGCGCGCGCGAGCGAGATGCCGAGATCGGTGGCTGCGGTGCTCTCCGCTCCCATGACACCTCTTCGCTGGACCCCACGACCCGAGTGGGAAGGCGCCTCTACACTAGCAAAGGCCCTTACCAACCACGCATTCCACAATTCGAAAAGGGGCCAGGCGTCCATAGGGGCAACTTGACATCACGACGCGGACTTACCTAGGTTTGATTCCCTAGGTGAGATTATGAATTCCGTGATTCGAAATACCCTGTCAGGGAAGGATCTCCAGGTGACACGAGCGGCCGGACGCCATTTCCTACAGATCCCAGGGCCGACGAACGTCCCCGACAGAGTGCTCCGGGCGATCAGCTACCCGACGATCGACCACCGCAGCGCAGAGTTCGCGTCCTTGACCCTCGACATCCTGCCCGGGCTGCAGGAGGTCTTCAAGACCACCTCTCCGGTGGTCATCTACCCCGGGTCGGGTACCGGGGCCTGGGAGGCTGCGCTCGTCAATACCCTCTCACCGGGCGACCGGGTGCTCATGTACGAGACTGGGCATTTCGCCACCCTCTGGAAGGACATGGCCGAGCAACTGGGCCTCGAGGTCGACTTCCTCCCCGGCGACTGGCGGTCGGGGGTCGACCCGGACGCCGTCGAGGAGCGTCTCCGCGCGGATGTAGACGGGGCGATCAAGGCGGTCGCGGTCGTCCACAACGAGACCTCCACCGGCGTGGCCTCCCGGGTCGGCGACGTCCGTGCGGCGATGGACCGGGCCAGCCATCCCGCGCTCCTGCTCGTGGACACGATCAGCTCTCTCGGCTCCTGCGACTACCGCCACGACGAATGGCGCGTGGACGTGAGCATCTGCGGCTCCCAGAAGGGGCTCATGCTGCCACCCGGGCTCGGTTTCAACGCGATCAGCCACAAGGCTCTCGAGGCCTCCGCCGAGGCTCGCCTTCCCCGGTCGTACTGGTCGTGGGGCCCGATGCTCGAGGGCAATGCCACAGGGTTCTTTCCCTACACGCCCGCCACGAACCTGCTGTTCGGCCTGCGGGAGGCGCTTGCGATCCTCCTCCGTGAGGAGGGCCTCGACAACGTCTTCCGACGCCACGAGCGCCACGGGGAGGCCACCCGGCGAGCGGTCCGCGCGTGGGGCCTCGAGCTCGTCTGCAGCGACCCCGAAGAGTACAGCAACTCCCTCACCGCCATCCTCATGCCGGAGGGCCACGACGCGGACGCCTTCCGCGAGGTGGTGCTCGACCAGTTCGACATGTCCCTCGGCGCCGGTCTCGTGAAACTGAAGAGCCGCGTGTTCCGCATCGGCCACCTCGGGGCATTCAACGACACGATGTTGCTCGGCACCCTCGGCGGCATCGAGGCTGCGTTGATCTCCGCGGGCGTCCCCGCGAAACCCGGTGGAGTGCAGGCCGCCGCCGAGTACCTCGCAACCGCGTAGGCCGGCCCCACATGCGCGAGCCCTCCGTCGTCGCGGCGCTGCACGAGGCCCGTCGCGACGGGCGCCGGGCCCGAATCGACGACAGCCCCTTGCGCCTCGACGGGGCCCTCGGCGTGCAACTGTCCGTCGCCGACTCCTTCCTCGCCGCCGGGGAGCGCATCGGGGGATGGAAGGCAGGCTCGACGTCGGGACGGTCCCGGGACGCCCTCGGCGCCGGCTTCCGACCGTTCGGCTACGTTCTGGAGAGCCGCATCTCTCGCTCGGGCGTGGCGCTCCCCCTCGACGGGTTCGCGCGATGCCTCATCGAGCCGGAGCTGTGCCTCATCCTCGGCTCCCCGCTCAAGGGCGAGGTCGACGCACTGCGCGCGAGGGCGGCGGTACGCGCGGTCGCGCCCGCATTCGAGCTCGTCGACCAGCGGGTCGTCGGCGGGGCACAGGATCCGGCCAACTTCGTGGCCGACGGCATGGGCAACTGGGGCATCGTCGTGGGTGACGATACCCCCGTCGACGAGGGACTCGGGAGCGGCATCGACGGCATCGCACTCGATCTTCGGCAGGGAGGCGAGACCGTGGCCCGAGCCACGGCGGGACGGGACCTCACGATCGACGACCCGTTCCTCGCGTTGTCGCGCGCCTGCTCGCTCCTCGCCGAGCACGGACGCGGCATGCAAGCGGGCCAAGCGGTGGTGACGGGCTCATTCGTCCCCGCGGTCCCCGTCGACGCGCCGGGTTCCTGGACCGCGGGGTTCTCGGGCGTCGGTGAGGTCTCCGTCACGTTCGAGTGACCGCAGGAGACGCAATCTGTGGGCGTGCATCTCCGTCCTTAGGGGAGAGGATCATCCGACACGGCCGTCGATTACCGTGCCGGTAGCCCAGGAACCGAGGAGGGAGCGGATGGACGGCGAGGACGAGGTCCGCAAGCGCGGCCTGCTCGAGCGACTGGCCGCGGGTCCCGTGCTGTGCGCGGAGGGCTACCTCTTCGAGCTCGAGCGCCGCGGCTACCTGCAGGCGGGGACGTTCGTGCCCGAAGTGGTGCTACAGCATCCCGAGGCCCTCGCCCAGGTGCACCGCGAGCTCGTCCGGGCCGGCTCGGACGTGATCGAGGCCTTCACCTACTACGGCCACCGCGAGAAGCTGCGTTCGATCGGCAAGGAGCACCTCCTCGAGCCGCTCAACCGCCAGGCACTGGAGCTCGCGCACTCGGTCGCCGCGGAGACCGAGGGGGAGGCACCGCTCGTCGCGGGCAACGTGGCCAACACCAACGTGTACGAGCCCGGCGCGCCAGATGTCGCCGCCGAGGTGCGGAGCATGTTCGAGGAGCAGGTGCGCTGGGCGGTCGAGGGGGGAGCCGACTACATCATCGGCGAGACGTTCTACCACGCGGGCGAGGCGAGGCTCGCGCTCGAGGTGATCAGGCAGGCCGACATCCCCGCCGTCGTCACGCTAGCGGTGCCCGCGGGAGGAGAGCTGCTGGACGGCCGTAGCCCGGAGGACGCGTGCACGATCCTCGAGGAGGAGGGCGCCTCGGTCGTCGGGCTCAACTGCTTCAGGGGGCCGGCCACGATGATGCCCCTGCTGCGGCGGATCCGTGAGGCCGTCGCGGGGCCCGTGGCGGCGCTGCCCGTGCCGTACCGCACCACCGAGGAGCATCCCACCTTCTTCGCCCTGCCCGACCCCGTCAGCGATGACGTGGTACCCGGGGGCCGGACGTTCCCCCTCGCCCTCGAGCCGTTCCAGTGCAACCGGTTCGAGAGCGCCGCCTTCGCGGAGGCGGCGGTGCAGGAAGGCATCAGGTACGTGGGCCTCTGCTGCGGATGCGCACCCCACCACGTACGTGAGATGGCCGAGGCGCTCGGGCGCACTCCCCCGGCAAGCGAGTACTCCCCCGACATGTCGAAGCACTTCGTGTTCGGGACCGATCCGAGCGTGCGTCACCGGGCGGCGTCAACCGACATGTGACCCGGGGGCGGTGGCCTCGCAACAACCGCTCACCCCTCGAGCACACGGGCCGCGAACGAGGCGAGCTCCGCGGAGACCTGGCCGTGCGCCTCGAGGGGCGCCATGTGGCCCGCGTCGGCAAGCGACACGAACTGCGCGTCCGGCATAGCCTGCGCGAGCCGACGTGCGGAGCCGGCCGGCGTGAGCCGGTCGCTGTCACCGACCATCACCCTGACCGGCATGGAAAGCCACGGGGGAACGTGATCGAGGCGCAGGGAGCTAAGCGTCGGCCCGAGCGCGGCCTTCACCCGAGCAGGGCACTCGAGCATGAGCTGCTCGGTGAACGCCACGTGGGCGGGGTCCGCGGTCGAGCTCAAGCCCAGGGCCCGGGTGAGGAGGAAGGCGAGGTCGGCAGGAGGCTCCTCCAGCCAGTCAGCGGGATCCTGACCGACGTTCTCCCCAGGCGATGAACGGCGCCAACCGGGGATGCGGCGCCCGAGGGAGGTGGCGCGGAGGGCCGACAACGAAGCGATGCCCGCACTGAAGGCACCGCCCGCCAGCACGTTGCCAGCGGCCGTCGACATGAGCACGACCCCGTCGAGCTGGCCCAGCCGCTCGGGGAACTGCTCCGCGAACGAGAGGATGGTCATCCCGCCCATCGAGTGCCCGACGGCGATGACGGGGTGCCCCTTGCCGACCATGGCATCGAGCACCTCGGCGAAGTCGCGCCCCAATGCCTTGGCGCTGTAGTCACCCGAGGCCGCTTCCGCACTCGCACCATGCCCGCGTTGGTCGTAGCAGACGACACGGTAGTCACCCGACAGGTCGCGGCGCTGGTAGTGCCACGCGTGCTGGGACAAGGCGTAGCCGTGCACGAGCAGCAGCGTGGGGGCGTCGTCGGGCCCCAGCGCCTCCGCGTGGAGGTCGGTGCCATCGAAGGAGCGCACGGTGACGGGCCTGCCGCGCACGGGATGGTGAAGCTCTGCCCACTCCGGCCCCCGCGCGGGGTCGATCCCGGACAGCGCCCGCCGCTTGGCGTAGCCCGCCAGAGCCGCGCTGCCGGCCAGCGCGCCGGCGAACGCCACCGAACCGATGACTCGGCGCGTCACCATGCTCGGGTCCTTCGGTCGTCGGGGCGTCGGGAGCCTTCACAGCGTGGCAGTGCACCGACCGCGAGACAAGCAGCGCCGCCGTCAGGATCGAATGGGCGTAGCCCGGCCCCCGCGGTGGGTAGGGACCGGTGCGATCCCCGCGTGGGGGCCGTCGATGCGTGGAGGCGCGGGATGGGACGCTCCGGGGCGCTGCGCGGCAGCGTCGTGCTGCTCGCGGTGTGGCAGGTCGCCGCGGCGGCGCTCAGCCAGACCGGGGTGCTGCCCGGCGACGACGTAGGTTCGATCAGCAACCGCTACGACTCGTGGATCGACCCCGCAGGGTACGCGTTCTCCATCTGGGGGCTCATCTACGTCTCGAGTCTCGTGTTCGCGATCCACCAGGCCACGGGCGCACGGCACGACGACACCGTGCTCGCGCGCGTGCGCGGCCCTGCGGCGCTCGCGTTCCTGCTCAGCGGCGTGTGGATCCTGCTGTTCCAGCAGGAGCTCTTCTTCGCCGCCCACCTCGTGCTCGTCGGGCTCACCGTCGCGCTCGCTGTCGCGTACGCGCGGCTGGGCCGGCGCGAACGCCCAGGCTCCCGCGCCGAGCGGTGGACGGTGACGACCCCGATCGGCTTGTACCTCGGCTGGGCGACGGTCGCGACGGTCGCTGGGACCTCGACCACGCTGCTCGCCGTCGGCATCGACGAGCTCGTGTTGCCCGCCGCGGTGTGGGCGCCGCTCGTCGTCGCCGTCGCGGGGGTCATCGGTGTACGCATCACGCTCACCGGCCCACCCGAGCCGGGTTTCCCCCTCGCTGTCGCCTGGGCACTCCTGGCGGTCGCCGTCGAGCAGGGGATGCTGCGCACCGACCTCGCCGTCGAGGTCGAACGGGCCGGGGTCACCGCCGTCGCGGCACTCGCCGCGGTTGCCGTGCTCGCCACCCTCGCCGCACGCGACCTGCGTTGGCATCGCCGGCACGGAGGGGCCGTCGGACCGTGACGGCGCACGCGCCCTGGCTCGGCGGCGAGTCCGCTACTTGTAGCGGTAGTGGTCAGTGAGCCTTCTATCGGCCGCTGACCTTCGGAAACGCTGCCTGGCTCGGATCTTGGCCACGCTGGGGCCACCGCAACGTTCACCCCGTCCGTGCCGGCGGTGCCCCGTTCTCGGTCCGTCGCCTTTGACAAAGTTTGCCAAGCCACGGTAGGTTGAGGACATGCCGACGATGAACATCTCCCTGCCCGAGGCCCTTCGTGCGTTCGTGGAGGACCAGATCGCCCAGCGCCGCTACGGCACGACCAGCGAGTACATCCGCGATCTGATCCGCCGCGACCAGGACCGCCAGAACCTGCGCGACCTGCTGCTCGCCGGCGCCGCCTCCGAACCAGGACCGGTTGCCGGACGCCAGTACTTCCACGACCTGCGCGCCGAGGTGGACACCACGCTCGATGGGTGACCTTCACCCCGTCATCCCCCGCAGGCTCGCCACCCAGGACCTGCGCGACGCGGCAGCCCACAACGCCGCCGAGGTCGATCCCGCAACGGCACTACGGTTCATCGATGCGGTCGAACAGGCCTTCACGCTCATCGCCCGACAACCGGGGATCGGCTTCCCCCGCTACGCCGCCGAGCTGGACCTGCCGGGGTTGCGAGCACGACCCGTCGAACGGTTCCCCTACCTGATCTTCTACCTCGAGCACGAGGACCACATCGACGTCTTGCGCATCCTCCACGCCCGCCGCGACATCCCGACCAGCCTGCAGGACCCAGCAGAAGGCACCTGACCACCTCCGGCAACGGCCGGAGGACCCGTGATCCACCCCGAGCCTGCGAGCGGCCACATGCGGCTCACGGACCGGCCGACTCCAACCTGTCCCAACGCCCGCCGAGGGCCGCGTCGAGCACCGTCCGAGCCCGCTCGGCGTCGGACGGCATTACGTGCGCGTAGGTGCGCAGCAGCAGCAGCGCCCCGCCGTCGCTGTACCCGAGCCACGAGGCCACCGCCGCGACGCTCACCCCGTCGCTGAGCAGCGTCGAGGCGTACAGGTGACGCAGCATGTGGTAGCCCTCGTCCCGAGTCGCCGACAGGCCTGCGGCACGCAGCGCCGGCTTCCAGGCCCGGTCGTTCCAGGAGCCGCGGTTGAGCGGCCCGCCCGCCGTGTTCGTGAACACCAGTGGCACCGTCACCTCACCGCCCCCCTTCCCCGTCCATGGCAGGGTGACCTCGACTGGGGGGGAATCAGCGGAGGTGCTCGGCCCGGGCGTCCACCTTGCGGACCAACGACTGCGACCGGTCGGCTCCCCGCGGATCCCGGTAGCGCACGCGCCACGGCTTCGGCCGACAGGGTCGATGCTGGATGGATGCCATCACACAACCTCCGTCTGTCTGCGCCCCACTACTGATGGGGGTCGGTCCTGGTTCCAGCCAGTCCTCGACGTCGCGCCGTCGGTACCGGACGTGCTTGCCAACCTTGATGCCCCGCGGTCCTGTGCTCTGATAACGCCAGCGGTACACGGTGGCCAGGGAGACACCCAGGTAGTCGGCGAGCTGCTGTGGCGACAGGAGGGCATCGCCCAGCGCAACTGCTGTGTCTGCCGTCGGTTCTCCTCGTAGGTTGATCGGTTGCCGTGAGGTTGCCGTGAGAAGGACCGCGCGCTGCGTCACGATGGTCGTCCCTTCTCTTCGCGTCGCCACGCAGCCACGTCTGGCCGCAGTGGCCGAAGGGAGTTGCCGTCCATCCGGCGAAGATGTGACATTGACCAGCCGGGCCGGTTGCGGTGCATCCGGCCGGAATGCGGGCCTGATCGACCGCGGGCGGCGTGTTTGGGGCGGCGGCTTGGCTGGCGTCCGGGTGTGGAGGTGGATTCGGCCGGTATGCCGGCCGAATCCACCACAAAGGGCTCTTGGTCGCGCGGCGCGTAGCGCCGTGCTCCGCGGATGGGGTGTGGGCGTTGCGTGGCACCTCGGTGAGCGTCGCTCGTCCCGGTGCTCGCGTCGGCTGTGGTGGATGTGGCCGGTATGCCGGCCTGATCGACCGCGGGCGGGCCGTGGGCGTGCGCGGCGGGCGGGTTGTGGTGCATCCGGCCGGAATGCCGGCCTGATCGACCGCGGGCGGCGTGTGGGCGTGTGCGGCGGCGGCTTGGCTGGCGTCCGGGTGCCAGTGAGGCACCAGAGGGGCCCGAAGGCGTGCCCTCTCGTGCGTGGCCGAGTAGGTCACTGTAGATGAATTGTGCCCAAGCCCTGTGACATTGCCAGGGGTCCCGGCGCTCATCGCGGCTGATGATCTACCTCGCGCGGTCACCTCGGAGGATAGGCAGCTCGGCCTTCGGGCCTGCTGGTCGCGCCATGGCAGGCTTCGTCCGACCTGCGCTCCTCCCCCACGTTCTGCGTCCTCGTCCCTTACGGCCCAACTGGGTGGCTCGATGGTCGAAGTCCCGCGAGCACGCGGAGCCCCGGCCTCAAACCGGCTCCCCAGCGTCGACGACCCTTCGGGCCGAACGGCCCCGGGCGTCCCCGTCGTTCGACCCGATGCCGCCATCCCACAGTGCGCGGGGCAGTCGAGGACGTGGGCTGCTGGACCACACCTGGGCCACACGCCGACGCGAAACAACGGAATCCGACAGCGGCGAACAACAGCCATGTGGTTCGCGTTTCCGCAGGTCGGGGGCGGTTTTGCGCACCTATGCGCAACGACGAGCTCGACCCCTGTTACTTGTAGCGGTAGGTGATCCGGCCGCGCGTCAGGTCGTAGGGGGACAGTTCCACCGTGACGCGGTCTCCGGGGAGGATCCGGATGTAATGCTTGCGCATCTTCCCGGAGATGTGCCCGAGCACGGTGTGCCCGTTGTCGAGCTTCACCCGGAACATCGTGTTGGGCAGCGCTTCCTCGACCTCGCCCTCGAGCTCGAGGGCGGCCTCCTTGGTCGACCCTACGCGTGCTTCGCGCTTCGCGCGTGTCTCGGGGTCAGCCGAGCGTCGCGACGGGGCTCGTCCACTGCGGCGCTTTGCCATGTACCGGGCAACTCCTCATAGTGCTAGGCATCTGTGCGCTTCGTGGCCTGTTTGAGGGCCACATCTTCCAAGCATACCTGTGACACCCCCGTATAGTCAGGCCCCGAGGCGCTCGAGGATCCATGTCTCCTCGTGGCGGGCGAGCACTGCTGCCCGCGCGTGTGCCACAGAGAGGCTGAACGCGCCTGCGGGGCCGAGGCCGATGGCGCGGCTCACGATCAGCCGCAGGGGCCCCGCGGAGGTGACGGCCACCACGGTGCGCCCCTGCTCGGTGGTCAGCCGCTCCGCCGCCGCCCACGCGCGTGCAGACACGGCCTCGTAGGATTCCCCACCCGGCGGGGTGTAGGCCGCATACGCCTCGGGAGAGGCCAGCGCCGGGGGCGGGACAGCCGCCCACAGCTCCTCCCACGGTCTGCCTCCCCAGTCCCCGAAGTCGCGTTCCGCGAGGTCGTCGACCACCTCGGCCGGCGGCGACCAGCACGTAGCGCTCTCCCTGGCGCGTCGCGACGGCGAGGTCACCACCCGCTCGGGCCGCACCTCGAGACGCAGGGGTGCGGCCGCTGCCTGTTGCCACCCCTCTGCCGAGAGGCGGGGGTCGTGCCCCCGGCCGGGGCAGCGTCGCGTGTCGGTGGTCGCACCGTGACGCAGGAGCACCAGACGTGCGGGCGCGCTCACCCCCAGCCACCTGTCCACGCGTAGCGGGCGATCACGACGACCACCGCGATGGCGACGAGGTCGACGACCTGGCTCGTCGCACCCAACGCATCGCCGTTGGCCCCGCCGAGGCGGCGCCGCAGCAGTCCCGCGCACGCCAGGGCTGCGACCAATGCGCTTGCCAGGAGCACGGGGGCCCACCAGCCTGCGGTGGCTACGGCCACGAGCGCGCCCGTCATGAGCGCCACCGCCGCGCCCTTGGCGCTCGTGCGTCCCACCACCTGCGCCGCGGAGGAGCCCGGGTCCGTCGCCGGCAGCCGGTGGCCGACCACGAGCATCGCCCCTCGACCGAGGACCGCCCCCGCGAGGACCGCTCGTGCGAAGTCGACAGTCCCGAGCGGGGCGAGCAATGCGACGCGGAGCCCGAGCGCGCCCACGAGCGAGATGACGCCGTACACGCCCAATTGGCTGTCGCGCATGATCTCGAGGCGACGAGCCGGGTCCCCACCCCCCCAGAGACCGTCGGCGGTGTCGGCTAGGCCGTCCTCATGGATCGCTCCGCTGAGCGCCACCATGGAGAGGACGGCCGCGACGGTGGCGGCCGCCGGGCCCACCAGCGGGTCCAGGGCAGCCCTCACGAGCACGCCCGCCGTCGCGAGCACGATCCCGACGAGGGGAAACGCCCCCATCGCCCGGCGGAGGTCTCCCTCGGCCATCTCGACCGGGGGGACCGGCAACCGGGTCAGGAACTGGAAGGCGACCGCGAGCAACCTCACCGCGTCGCGCATGAGCCCTCTCCACTGCGCATGGCCCGAGATCCTACGCGTCTGGCCGTGAGGAGTGGCATCCTCGGTTACCCAGCAGTAACATTACCAATCAGTAACTCTACCAAGCGGTAACCATCCACCGGGCTGGCCCGACAGGAGCATCGATGAGCCACTACCGCAGCAACCTCCGCGACATCGAGTTCAACCTCTTCGAGCTTCTCCGCGTCCAGCGGTCCCTCGGGACGGGCCCTTTCGAGCAGATGGACGAGGACTCCGCGCGTGCGGTGCTCGCGGAGGTCGAGCGACTGTCCCGCGTTGACCTCGCTGCGAGCTTCACCGAGTCGGATCGGGTGCCACTCCGGCTGGTTGACGGTGAGGTGAGCATACCCGAGGGCCTCACCGCGAGCCTCGACGCCTACTTCGGCGGCGAGTGGCACCGCATGCAACTCCCCGAGCACCTCGGAGGGTTGGGCGCGAGCCAGAGCGTCGCGTGGGCCGCGATGTCGATGATGCTCGGCGCCAACCCGGCCGCCGTCATGTACACCGCGGGCCCGTTCTTCGCCGCCATCACCGACCGTCTCGTGACCCCGGAGCAGCGCGAGCGGTGGGTCGTGCCGTGGGTGGAGCGCCAGTGGGGCGGCACGATGGTGCTGACCGAGCCCGACGCGGGCTCCGACGTCGGCGCGGGCCGCACGAAGGCCACCGACAACGGCGACGGCACGTGGTCGATCACCGGGGTCAAGCGCTTCATCACCAACGGGGACTTCGACTGGCCGGAGAACATCGTCCACCTCGTCCTCGCCCGGCCGGAACTGCCACCCGAGCCTCCCCGCCCCGGCACGAAGGGCCTGTCGCTCTTCATCGTCCCGAAGTACTGGGTGAACGACGACGGGAGCCCGGGCGAGCGCAACGGCGCGAAGGTCACCCACCTCGAGGACAAGATGGGGCTCAAGGGGTCATCGACGTGTGAGTTGACGTTCGAGGGCGCACGTGGGGTCCTCGTCGGTGAGACCCACGACGGCATAGCCCAGATGTTCAAGGTCATCGAGTACGCGCGGATGCTCGTCGGCACGAAAGCCATCGAGACGCTGTCCACGGCCTACCTGAACAGCCTCGCCTACGCGAGGCAGCGGGTGCAGGGAGCCGACCTCCTGCGTGCCACGGACAAGTCGGCTCCCCGGGTGGAGATCATCCGCCACCCCGACGTGCGCCGCATGCTGATGCGCCAGAAGGCCCACGTCGAGGGCATGCGGGCGCTCGTGCTCTACACCGCCTCGGTGCAGGACGACATCGAGGCACGGGAGGCCGCGGGCGAGGCGGGCAGTGAGGAGCACCGTGCCGCGGTCAAGCGCAACGACCTGCTGCTGCCGCTCGTCAAGGGCTACGGGTCCGAGAAGTCCTACGAGCTCCTCGCGGATTCCCTCCAGGTGCTCGGCGGCTCGGGCTACTGCCGTGAGTACCCTCACGAGCAGTACATCCGGGATGCGAAGATCGACACCCTCTACGAGGGCACGACCGGCATCCAGGGGCAGGACCTCTTCTTCCGCAAGATCGGCAAGGACCAGGGGCAGACGCTCCTGGCGCTCACCACCGAGATCGCGGAGTCAGCCAAAGGCGACGCGGGCGACGGTGCGCTCGCCGCGGAGCGTGCCCAGCTCGGTGACGCGCTCGAGGAGGTGCAGCAGATGCTCGGGGCCATGGTCGGCTACCTCGGCCACGAGTCCGGCAAGGGCATCTACCTCGTGGGGCTCGCCACCACCGAGTTCCTCTACGCGCTCGCCGAGCTCGTCATCGGCTGGCTGCACCTGCGCTCCGCCGAGGTCGCCCTCGCGGCCCTCGCGGGAGAGCTCACCGATGCCGACCGTGCCTTCTACGAAGGCAAGGTCGCGTCGGCCCGCTGGTTCTGCGGCCAGGTCCTACCAGGCCTGGCAACGCGACGGCGCACGATCGCGGGCTCCGACATGGCCCTCATGGAGCTCGACGACAGCGCCTTCTAGCTGCGGTAGCTTGCCCTCGTGGTGCTGGACCAGCGAAGAAGGGGCAACGAATGGATCTCGGTCTCGACGGATGGCGCGTGCTCGTGACCGGCGGCACGAGCGGGGTCGGCCAGGCCGTCGCGGCGGAGCTGGCCGCGGAGGGCGCGGCGGTGGCTGCGGCAGGCCGCAGCGCATCTGCTGACTCCGGATCGGGGCCGGGAACGGGCATCCCCGTCATTGGTGCGGACCTCACCACTCCCGAGGGCGCCGAGGCCCTGATCGCGGAGGCGGTGGACCTGCTCGGTGGCCTCGACGGGCTCGTGCTCGGAGCCGGCGGGGCGGTGGAGGGAGCGCTCGAGGAGGTCGACGACGCGACCCTGCAGTACGCCCTGGAGCTTAACCTCCTCGCGTCCGCCCGGGCGATCCGGGCGGCCGTACCCGCCCTACGCCACTCCCCCGGGCGCATCCTTCTCCTGACCGCGCGGTCCGCGAGCGAGCCCCGAGCGGGTCACGGCCCGTCGAACATGGCCAAGGCGGGACTCGCCGCGCTCGGCAAGACCGCGAGTCGGGAGTTCGCCTCCGACGGCATCCTCGTCAACTGCCTCGCCCCGGGTCGCTTGCGCAGCCGGCAGGTCGACCGGGCGTTCGACCCGGAAGCGCGCGAGCGTTTCGCGTCAGCGCATATCCCGCTCGGCCGGTTCGGGGACCCCGAGGAGGCCGCGCCGGTAGCGGCGTTGCTCATCTCCCCCCGCAACACCTACATCACGGGCGAGACCGTGCACGTCGACGGAGGGATGGGCCAGTCGCTCTAGGGCCCGTGTCAGCGGTTGTAGCGTGGCGCGGTGCCGCCCGCGATCGGCCATACGTCGTCGCAACGGGCGAGCACATCCGCGGGTAAGGGGCCCGCTGCGCACGCCTCGAGGTTCGCCGCTAGCTGCGACTCGCTCGACGCGCCCAGCAGGACGCTGTCGACCGCGTCACGGGAGAGCGCCCAGCGAAGTGCCAACTCGAGCAATGACAGGCCCGCCTCGTCGGCGACGGAACCCAACTCCGCGACTGCCTTGAACTGCTGCTCGTTCCAGTAGCGATCCCGATAGTTGGCACGCCGGAACCTGCCTTCCTGAGGAACCGCGTCAGGGCGGTGCTTGCCGGTCAGGAGCCCACCCGCCAGGGGGTTGTAGACGACCGTGAACAAGT
>SKQL01000031.1 GCA_007119035.1 Nitriliruptorales bacterium | reverse complement strand
TGGGGAGGCGGTTGTTCGCCATAGCGGCACAGAGGGATCGCTTGAGGGCATCGCAGGGTGGTTGGTGCCGCGGAGGCTACCCGGAAGGGCTCCGATTTCTCTGTGTGTAGTTCCTTGACATCGGATGCCCACTTGCCTCAGTCCTGGCGACCCCACAGGTCCAGGGCGCTTGCGAGCTCCGGGTGCCCGGCGGCGGCCTCGTCGAGATCGCGACTGGTGACCGCGGCATCGATCGCCTGCCGCATGGCGCGCACGCCTGCGGCAGCACCGCTAGGGTGCCCTTGGATCGAGCCGCCGGCCCCGAGGACGATGTCGGGGCCGAGCTCACGAAGGTACAGCGGGACGACACCCGGGTGCACCCCTCCGCCGATCACCGGCATCGTGGGGGCGATGTGCGGCCGTGGTAGGACCAGTTGATGGGCCGTGCGCAGATACTGCAGCCGTCGCATCGGGTAGCCACCGTAGGGCGTGGTGACGACGGTGAGGTCCGCGCCGGCGAGGCGCGGCAACATGCCTGCTGCCAGCGGCGAGCTCATCCCGGAGCGCGGGCCTTCGAAGAACATGCCGGAGCCGGCGAAGTGCCCCAGGATGGGCACGTCGACGGCGTCGGACACCGCCCGCAGGACGCCATAGCCCACCGTGGCGTACGTCACCATCACCGCGCGGGCGCCGGCCTCCACGGCTCGGCGGGCGTTGTCGACCACGCGGTCGGGGCTGTCGGTGATGTTGACGGCGTAGACCACGTCCTTGCCGGTCTCTTCGAACGCGGCCCGGGCTGCCTCGCCATAGGCGCGCACGCGCTCGGTAATCGGCGAGAACTCGGGGTTCCCCAGGAGCTCGTCGTCTTTGATGAGGTCGATGCCGCCCAGTGCGGTTTCGTGGAAGATCCTCGCGCCGGCCTCCGGCGTCAAGCCCGTGCACGGTTTGATCATGTTGAGCAGCAGCGGGCGGTCATGCACGCCAACGAGGTCGCGCACACCGGCGATGCCGTGACGAGGCCCACCCAACGCAGCGGCGTAGTCGTCGGGCAGTTCGAGGTCGACGAGCTTGGCCTGCACCGACGTGGACGCGTCGTTGCCCAGCAGGGTGGTGAGTAGCATGGGGAAGTGCGGGCCGAAGTTCGCCACCGGCAGGGCGAGTTGGATGAAGAACCCGTGCGCGGCCCCCTCCGCCTGGGTGCGGACGTCCACCGGAGGAGCCTCGAGGACCTTGACGACCCGACCCTCGTGATGGCGGCGCATCGTCTCGGTGACGCCGGGCACCTCGGTCCAGGTGCCGACCGTCTGGCCCACCGCGAACGCCGACGCCTTGCCAAGGATGTCCGACTCGGCGTCGAGCTCCAGGTAGTACGTCGCCAGCAGGTAGGCCTGGGAGCGGATGTGCTCGCTGAGGGCGAACAACCTGTTGGCCTCGCTCATGGTCGGCTCCTCATTGGGCCGGTCCCGGGCGCATAGGCGCTGGTGGCCGGCCGCCGCGTCGCTGTCAACGGAGCTCGAGCACCACCTTGGTGCCCTCGCCGACGAGATCGATGCCACGCTCCCAGTCGGCCAGGGGCAGACGAGCACCGATAACGGCGTCGACGTTGACCTGGCCCTCGGCCATCAGCCGCAAGGCCGTCCGGTAGCTCGACGCTCGCTTCCCTCGGGAGCCGATCACCTCGAGTTCGTGGTTGATCACCCGAGCGATGTCCACCGAAGGTGGGGTGCGATAGAAGGCGAGGAGCACGATGCGCCCGCCCTTTCGCAGGAGGGCGGGCATAGACTCGAGCACTCCTTCACCACCGCTGCACTCGTACACGCTGTGCGCGCCGTAACCGCCCGTCATGTCCTCGACGATCGCGGCGAGGTCTTGCACCTCGGCGTCCACCGTGTGGTTGATGCCCATCTCGCGTGCGATCGCCAGCTTCTGAGCGTGCCGACTGAGTCCCGCCAGCACCACGGTGGCACCAACTGCTTTGGCGACCTGCGCGGTCAACAAACCGATCGCGCCCGGACCGACCACGACCACGACCCGCCCTGCCAGGGAGGGGCTCTGCTCGATGACGCCGTGCACCGCGATCGCTAGCGGTTCGGTCAGCGCGCCCTCGGCGAGGCTGACGTTGTCGGGCAGACGATGAACCGCGCGTTCGGGCATGACTAGCTGTTCGGCGAGTCCGCCGTCGGTGGTCGTGCCGATGCCCAGCCGGTTCGGGCAGCGGTTGTACTGCTCGAGGCGGCAGTACTCGCAGCGCATGCACAGGTACGCGTCCGTCTCGACGGTTACGGCCGTGCCCACCGCAAGGTCCGCGCGGTCGACATCGCGAGCGATGGCCGCGACGGTCCCCGACACCTCATGCCCGAGGATGCGAGGGATGCGGAAGTCGTCGTGTCCGCCCTCGATCGCCATGCGGTCAGTGCCACAGATCGCGACCGCGGCGACGTCGAGCAGCACGGCGCCGGGCACGAGCGCTGGAGCCGGGACCTCGCGGAGCTCGACGTTGCCTGCGCCACTCGCGTGCTTCACCAAGGCTTGCATCCTAGGGACCATACGGGCTCCCCGCGATCGGAGCCAGTTGACGCGCTCCCGCCGACGACGGTGCGTGGCCCTATCCGCTCGATGGCCGGAGCGCACGGCGTTCCTCCCGCGCTCGAACGGATCCGCGCCCGGCCCGGCCTCGCGCCCGGGCTGACCCAGCATCTCGCCCCACCGGCCCTGTCGGACCCTGTCGGACACTGGGTGGATCCAGATGTAGGGGCGCCTACCCCGCAGTCCCCCGGCCGCGGCTGAGGGGTGATCCGGTTGTCGGCTCGCGCGGGTGGCAAACGTCTTCCGACGCTGTGCCGTCCATGTATGATCAAGTCGCTGTGGCGTCTGTCACGCGGTGGACACGGAACGTAAGGAGAGGCCCATGAAGGACCCGGACGGTTACATCATCGGCGTGGACGCGGGTACCACGGTGGTCAAGGCGGCCATCTTCGACGTGCGTGGCAACGAGTTGAGTCGGGCGGCCAGCAACGTGCCGATCGCCAATCCTGAGCCTCATCTCGCCGAGGAGGACATGGATCAGGTCTGGACAGCGGCGGCAGACGCGATCCGCAACGCGCTCACGTCCTCGCCCGTCCGCCCTGAGGAGATCCGGGCCCTCTCGGTGACGGGGCAGGGGGATGGCAACTGGATGATCGACGCCAACGGGCGCCCGGTCGGCCCGGCCCTCCTGTGGACCGATGGGCGCTCGGGGGAGATCATCGACCGCTGGTACGAGGACGGAACCGTCTCCCGGCAGTTCGACATCAGCGGATTAGGGCCGTATGCGGGCACGGCCAGTGCGATCCTGCGTTGGCGCGTGGAAAACGAACCCGAGGCGTTGGCCGAGGGGAACGTGAACCTGTGGTGCAAGGACTGGGTGGAGTACCGCCTGACCGGTGACGTCAGCACCGACCCTTCGGACGCGAGCCTTGCGGGGATCGACGTTCGCAACCGCGCGTGGTCCGACGAGGTGCTGAAGGTGTGGGGCATCGAGGACGCCAGGTCGGTGCTGCCGCAGATGCGCGCGCCCACGGACGTTTGCGGCGAGGTGACCTCCGAGGCTGCTGGCCAGACCGGGCTTCGCGAGGGCACCCCCGTCTACAAGGGTCAGATGGACATCACCGCGTCGTCGCTGGGTGTCGGCGTCGCGCGACCCGGTGACTGCATGGCGGTGATCGGCACCGCGGGTATCGTCACGGTCGCGACCGACCACATCGAGGATCAGATCCAGCCTCGCGACGTCGGCTGGATGATCCCTCACAGCGACACCACGTGGATCCGCTCGATGGGCATGAGCGCGGCCACCCCCAACCTCGAGTGGT
>SKQL01000082.1 GCA_007119035.1 Nitriliruptorales bacterium | reverse complement strand
TTCGTCGGCGGCTCATCGCTGTTGGCCGCCGCCCACACGCCAGCCGAACGCGGCAAGGTGCAGGGCGCCAACGACCTTGTGGTGTTCAGCACCGTCGCCGCCGGTTCCCTGCTCGCAGGCACACTGCTGCATCTCGCCAGCTGGACGGCCCTGAACCTCGCCATGCTCCCCGCACTGGCCGCCGTCGCCGTCATCGTGCTGCGCTGGCAACGCCGACCCGCTGTCCCACCCCAGACCGCGCCCTCCGAGGCAACCTCATGAACACCGACCTCCAACGGCCCACGAGCCACAAGCCACAACATGGGATCGCGACCATGGGCACCACGCTCACTCAGCTCAGGGGCGCACGCGTGTTGCTCCACCGCAGTGACGGCCGACCCTTTACGCCCGCAACCTGCAAGGAGGCTCGACCATGACCGGCGAAGTGTTCCCCCGGACCCGCCCGACGAGCCAGCCGCCCGACCGCGATCCTGACGAGACGGCTGAGTGGTTCGCCTCGGTCGACGCGGTCGCCGCCCGTCACGGCCCGGACCGGACGCGTGACCTGCTGCGTCGCGTGAACCTGCACGCGCGCTCAACCGGCATCGACGTGACCGACCTGGCCGAGACCGACTACATCAACACCATCGCTCCAGCCGACGAGCCCGACTACCCCGGCGACGAGTCCTTGGAGCGACGGATCCGGGCGCTGATTCGCTGGAACGCCGCGGTGATGGTCGCGCGCGCGAACCGCCCCGAACTCGGGGTGGGCGGTCACATCGCGACCTACGCAAGTGCCGCGGACCTTTACGAGGTCGGCTTCAACCACTTCTTCCGCGGCAAGACCGCCCCCGACGGCGGCCGTCGATCAGGCGACCAGATCTACTTTCAGGGGCACGCCTCCCCGGGCATGTACGCCCGCGCCTTCCTGGAAGGCCGCCTCAGCGAAGGGCAACTGGACCTGTTCCGCCAGGAGACCCGCCGCACCAGTGACGGCCGGCCGGGGCTGGCCAGCTACCCGCATCCACGCACCATGCCCGACTTCTGGGAGCTGTCGACGGTGTCGATGGGGCTGGGCGCGATCAACTCGATCTACCAAGCCCGCTTCAACCGCTACCTCACCCACCGTGGGATCGCCGACACTTCCGACAGCCGTGTGTGGGCGTTCGTCGGCGACGGGGAGATGGACGAGCCCGAAGCCCAGGGTGCGCTGACCGTGGCTGGACGCGAAGGCCTCGACAACCTCGTGTAGGTCGTCAACGCCAACCTGCAGCGCCTCGACGGGCCCGTCCGAGGCAACGACAAGATCGTCCAGGAGCTCGAGCGGCTGTTCCGCGGCGCCGGATGGGACGTCGTCAAACTCCTGTGGGGCGGCAAGTGGGACCGGCTGCTGGCCCACGACCACCACGGCGCCCTCGTGCGGCGGATGAACGAGACACTGGACGGGCAGTTCCAGACCTACACCACCAAGGACGGCGCCTACATCCGCAAGCACTTCTTCAACTCCCCCGAGCTCGAGCGCATCCTCGAGGCCGGCGGCATGACCGACGCCGACCTGCCGGTGCTTGACCGCGGCGGCCACGACTACCGCAAGATCCACGCCGCCTACCATGCCGCGACCCAGTCCACCGGCCGACCCACTGTCATCCTTGCCCAGACCATCAAAGGCTGGACGCTCGGGCCTGACTTCGAGTCCCGCAACGCCAGCCACCAAATGAAAAAACTGACCGTGCAGTCGCTCAAGAAGTTCCGCGACCGCCTCGATCTCGACATCCCCGACGATGACCTCCAAGGCGACCTGCCCCCCTACCACCATCCCGACGAGGACAGCGACGAACTCGCCTACCTCCACGAGCGGTGAGGTGCGTCTGGCCGAATGCAACACCTGGCCGGTGAAACTCCCTGCCACGGGTCAGGTCTGCTTGTCGGTGTGGTTGCGACGATATGCGATGCGGGCTCGGCGTGCGTGCTCGAGTCCGTCTCGTCGCCGTTTGCGGAGCTGCTGTGCCCTTCCTTCGTGTTCGTCGTCGGGGGTGACGTAGTCGACCCCCAGAGAAAGCCGGAGGGTGTTGTACTCGTGTCGGACCGCGTCGAGGGCGGTGGCGAGGTCGGCGGGGTCACCGATGGCCTCAAGCTCGGGCCATTCGGTCTTGACGTGGCCGAAGAGGCAACCTCACCGGGCACGGCGTGGTGCACGTTGGCACCGACCCAGTGAGCCAACGTCACGCGTCGTCCGTGACGCTGCCTGCCGCTCGGTCGATCGAACCTCCCAGCCCGGGCCCCAGAGTCAGATGCGGGAGTTGACAACCGGCCGGGCGAGATAGATACCGTAGTCGCGTCCGACTTGTCCGGCGGGTTGTTTCTGGCGGGAGATTGCACGTATGCGGATTCCGGCGCTGGGACGAGCCGCGAATGTCGATGGATCCCAACAGGTGAACTGGGAGCGGGCGATGGCTAGCAGGGGGCCGGTCGTGACGGGGCCGGCGGTGAGGGGGCTGGTCGCGGCCGTGCTTGCCGCGCTGCTGGCAGTGGCCGCGGCGTGCGAGGATGCCGACGACGAGCCCGAGGACGCCGCGGACCGAGCCGATGGCATCGAGGCCGACGAGGCCGACGAGGCCGACGAGGCCGACGAAGGCGACGAAGGCGACGAAGGCGACGCGGCCATCGATGAGGCGGTGGTGCTGCGCGCCTGCGGCGACAATCAGTTGACGCTCGAGTTCCTCGATCCCGAGTCCGGTTCCACGATCGACGAACGCAGCGTGAGCACCGCGGGCCTGCTGGACCACCCCTGCAGCCTGTCAGTGCATCGGCGCGGCTCGCCGCAGCCACGGCAGGCCTACAGCAGCGAATTCGACTACCTGACGGCCACGCGCGAGGGCGACGACGGCGGGCGCCGCGTGGTGGTGGTCCACCTGCGCACCGGCGAGGAGATTGACGTCACCGCGACTCACGAGGCCGACGGCTTCGACGCCGACCTCAGCAACGACCGCGACCCCGCGTTCGACCAGGCCGACGACACGCTGGTGTTCCGCGAGGGCAACGCCAACGAGCTCATGGCGGCCTCGGCCGACGACGGCTGGGCCGCCGAGCCGTGGGACGGCGAGGGGAGCTGGGGCGAGAGCGGGTTTGCGGTCGCGCCCGGCGCCGAGCATGTCGTGGGCGTCGACCACATCAGCATCCGGGTGCAGATCCCCGACCCGACGGGCACGTGGGCGTTCGACTGGACCACCGAATGGGAGGCGGCACTGGTGCCGCTCGATGACGGCGGCGGGCTGTCGCTGAACGGCCCCGCCTGCGCGCCGCGCGAGTGGGTCGACGAGCGTACGCTGCTATGCGTGATCGACGGCGACGGCGACCCCGCGTTGCTAGAGATCACGGACGGCTGCACCAGCTACCACGTGGACCTGCTGATTGAGGCCGACGCGCGTACCACAGAGCAGGTCGTGGCCGCCCCGGACGGATCCCGGGTGGCGCTTGTGTCCACTCGTGGCACCGACCAGGGGTTGTACGTGGCCGACGTCGCCGGGGGTGAGCCGCAGCCGCTAGTCGATGGTGAGCCCGACGGCCGCTTGGTGGGCTGGGTCGGGGAGCGGCCGGCCGTGGAGCCACTGGACTGCGGCCGCGGCGGCGACCACGCCGAGGTCGCCATTTCGGACCTCAACGCCGGCCAGCGTGGGCCGAGCTCGGTGGCCGCCGCCGACGGCCACTTGTGGACCACCGCCGACGACGCGCTGGTGCGGCTCGACGCCGAGACGCTCGAGGAAACCGGACGCATCGACAACGACAGCGGCCCCTACCGCTTCGAAGGCGTCAAGGCGGGGACCGATCGGCTGTGGGTCAACCGGACCACCAGCGTCCAGGCGGTCACCACCGACCTCGAGATGGCAGCCAGCTACCGCACTGGCGGGTCGGCCACGGCCGTGCGCGACGACGGCGACACTGCCTGGTTGCTGGCCGACGGGAGACTGCGGGAAGTCGACGACGACGGCGAGACGGTCACGAACCACTCGCTGCGCAACGGCGGCTTGAGCACTGCAGGGCGTGGGCCCGCCGCGTTCGTCGGCGACGAGCTGTGGCTGGCCGACGCCCAGAACGACCTGGGCATCGTGCGCTTAATCGACGTGGCCGACGGCGACGACCTCGTCGACCCGATCGACACCGGACTCGAGTCGCCCACTGACGTGGTCGCCGTTGACGGCGGCGTCTGGGTGGCCGGCGACGACCGCCTGGTGCGCCTCGACGCCGACAGGCACGAGGTCAGCCATGAGGTGGGGATCGGTGCGCGCGTGACCGCGGTGGCCGCCGCCGCTGACCACCTCCTCGCGGCCGATGCCGACGGCACCGTCCACGTGGTCGACCTCGCCGACCGGGAGGCCACCGGCGCCACGCTGGCAGTGGGCGGCTCGCTCCGGGACCTGCACGTAGACGACGACGGGCGCCTGTTCCTCGCCGACGGCGACGAGATCCGTGCCCTCGACTATTCACTCGGCGCCGACGGCTAGGAGACTGCTGAACCCGGTGGGGCCACCGGCGATGCGCCCGTCATGTGCGACGCCGGGGCCCATCCCCTCGTGTTCGCCGTGACGGCAGTGATCGTCGTGTTCGCTGTCGCCGCCTGCCGCAACTACCTGCGGATGCCGGCCGACACGGGGCGCTGACCACCACGGGCCGCGGTCTCGTTGCCGTCGAGCCACCACTGGCTCTACCGAGAGCTTCCTCACCGTCAGCGGGAGGGCTGGTTGCGCGACGGCAGAGGCGGGGCGCCGTGCTTGCTGGTGGCGGCCACGGTACCCGCGAAGGCGGGGGTGTCCCGTCCGGATGCGCAGCATCAAGCGCAGCCCATGGCGCGGTCCCCGCGTAGGCGGGGGTGTTCCTGGACCCTACGATCGAAAGGGAGCGGGCTTGCCGGCCGGCACACCCCTCCCGTAGGGCGGTCCCCGCGCAGGCGGGGGAGAAACTGAGGGGCTCCATCCTGGGGCCGGCCAGTGCCCGCTGCGGCGGGGTCACTGCGCGTTCGAGGGGCCGGCCTGCGCCCGCGGTCATGGGCGGCGGGTCACGCGGGTGGGGCTACTCCTCGCAGGCGGTGTCGACGCGGTCGGCCAGTCGGACGACCGTCTCAACCAGGTCCGCGTCGAGCCGGCAGAGGTTGACCAGCTGGGGCACGTGGATCAGTCGCAGCGCGGTGCCGGGGGGCTCGGGGCCGGATCGAAGGCTCTTGCCACCTCGGTAGCTCGGGATCAGGCGGCTGCCATGTGGCTCTCATGACCTCATCGGGGGAGTCGGCAACCTGGACGGCGGAGCTCATGGTGGTGCCAGGCGACGGAACAATGATGATCTACGGGTTCCGTCCACCCTCGTGACAGGGGTGCCCGGCACCTGCCTGGCGCTTCCCGTTGCCGCACTGCCAACGGCGCTTGACTGGGTTGTCCTCGGACACAGAGCCGTGGCGATGGAGGCTGCTGGTCTACGAGTACCAGGAGCCCGACGGCTGTATCGTGGTGCTCACCATCCAGGACACGGGTCATCCTTCGCGGCCACCCACGAGTAGCCCATCGCTGACACTCAACGATGACGAAACCCCAACGCCCGGAACACGTGCAACCGTGACTGCCATGCGCGTGCGTCTTGGCGGCGAGCAGCACATGGACCAGCGTTCTGCGACAACCTCGAGCATCACCACTGATGAGCCATATGTGCCGCTAGCGATCCTGGCGCCCGCGCGTAGAACAGCGGTTGTGTGGGACACGCTCCCAGAAATGACCCGCGAACGGCTTGCCCGCCGGCATACCGGGCAGCTAGAACGAGTGGTCCCGGCGCCCTCCAACCTGACGAGCAGTGCCCGCGACGTGGGCCGTCGGTCGCGAAGCAGACAGGCCGCCGCCGAACCACGCCCGCGTCGGCCTCCAGCCGAGCCTGAAGGTTTGAGTTCGGGTCATGTCCTACCGGAGCAGTGGGCGAGGGGGGACTTGAACCCCCAAGGGCCGAAGCCCACAGGAACCTGAATCCTGCGCGTCTGCCAATTCCGCCACTCGCCCGAGCAGCCCGCGCGCGTTCACGCACGCAGCAGAGGAGTCTACCAAGCGGCGGGCGCAGGCGCCGCCGACCACTGCACCTGTGGACAGGCAGTGATCACACTTCCAGGCGTGTTGCTCTATAGACTCAGGTATCGGACCCTTGTAGTTGTGCACACGGAAAGAGGGCCCTAGGAACGTATGGCCATACTCCGGGATTTTGAGCGACGCCTCGAAGGCGCCGTGGAGGGTTTCTTCGCGCGCGCCTTCCGTTCCGGTCTCCAGCCCGTCGAGTTGGCCAAGGCCATACAACGCTACGCGGGCCACTACAAGCAGGTGGACGTCGACGGGATCGTGATACCAAACGTCTACCGGCTGCAACTGAGCGAGTCGGACGCTGATCGATTCCAGGGCTACGGGGAAGCGTTGCGCCACGAGCTCGCGGGCGTCGTCCATCGCACGGCACGGGAGCGCAATTGGCGCCTCAAGGGCCCCGTCCGCATCGAGATCCGCGTCGACGACGATGTGCGCCCGGGCACGTACGAGCTTCGCGGCAAGATCGAGGCCAAGGCCCGGCAGGCTAGCGCGCCCCGTCCCGCACCCAAAGCGCCACCGGTTGCCCCCGCGGTGACGCAGACGCTCGAGCCCCCGCCCGCCAGCACCCGGGCCGCGGTCCGGATCCTGTCGGGGGACGGCAACGGCCAGCAGATCCCGATCGCCACCGGCAGCCTCCTCGGGCGTCTCCCGGGTTGCGACGTGACCCTCGACGACCCGTCTGTCTCACGCCGCCACGCCAAGCTGCAGCGGTCGTCGCGCGGGTGGTCGATCGAAGACCTGGGCTCGACCAACGGCGTGCGGGTCAACGGGAACTCCGTCCAACGCACGGACATCCGCGACGGGGATCAGATCGAGCTCGGCAGCGTGCGACTCGCCTTCGCTGAGGAGGCGGGCTAAGGGATGCCACCCATCATCCTCACGGTGCTCCAGGGACTGTTCCTGCTCCTGCTCTACGTGTTCGTCGCGAGGGCGGTCACCGCGGTCGTGAGAGACGTGGCCCCCCCGAAGACCCCGCGCGCGAGGCCTGCCCCTGCCAAGAGCTCCCGAGCCACCGGGCGCCCGGGGAAGGCGACTCGCACCTCCCCGGCCCAGGCATCCGCCGACCCCCCGAGAGTCGCGCCCCGGGAGATCGTCGTGCACCGCTCCGGCGGAGCCCCCCGTGTCGTCCAACTGTCGACGGAGGACATCACGTTCGGCCGCAGCGGTGACTCGACCGTGACCATCTCCGACCCCTACACCAGTGACCGCCACGCCCGGATCCATTACGACGGGAAGCGGTGGTTGATCGACGATCTCGGGTCCACGAACGGGACGTTCCTCAATCAGGTGAAAGTGACGCAGTCGACGCCGATCGCCGCTGGCGACCAGTTGGGCATCGGCCGGACCATGGTCGAGGTCCGAAAATGAGAGCGGAGCGCCACATGCGGGTTTCCGCCTTCGCCCGGACTGACGTGGGCAAGGTCAGGCAGGACAACGAGGACGACTTCTTCTCGGGAGAGCAACTCTTCGCGGTCGCCGACGGCATGGGTGGTCACGCAGGCGGGGAGGTGGCCTCGAAGACCGCTCTCGAACCGCTGGCTGCGTTGGACGACGCAACCTTCGCGTCGGGGGAGGAAGCGGACGAGGCCCTCGCCGAGGCGCTGCACGAGGCCAACCGCCGCGTCGTCGAGTTGGCGGTCGAGCAGCCGAACCTCAAGGGCATGGGCACAACACTCACCGCCGCCCTGCTGCGTGAGGGGCGGCTCCATGTCGCCCACGTCGGCGACAGCCGCGCCTACCTCCTGCGACCGGGAGAGGGCATCACCCAGCTGACCACCGACCACACACTCGTCCAACGACTCGTCACCGAGGGACGACTCTCACGGGACGAAGCCGCCACCCATCCACAGCGCAACGTCATCACGCGCGCGATCGGAAACGAGGCCGCCGTGGTGGTGGACTCCCTCCCACCGATTCGCCTGCAACCCGGCGACCAGGTGCTCCTGTGCTCCGATGGCCTCACCGGGCCCCTGAACGACGCCGACCTCGCGGAAGTCCTCGAATCCTCCTCGGGCGGCGACGAGGCGGTCCAGCTGCTCATCGCTCAGGCCAACGAGGCTGGCGGGCCCGACAACATCACCCTCGTGCTTCTCCGTGTGGGCGAGGCTGGCGACAACGGCGCCCGCCGACGTGCACCCCGGCAGAAGGACGTTCGGCGGATACGCACATCCAATGACGGCGACGCAGACGACTGGGCGAAGCGACTCGGGCGCTTCGGAGCGCAACAAGGTGTGGAGACCCGGCCCGACCGCATCGGCGCGACCGAGGGAAGCGGCCGTGGCAAGCGGGTGATGGCCACGCTCCTCGGGCTCGTCCTGCTGCTGGGGATCATCGGCGGCGGGGCGTACATGCTGCTGTCACGCGCCTACTTCGTCGGCGCGCACGAGGGTCAGGTCGCGATCTTCCGCGGCGTCCCGGAGCAGGTCGGCAACGTCCCCCTCAACCGGGTCATCGACGACGAGGTCACCAGTCTCGAGTTGAGCGACTTCCCCGAATGGCAACGCGAGCAGATCGAGGACGGCATCACCGCCAGGTCCGTCACCGAGGCGCGCAACTACCTGATCAACCTCGAGCGCAACCTCGACGGCGACGCGCCCCCCGGCGACGACGGCACCTAGCGGGGATGGCCCTCATCACCCGCACGGATACGCTCGCCGATGGCTGACGCCGTCGACCGGGCGGCCAACCGCCGACGGTCCAACACCGAACTTGGATTGCTGATCCTCGCGATCCTGACCACGTTGACCGCCGCGTCACTCGTCGAACTGAGCCAACAGCCCGAAGTGCCCAACGCGGTGCTGACCTACGGGGGCGTCTTCATCGGGGGCGCGGCCATCGCCCACCTCGCGAAGCGTTGGCTCGCGCCCGGAAGCGACCCTGTCCTCCTTCCCGTCGCTGTGCTCCTGAACGGGCTCGGGCTCGTCATGGTTCGCCGCATCGACTTCGCCCGCATCGACCGCAATGCCGATGCGGCCGCGTTCGCCGACGCGCAGGTGGTGTGGTCGATCGTGGCGATGCTCGCATTCGTCGCCACGCTCATCGTCCTCCGCGACCACCTCTCTTTGGATCGGTACCGGTACCTCATCGGCTTGGGCTCCGTCCTCCTGCTGCTGACGCCGCTGCTCCCCGTGATCGGACGCGAGGTCAACGGGGCGCGCATCTGGATCCACGTCGCGGGACTCACCATCCAGCCCGTCGAGATCGCCAAGCTCGGCCTCACCACGTTCTTCGCGAGCTATCTCGCGGAGAAGCGCGACATCCTCGCGGTCGCGACCAACCGCCTGGGCCCTGTCATGGTTCCGCCTCTGCGGGCCTTCGTCCCGTTGCTGGCCATATGGGCCGTCGGCATCGCGGTGCTGGGCCTGCAGAACGACCTCGGGCCCTCGCTGCTGTTCTACGGCGTGTTCCTCGTCGTGCTGTACGTCGCGACCGGCCGCCTCGCGTACCCCTTGGCAGGCGTCGCGCTCGCGGGCGTCGGCGGGTACTTCGCCTACCACATGTTCAGCCACGTCCAGAGCCGCGTGGCGATCTGGATCGACGTGTGGGAGCGCTACACGAGTGACGGCTACCAACTCGCACAGTCCCTGTTCGCCTTCGGCACGGGGGGCATCAGCGGCGTGGGACTGGGGCAGGGCCAGCCGGACTTCATCCCGTTCGTCGAGACGGACTTCATCTTCTCCGCCTTCGGTGAGGAGGCCGGGCTGCTCGGGACCGCCGCCATCCTGTTGTGCTTCCTGCTCATCGTGGGGCGTGGGTTCCGCATCGCCATGCGCGCCCGCGACGAGTTCGGGGCCCTACTCGCACTCGGGCTGACCACGATCTTCGGGCTGCAGGTCTTCATCATCATCGGGGGGGTGACGCGGCTCATCCCGCTCACGGGCATCACGCTCCCCTTCATGTCCTACGGGGGGTCCTCGCTGCTGGCGAACTACGTGCTGATCGCCCTCCTGGTCCGGATCAGCGCTCCCGCCCCCGCGCGCAGCCGCAGGAGGACGCCGCCCGGAGAGCCGCGCTGGGAGGACGAGCCCTACGTCGCGGACTCTGACGGGCAGGCGGCTGAGCTCGCCGACGTGGACTCGACCGGCGCGGTGAGGGGCGAGGAGTGAACGTCCGCATCCGGCGGGTGGCGCTCGGGCTCGTGGTCCTCTTCGGGGCCCTGTTCGTGAACCTCAACATCATCCAGGTATGGCAAGCGGATTCGCTGCGGGAGGACCCGCGCAACGCACGTGGTCTGATCGCGGAGTACGAGCTCGCCCGCGGCTCGATCGTTGTCGGCGAGCGCGCGGACAGCGAGGCCATCGCACGAAGTGACGACACGGGTGGGCGCCTCAGGTATCAGCGCAGCTATCCCGAAGGCTCGCGCTACGCCCATGTAACCGGCTTCTACTCCTACATCTACGGGCGCTCGGAGATCGAGCAGTCGTTCAACGATTTCCTCACGGGCAGCTCACCGGAGGTGTTCGCCCGCAACATCGCCGACCTCCTCGCGGGCCGCCAACGCGTGGGGGACACCGTGCAGCTGACGATCGATCCGGCCGTGCAGGCGGCGGCCGAGGCGGCCCTCGAAGGCCATACCGGCGCGCTGGTGGCCCTCGACCCCCAGAGCGGTGCGGTCCTCGGGCTCTACTCCTCCCCGAGCTATGACCCCAACCCGCTCGCCTCCCACGACGGCGACACCGTCCGAGCCGCCTGGGAGGAGCTCGCCGAGGATCCCCGCAACCCCGCGCTCAACCGCGCGACCCGGGAGACGTATCCTCCGGGGTCGGTATTCAAGCTGATCACTGCCGCCGCGGCGCTCGAGTCGGGGGTCCGTCCCGAGACGACGTACCCGGATCCCGCACGTCTCGAGTTGCCGCTCACGACCGCATCCATCGGGAACTTCGGGGGTGGCGTGTGCGCTGACGGCGACGAGGTCTCGCTCGCGGACGCGATGGAAGTCAGCTGCAACACCACATTCGCCCAGATCGGGCTCGACCTCGGCGGCGACCGACTCGTTACGCAGGCGGAGCGCTTCGGCGTCAATCACGCCCCCGACTTCCAGCTCCCCGACGTCGCCGCCAGCCGCTTCCCGGGAGAGGACCTGGACGAGCCGGGGGCCGCCCAGTCAGCGATCGGGCAGCGCGACGTCGCAATGACGCCGCTGCAGATGGCGATGATCTCAGCGACAATCGGCAACGACGGAGAGGTCCTGGAGCCGCATCTGGTCCGCCATGTCCAGGACACCGCTGGGCGCATCGTCCAGCAGTACTCCCCGGAGCGGTGGCGGATCGACGGCAGCGCGCAGGCGGTGTCACCCGACACCGCGCGGGCGCTGCGCGACATGATGGTGCAGGTCGTCGACAGCGGCACGGGCACGGCCGCCCAGGTGGACGGTACGGAAGTAGCAGGCAAGACTGGGACCGCCCAGACAGGCGAAGGCAGATCGCCTGCCGTATGGTTCACAGGATTCGCACCCGCGCAGGACCCGCAGGTGGCAGTGGCCGTGGTCGTGGCCGACGCGGGGGACGACGCCACGGGCGGTGGTGTCGCCGCACCGATCGCAAGGCAGGTCGTGGAGGCGGCGTTGGGCGATCGCTAGCCCCTATTCAGGAGAGTCCGGGGACGCATTGATGGATGAGACGCAGGCGGTTGGAGGCCCGGGGGCGGTTCGCACGCTCGCGGGGCGGTACGAGCTCCGGGGCACCCTGGGACAGGGGGGCATGGCCGACGTCGCCCTCGCATACGACGCCCAGCTCGACCGCGAGGTCGCGGCCAAGATCCTCCATGCCCGCTACGCCGACGACCCCGCCTTCCTCGCGCGATTCCGCCGGGAAGCACAGGCGGTGGCAAGCCTCACCCATCCCAACATCGTCGCGGTGTACGACGCGGGGGAGGAGAACTCGCGCCCCTTCATCATCATGGAGTACGTGCGGGGGCAGTCCCTCAGCGACACCCTCAAGACCACGCGGATCGGCCCGGAACGGGCGACGGAGATCGTCGGCGGTGCCGCGCTGGGCTTGCACTACGCGCACGAGCGCGGCCTCATCCACCGCGACATCAAGCCCGGCAACATCCTCCTGTCCGACGACGGGCAGGTGAAGGTCGCCGACTTCGGCATCGCGAGGGCGGTCAACGCGGAGAACGTCACGCAGACGGCCACGGTGTTCGGCACCGCCGCGTACGTCGCCCCAGAGCAGGCCAAGGGCCACGAGGTGGACCGGCGCACCGACATCTACGCCCTCGGTTGCGTCCTCTACGAGCTGTTGGCGGGCCGTCCGCCCTTCACCGCCGACACGCCGGTCGCGCTCGCGTACCAGCACGTCTCCGAGGTGCCTCCATCGCCGTCGGAGGTGAACCCCGCGGTCCCGGCCGACCTCGACGCCATCGTGATGAAGGCGATGGCCAAGGAGCCCGACGCCCGGTACGCGACTGCGCGTGACCTCAACGCGGATCTTCAACGAGTCGCCGCCGGGCTGCCCATCGCCGCGGCGGCGCTCGGCGCCTACTCCGCCACCCAGGCACTCGAAGGTGGCGATCGGACAGCGGTCATGACCGCCTCCCCCCCGAAGACGGCCGTCGAAACCCCGCCTGTGGAGGACGAGGGAAGCAACCGGGGCCTGTGGCTCGTGCTGCTCGGCATCGTGCTGCTGGGCATCTTCGCCCTCGCGGGCGTCTTGCTCGCGAACCTGCTCTCCGACCAGGTCGTCGAGGTCGAACTGCCCGACGTGGTCGGTGAGGAGCTGGCGGCGGCGGAACGGATATTGCGGGAGGAGAACCTCCAGCCCGTCCTCGGCGACGAGGTCGAGACCGACGAGGTGGAGGCCGGTGAGGTCGCAGCGACCGACCCCGAGGCGGGGACCGTGGTCGAGGAGGGCAGCGAGGTGGTGCTCCACCTGGGCGCTGGCGCGCCGATGGTCGAGGTACCCGACCTCGAGGGCCTGCCGGAGGAGGACGCGCGCCGTGAGCTGATCGACCGCAACCTCGGCATCGGCGTCACGTCCCGGGAGCCCGACGACGACATCGAGGAGGGGCACGTCATCCGCAGCGAGCCGCCGGCCGGGGAGATGGTGCCGGAGGTCGACACCGAGGTCTCCCTCGTGGTGTCGAGCGGGCCGGAGACGGTGACGCTGCCCGACGTCGAGGGTGAGCAGGAGAACGCGGCGAGATCCGAGCTCGAAGGTTTGTGCGGGCCTCCCCCCTGCCTGATGGTCGAGGTGGAGCACACCGAGTCCGACGAGGTGGAGGCGGGATACGTCATATCCCAGGACCCCGCGCCCGACACCGACGTCGCACGGGAGTCGACGGTGACCCTGACCGTCTCCGAGGGCACATCGACGGTGACGCTCCCTGACGTGCGCAACCAGAACGAGGAAGCCGCGATCAGACGACTCGAGGAGGCGTGCGACCCTCAGCCCTGCGTGCAGGTCCGAGTGGAGCGCTCCTTCCACGACGAGGTGAGCGAAGGACGGGTGAGCGACCAGGATCCGGGTCCTGGCGAGGTGGAGCGGAACTCGACGGTCACGATCGTGATCTCAGACGGCCCGGAGCCCGAGCCGGAGCCCGATGACGACGAAGACGACGACGAAGACGACGACGAAGACGACGACGACGAAGACGACGACGACGACGAAGACGACGACGGTCCGGGAGCATCGGGCGAGCGCGGCCGCGGGAACGAAGACTGACCCGCTACCCCAGAGCCTCCGCCGCAGCCAACCCGCTCAGGGCCGCTCCCTCCACGCGTGGGCCCGCGAACGCGTCACCTGCGAGCACGAGCGGGCGACCCCGCACCTCTGTGCGCAGGCAGCGTTGCGGGTGGAGGCCCCGCGGCTGCGCGTGAGGCCAGCGCTCGACCAGACGCGTCGTCGGCTGTGCGCCCGCCACCCACGGCTCCACGAGCGACCACAATCTCGTGGCCACGTGGTCATCGGACATCCCCTCGAGGAGCACGCTCTCCTCGGCGCTCGCGTGCACGGTGAGCGCGGGCTGCGAGGAGATCCCCTTCGCCGCGTTGTCAGCGAGCCAGGAGACGGGTCCCCCCGCAAATTGAACGCCACCGGGCTCGGGGAGGGCGGGGGCCCGGTCGAGGGGCGCGAGCAAGGCCACGCAGGGGTCGTAGCCGTCGATCCCCGCCACGTCGAGCCCGCCCTCCAGCAAGGCCGCTGACCGCGGTAAGGGGGCGGTGAGGAGCAGGGCCTCCGCGTCGACGGTCACCGGCCCCGAGACGGTATCCGCGTGCACACGCCACCCGCCCGCAACCGGCTCCGCGCGGGTGGCCGCATGGCCGCACCGCGCAGGCACCTCGGCGGCGAGGTGGGCCGCAAGCGTCGCCATTCCCCCGCCGACGACGTAGCGCGGGTGCCCGTCCTCGGCGGGGAGCGCACCACCAGGCAGGTCGTCGATCGTGTCAGCACGCGCGAAGCCGTGGGCCCACACCCGGATCGGGCACCCTTCGCCGCGCCACGCCTCCATCAGCTCGACGAATGGCGCCTCGCGTGCGGTGAGGAACTGGGCTCCGTGGTCCACGGTCGCGTCGTCGATCACGCGTGTGGCAAGCCGCCCACCGGGGGAGGGCGCCTGGTCGAGCAGGGTCACGCTGATGCCACGGGCGCGCAGTCGTTGGGTCGCCAACAAACCACTGATGCCCGCCCCGACGACCGCGACCCCTTCCATGCGTTAGGCCTCTACCGGCTGAGCCAGCACCCGCAGAAAGTTGTCCAGGAGGTCCATGCCCACGCCCGTGAGGATCGACTCCGGGTGGAACTGCACGCTCTCCAGGGCGAGGCTCCGGTGCCGCAGGCCCATGATGAGCTCTCCGCCCGCGACGCCCGACGTCGTCGCGGTGACGAGCAACTCGGCCGGCAGGTCTTCGGGCGAGACCACGAGGGAGTGGTACCGCGTGGCCTCGAATAGCTGCGGCAACCCGGTGAAGACCCCTTTGCCGTCATGCGCCACACTCGAGGTCTTGCCGTGGAAGAGCTCGGACGCGCGCACCACACGGCCGCCGTAGGCCTCTGCGATGCACTGATGGCCGAGGCAGACACCCAGGATCGGGACTCGGCCCGCGAATGTGCGGATCACCTCGTTCGAGAGGCCTGCGTCTGCAGGCGTGCCGGGACCCGGCGAGATGACGATGCCGTCGGGAGGGTCCGCCTCGAGCTCGGCGATCGTGAACGCGTCGTGGCGGGTCACCGTCACCTCGGCGCCGAGCTCGCCGAGCTCCTGGGCCAGGTTGTAGGTGAAGCTGTCGTAGTTGTCGACGAGGAACACGCGCTTTGCCATCGATCCCATCCTACGCGGGCTCGTCGAGCCAGAGATAGCCGTCTCCGTCGAGGTGCCCCCGAAACGGGGTCGCCACCCAGGGATCGCCGAGGGACACCGCTGCTCGGGCGCCCGTGGACCAGCGGGCACCCGCGACGCTCGGGCCGCGGACGGCCAATGCACCGACCGCTCCCTGGGGCAGCGGGCTACCGTCCTCGGCGACCACCGCCGTCTCCGTGTCGGGTAGCGCCAGACCCGCCGACCGCAATCGGGCCCGACCGTAGACGGGATTGGCGTGGGCGAGGGCGGACACACCCGGGACGGCGAGGCCTCCGCGAACACGGGCACCACTCGCGTCGTGGATCGCCTGGACCGTGGCGGGATCGAGCGGGCCGGTGGCGAGCCCCACGCGAAGGGACTCGATCGGGTCTCCCCCGGAGACGGCCGTGAACATCCCCGGATCTCCGACGAGCAGGGTGGGGTGGCTCCGCCGAAGCGCGCGTGTGGGTGGCGACCCGGCGCCGGTGGGAAGGACGAGGGTGGAGGCGGCGAGCACGCCCAGTCCGAGCGTGGCCCCCACCTCGACCAGCGAGGCGGGCGACGCCAGGTTCACGAGCCGCTCCCGTCCCGCTTGGATGTCGGGAACCCATAGACGCAGCTGGAAAGCCCCCGCAACCAGCTCCGCATGGGTCGCGACATAGCCCTCAGCCACGATCGCTGGCACCCCCGCCCGAGTGGGGCGCTCCGGGGGCGCGGGGACGGTGCGCCGTATCAGATCCTTGAAGCGGGTGACGCCCTCCCGGCGTGGGATCCTGCGGTACGCGCCTCGACGCCTACGCGTCAACGGCGCTACGACGTTCCGAGGGAACGGAAGGTAGTCCTCGACGCCGGTGGCAAGGATGTGCGTCACTGTCGCGAGTCGTCCCTTGAGGCCACCCAGCCGTGCGTAGAGGTGCGCGAGGCAGACGACGATCCGGCAACCGGTCTCGTTGATCGGCGCCTGCAGATCCTGCTCATCCGGCTCGAGCAGGACGACGACGGCCCCTACCCGCCAGGCGGCGAACAACGTCACGACGCGCTGGGGACAGGCGGGGAGCAGGACACCGACTCGATCGCCGTCGCGCAGGCCCATCTCCGCGAAGGCGGTCGCGAGGCGATCCACCTGGTCGGCGAGCGCCCGGTAGGTGAGACGGTGCCCGCTCGAGTCGATCGCGTCGGTCTCGGGGAAGTCCTGGGCGGCGTCGTCGAGCAGCCGGGTGGCCGTCACCTGGGGGTACTCATACGTCGTGGGCACACCCGGCGGGACGGCCCGCCCACCCGGGGGCATCGGCTGAGCGGAGTCGCTCATCCCATCACGGGATCGGTCAGGAGCAACTGGTCCACCCAGGGGAACACGACGCTGAACAGCAACACCACCACCAAGGCGATCACGACCGAGACGACGACCACGCGCAGCATCCTCACGACACGAGCTCCCCGAACGCGATCATCCGCTCCCGATTCGAGTAACGCGGGTGGCAGGTCGTGAGCGTGATCGTCGGGGCGGCGGTCTCGAGCGGGTCCCGGCCGATCACCCACGACGCGGAGGGCGCCACTATCGCGGTGTCGCGGATCGCGTAGACGTAGTGCTCACCCTGGCGGTCCCACACGTGGATCTCGTCACCGTCACGCAGCTCGTCGAGGCGATGGAAGGGCGCACCGTAGGTCACCCGGTGCCCCGCCACCGCGAAGTTGCCGTCCTCACCGGGCATCGCGGTGCCCGGGTAGTGTCCCGGCCCCCGCTGCAGATCCGAGTAACCCACCCCCTCGACGACGACGAGGTGGTCGTCGGTCACCGGGGTCGCCTCCGTCCCCTGTCGGCGGAACGCGACCACCGCGACCGCGTCCCCGACCTCCGGCGCCGTGCCGACGACATCGTCGCGCTCGGGTGGCGCAGGCTCGCCCGCCTCCCCTTCGACCCCCGGTCGCACGGTGGCCTCCTCGACCTCACCGACGGTGGTCTCCCACTGCTCGAGCATGCTCGACTGCTCCCGGCTTGTGCCAAGCCCCGTCCAGAAGAGCACGTAGACCACGTAGAGCAGCACCACCGCGCCGGCGACGCTGAGGACCCAGCCGAAGGCGCCCACCAGACGCGAGCCTCGAGCCTGCACGTCTAGGACTCCCCACCCGCAGGCTGTGCGACCTCGAGGTTGGACAGCCCGGAGTGGGCGGGAACGACAAGGTCCTCGGAAGCCTCGACCTCGAATCCGAGGTCGAACTCCTGCACCGCTCCGGCGAAGCGGGTGACGGCTGAATCGCGGGCCAACTCCGCCTCGAGGTCCGCCGGGTCGCCGATCGATTCGATGACGAACGGTGGCACATAGGAGCGCCCGTTGAGGTAGAGGGTCGTGCCCACGCACCGGATTGCGCTGGTGGCGAGGACCCGGGAGCCGTTTATGCTGATGGCCTCCGCTCCCCCGGCCCACAGCGCGTTGAGCACCGCCCGCATGTCCTGCTCGTGGATCACGAGGTCGTTGGGATCGCCCTCGCCGTCGTAGGACTGCACAGAATCCTCGAGCGTGACGACGAGGCCGGCTCCGCGCACGTCGCTCAAGCCCGCTGGCACGGCCAGCTCCTCCACGACGCGCTGCACGTCGGCGAGCTCGCTCGAGCCCTCGACCGCCGCCGACTCGTACTGGGCGACCTGCTCGCTCAGGTCCTCGACCCGGGCCTCGAGCTCAGCGGTGCGGTCCTGCTCCTGGGCGATGAGCTCTGAGAGCTCGATCCGTCGGCCGATCCGGTCGGTGGGCTCGACCTGGCCCGAGCGCTCCGCCTGGGCTGAGATCACGAGCATCGCCGCGAGCAGCCCGAGCGTGGCGGCCAGCAACAACCGCGGCTCGCGAAGCGTCCCCCGACCGGGGGGTCCGCCTTCAGGCTCCTCACCCTGCATCGCCCGCCTCTTCCACTGACCACCTGCACAACGTCGAGGCTTACCATCCCGTTCCCGGACGGAAGGATACGCCGTGGCAAGATCCCGCCCCAAGAAACAAGCCCTCAACCGGCGCACCGCGGGGCGCAAGCGCAAGCGAAGCCCCGCATGGCTCGCGGTGACAGGCCTCGCAGCGATCCTGCTCGGGGTCTTCCTCGTGATGATGAGCTATGTCGTCACGCTGCCCGGAGGCGCGCTGAACCTCGTGTGGGGGTTCGCGCTGATGGGGGCCGGCCTCGTGCTGCTCAGCAAATACCGTTGACGTTATCCCCACCTTCATCCACAGGTGGGGACAAACGGCCGTTCGAAATGGCGTCGACGTTGTTCTGTTCCACAGGTTCATCCCCAGATGGGGAAACTCGACGACAACCCTGTGATTAGGGCTCGACCGCGAATCACAAGCCCCGTGAGACCTCTCGACGCTCGGTCATCCGCTCCCCGCAGTGACGCGGGGACGACTCTGTCCCCCGTACCAGCAGGAGAAACTCCGCGCCGCATCCCTGGCACCAGAACGTGATCCGCTCGATTTCGAGGTCCAGGGGGACGGGATCCCCGGAGGGGATGTGTCCCGCCCCGTTGCGGAATGAAGCAAGCGACGCGACGCCGACCCGCCAGATGGATAACCCGAGGAGGGGGGCCAGCACGTAGACAGGGCGCAGGGGGGTGGCCGCAGCGGTTAGCAGCCCCACGACGACGATCGCCCAGAACCAACGACCCATGGCTACCCCAACCGCTCGATGACCGTCAGGGCCCAGAGTACGGTGCGCTTCGTCCGAGGCGCTAACGCAGCTCCTTGCGTCGGTTGACCGCGTCGTCGATCTGGCGCCACATCCGGTCGCGCGCCTCACGCAACGCGGTCTTGAGCTCCGGCTCGCCGGAGGTCGCGACCATATGGGGGAATTTCGGCAACCACGCCTCGAGGACGACTTCCTGGTTCGTCTCCCCTCGCTGGTTGACGCTGACCTCGAGCTCTGTGGCTTCCGCAGAGAACTTGCGCAGCCGACGGTTGAGCTTCTCCAGGTGGCGGACGACCATGTCACGCTCGTCGGCGGCGAACCCCTGTGCGAGGCGCAGCTGGTCGAGGCTCGCGGGCGGCTCCTCCCCCGCGGGGCCGGTGGACACGTCCTCCTCGTCCACGTCGATCGCGAGCAGCTGCTGACGCGCCAACTCCTCGGAGTAGCCGGTCGTCCGCGAGACCAGGCCCACCAACGCTTCGAAGTCGCCCACGATCGCGCCGAGCCGACCCTCGTCCACGTCCGGCCACTCCTCGAGGACGTATGGCCGCAGACGCTTGTAGTGGTCGGCCCAAAGGTCGGGCGTCAAAGATGGCATCCAAACCTCCTGTCAGCACGTCCTAACGACGATGCCCGACGGTGGTGGGCCTCACACGTGGGTGGACCCTGCCGGAATCGAACCGGCGACCTCCGCCTTGCAAAGGCGGCGCTCTACCAACTGAGCTAAGGGCCCGGGTGCGACCTCTCCGCTTAGAGGTCGCGAGGCTCCTCCCAAACCGCCTCTTCGAGCTCCCGCTCACGTTGCTTCCTCAGCAGGGCGGCGATGCCGGCTGCGATCATGGTGAACAAGGCGAGCTTACGCATCGATCCGAACCTTCCGGGCAAGGCAGCAGGACGTGGGCCATCGAGGACTTGAACCTCGGACCTCACCCTTATCAGGGGTGCGCTCTAACCGGACTGAGCTAATGGCCCTCGTGCGAAACATGAGTCTAGCTAGTAGCGGATCGGACCGCACACGCCCACCCCTACTCGTCGTCGAGCAACGTGACGCGCAATCCGCCCACCACATCGGCGACCAGGTTGTAGAGAAGAGCCGCGAACACGTTGATCCCGCTCCACAGCACCACGTTGAGCAGGCCCGTCAGGAAGACCGCGCGGGCCAGGTTCCCGCCATCGATCTCGACGTCGAACTGGAGCTCGCCGAGGAAGGCCAGGAGCGTGTCGACGACGCCCAGCCGGTTCACCACGGCCCAGAACACCGCCAACCCCAGCATGACCACAAGGAGCAGGCAGAAATAGAACACGAGGCTCAGCTTGAGCACCGACCACGGGTCGACCTTGCGCACGGTCGTCCGCCGTCTGATGCCCTGGCCCCGTGGACGGGGAGCGGCCTTGGACGGCGGGGCCGTCGCGGGCTGGGTTGCGGTCTGGTCCGGTGAGGACATCTCCAAGCCCCTAACAGCGTCAGTCGAGGCCGGGCTCGGCCCCGGCATCGTCCAACTCGTCGTCGCCTACCACTGGTGCCACCGCGGCGACCTTCGCTCCCTCGCCGGGCTTCATCACCCGCACGCCCTGGGTCGCGCGGCCGGTCGGGCGGATGTCCTTCACATCCATCCGGATGATCGTTCCTGAGTCGGTCACGATAAACACCTCCTGCTCGTACGCAGCCACGAGCGCGCCGACGAGGCCGCCCCGGGTGTCTGACAGCTGGGCTGTCTTCACACCCTTGCCTCCCCGACGCTGCTGTGGGTAGCGCTCGAGTGGGGTGCGCTTACCGTAGCCCTCGTTCGTGACGACGAGCAGCTGTCCGTCGGGCACAGCGCGCGTCATCGCAAGCACCTCGTCGCTCTCGCTGAGCGCCATGCCCCGCACACCGCTCGTGTCGCGTCCCATCGACCTGGCATCGGACTCGTGGAACCGGATGGCCATGCCCCGGCGGCTGACGAAGAACACCTCGTCGTCGCCTTCTGTGACCTGCACACCGATCAACTCGTCACCCTCGCGGAGCTTTATCGCGATCAGCACCTGGCGCGGTGAGTCGTAGGCGGACAGGGGCGTCCGCTTCACCATGCCGTGCTTGGTGGCGAACAACAGGTGCCGATCGCTCTCCGCCTGGAGATCCTCGAGGTAGAGCACGGACGCGATCGTCTCCTCGGGCTGGAGCGCGAGGCCCTCGACGTTCGCCACGTACACACCTCGCGCGGTACGTGACTTCTCGGGGATCTGCCAGGTCTTGACCCGGTACACGCGGCCCTGGTTGGTGAAGAAGAGCAGCCAGTGGTGGGTGGTGGTCACGAACAGGTCACGGACGATGTCGTCCGCGCGCAACGTCGTTCCCGCCACGCCCTTGCCGCCGCGCTTCTGTGTGCGGTACTCCGATGCCTTGGTGCGCTTCACGTACCCGGCGCGGGTCAGGGTGACGACCACATCCTCGCGTGTGATGAGGTCCTCCATGTCGAGCTCGCCCTCGCCGGGCACGATGCGGGTGCGGCGCGCGTCCCCGTACGTGTCGCGAATCTCCGTGAGCTCCTCGACGATGATCTCCCGCACGCGCTCGGGGCGGGCGAGGATGTCGCGCAGATCCGCTATGCGCTCCTGCAGCTCGTTGTACTCGTCGATGATCCGCTGGCGCTCGAGTTGCGCGAGCCGACGCAGCTGCATGTCGAGGATCGCCCGCGCCTGGATCTCTGAGAGCTCGAACTGCTCCTGAAGCTCCGTCAGCGCGGCATCCGCCGACTCCGCTCCGCGGATGAGGGCGATCACCGCGTCGAGGTTGTCGAGCGCGACCATCAACCCCTCGAGGACGTGGACCCGCTCCTCCGCCTTGCGCAACCGGTACTGGGTCCGGCGGGTGACGATCTCGATCTGATGGCTGATGTAGGCCTGGACCGTCGTCTTCAGGTCGAGTGTCCGGGGCACCCCGTCGACCAGCGAGAGGTTGATCACGCCGAACGACTCCTGGAGCTGCGTCATCTTGTACAGCTGGTTCAGCACCACCTGGGAGTTCGCGTCCCGCTTGAGCTCGATGACGAGGCGGATGTCGCGCTTCGACTCGTCGCGCAGATCGCGGATGCCGGTGATCCGCTTCTCCTTGACGAGGTCCGCGATCTTGATCGCGAGGTTCGCCTTGTTGACCTGGTAGGGCAGCTCGGTGACCACGATCCGCTCGCCCTTGGCGTCCTCCTCGATCTCTGACACCGCACGCATGCGGATGGAGCCCCGGCCGGTCTCGTAGGCCTCCCGGATACCGTCCGTACCGAGAATCAGCGCACCCGTCGGGAAGTCCGGCCCGGGCATGAGCCGCATCAACTGATCGAGGGTGATCTCTGGATCGTGAAGCGCAGCGATCGTGGCGTCGATGGTCTCCACCAGGTTGTGGGGTGGCGTGTTGGTCGCCATCCCCACCGCGATCCCCGAGGAGCCGTTGACGAGCAGGTTCGGGAACCGGCTCGGCAGGACTACGGGCTCCTCCTCCTCACCGTCGTAGTTCTCGACGAAGTCGACGGTCTCCTCGTCGATGTCGCGCACCAGCTCCATCGCGATGCCCGCGAGCCTCGCCTCGGTGTACCGCATCGCCGCTGGAGGGTCGCCGTCGATCGACCCGAAGTTGCCGTGCCCATCGATCAGGGGATAGCGGATCGCCCACTCCTGGCCCATCCGGACGAGCGCGTCGTAGATCGCGGAGTCCCCGTGGGGGTGGTACTTCTTCATCACATCGCCGACCGCGGAAGCGGCCTTGCGGTGCTGGGTGCCCGCGCGGAGGCCTCCCTCGAACATCGAGAAGATGATCCGGCGGTGGACCGGCTTCAGCCCGTCACGGACATCCGGGAGGGCCCGACCCACGATCACGCTCATCGCGTAGTCCAGGTACGAGCGCTGGAGCTCGTCCTCGATCTCGATCGGCTCGACCCGCAGCGCCACATCCGCAAGTGGGGAGTCTGGGTCGGGGACCGCGGGCAGGTCGTCGAAGTCGGGAGGGGTGTTCTCGTCGGTCATTGTCGGGCCACCATCCGTGTGCTCATCATGCGGATCACTTCTTCACGTCGAGGACGATGCGGCTGGGGCTTCTTCGGGTGTGCAGATGGAAGGGCGCGACCTCCTCGCCTCGAGGCGCGAAGCGCAAGCGCAGCCCGTCGAGCCCCGTGGCCTCCGTGACCGAGACCTCCCTGAACCATGGTCCTGCATGCTCGGTGAGCTCATCGGCCAGCGTCGCGTCCGCCAGCGGCTGCACGTCTGCGACCTCCAGCGTCAGAGCACCCGCGCTCATCTGCGCCCGGCTCCGGGGAAATCCATCGGGAGGCCGGTCGGGGTCTGCGGCGTCGCCGATCTCGACGACGATACGGACATAGGTGACCCGGTCACGGATCCGAACGCTGCGAACGACCACCTCCGGAACCTTCATGGACCCCACAGACTGGGTCTCGAGCCCGAAATCATCGAGGTGTGGTGAGGTCGCCTCACCCTCCTCGCCGATCAAGGTCTCGTCGCGAGTCATGGACTCGGGGATGCCCCAGCCGCCCCAGAAGTCGGCCACGTCATCGCGGCTCCCGGGCGTGTGGCCGTCCACGGTGACGCGGACCTCGTCGATGGAGGGGAACTCGGTCAAGGTGTTGACGAGGGCGCCCAACGCGAGCGACTCGAGGTGAGCCAGCTGCTCAGGGCGCTCGCTCACCTCGCCAAGGGCGTCGTGTGTCAGGTCGACGGTCGCCACACCCCCGTCGACGGCAACCCCGATGACGTCCGTGCCAACCGGCCACGCTGCCTCGAGCCTCTCATCCTCCGACGGCCCGGACAGGAGCAGCTCCACGGCCTTGTGCGGCAGGTCGCCCTCGATGGGGACCTCGCGCTGAACGGGCTTTAGCATGGAGTCCGTCGAGCCCCCCGTGCGGAGGTAGATCGTCAACGACACCGTCTTCTCGTCGTCGTGCGCGAGGGAGTTCCGGGCCGGCTCACCGGAGGCCTCCTCCGAGACGAACGGCAGCTGTGCCAGCTCGCATCCGGACAGGAGCAACCCGGCCACGACGAGAAGGATGCCAGGCGCCCGCCTCACCAACAGGCCCGTTCGAGCCACATCAGACGTCGAGGAAGCGAACATCGCGCGCGTTGCGAACGATGAAGTCCCGACGCGAGCCCACGTCGTCGCCCATGAGCGTGCTGAACATCTGGTCGGCGGCCGCGGCGTCGTCCATGTTGACCTGCAGCATCACCCGCGAGCCTGGATCCATCGTCGTCTCCCACAGCTGCTCGGCATCCATCTCGCCGAGTCCCTTGAACCGCCCGATCTGGATCTTCTTCGACCTGGCGCCCGTGTCGCCGCCCGACCCATTGCGCATCTCAGCCATGACCGCGTCCCGCTCGCGGTCGCTGAAGGCGTACCGGATCTTATTCTTGTCCTTCGAGCCAGCCGGCTGCAACTGGTAGAGCGGGGGCTGCGCGATATACACGTAGCCCGCCTCGATGAGGTCCCGCATGTGACGGAACAGGAAGGTGAGGACGAGCGTGCGGATGTGCGCTCCGTCCACATCGGCGTCCATGAGCATGACCACCTTGTGGTAACGGGCCTTGTCGAGCTCGAACTCCTCTCCGATGCCTGTGCCGATAGCGGTGATGAGTGCCTGGATCTCCTTGTTCTCGAGGACCTTCCCGAGCCGGGCCTTCTCGACGTTCAGGATCTTGCCGCGGATCGGGAGGATCGCCTGCGTCGCACGGTCGCGGGCCATCTTGGACGAACCGCCCGCGCTGTCCCCCTCGACGACGAAGATCTCCGACTCGGTCGGGTCCTTCGACTGGCAGTCCGCCAGCTTCCCCGGTAGCGAGCCGCTGTCGAGGAAGCCCTTGCGGCGCGTGAGCTCCCGTGCCTGGCGCGCGGCGAGACGGGCCCGCGCGCCCTGGATGGCCTTGTTGACGATGAGCCGCGTCTCCGCGGGGTGCTCCTCGAACCAGCGACGCAGGTGCTCGTGGCTCGTGCGTTCGACGAAGCTGCGGATCTCGGTGTTGCCGAGCTTGGTCTTGGTCTGGCCCTCGAACTGCGGATCCGCGAGCTTGACGGAGACGATGGCCGTCAGCCCCTCCCGGATGTCCTCACCGGTGAGGGTGAACTCCTTCTCCTTGCCACCCGGCTTGATCTGCCCCGATTCCCGGGCCATGCGGTTGACCACGCTCGTGAGCGCCTTCTTGAAGCCCTCCTCGTGGGTCCCGCCCTCGTGGGTGTTGATCGTGTTGGCGAAAGTGTGGATGGAATCGTGGTAGCTCATGTTCCACTGGAGCGCGAGCTCCACCTCCCGCTCGCCCTCCTCCTCCGCCTCGAAGTGGATGATCTCGTCGTGCAGGGCCTCGCGCGACTGGTTCAGGTGCGCCACGAAATCCCGGAGTCCGTCGTCGTACCGGTAAGTCACCTCGCGGGGGGCGTCATCCTCCTCGGACGGACGCTCGTCGCGCATGTGAATCTGAAGCCCCGCGCTCAGGAACGCGGTCTCGCGGAAGCGAGTCGTCAAGGTGTCCGAGTTGAAGTCGCAGCTCTCGAATATCTCCGTGTCCGGCCAGAAGGTGATGGTCGTCCCTGTGCCGCCCTCGGCGGGGCCGACATCGGTGACGGGGCCCTCAGGCACGCCCCGGACGTACTGCTGCACCCAGGTCCGGCCATCGCGCCGAACCTCGACCTCGACACGCGCGGACAGCGCGTTCACCACAGAGACGCCGACACCGTGGAGGCCACCGGAGACCGCGTAGGACTTGCTGTCGAACTTGCCCCCCGCGTGGAGGACGGTCATCACGACCTCCAGGGCCGAGCGGCCGATCGTCGGGTGATCGTCGACGGGGATGCCTCGCCCGTCGTCGCTCACCCGCGCTCCCCCATCCGGCAGGAGGACGATGTCGATCGCCGAGCACCGCCCCGCCATCGCCTCGTCAACGGAGTTGTCCACCACCTCGTAGAGGAGATGATGGAGGCCTCGTGGCCCCGTGGAGCCGACGTACATCCCGGGCCGCTTGCGCACGGCCTCGAGGCCCTCGAGAACGGTGATGTCCTTGGCCGCGTAGTCACTTGGTTGAGCGTTCAACGTGCTCCATCCGGTACTCGACAGGTCATTCCCGCGCTCGGCTGCCCGACGCCGTATCGCAGACCCAGCGACCTAATGGCGCGGTCAGCGCCAGCAAGGCCCCGGGTAGGCCCCATCATACCACAGCCCGGACTCGGGCCTCCTAGGCGTCCACAAGCCGTTTATGCAGGTCATAGGTATTTTGCCAGCGCGGTTACCGATTCCCTGTCGACCCGCCGCGCTCACGCGACCCGCTGACCACACGCACCTGGGTCACGTGCTGACCGCCGAGCACCTCGTTCGCCTTGCGCGCGAGGTCACCCGACAGGTACCGGATCTGGGTCGCCCATGCCGCGGACTCCGCTTCGAGGACGAGGACGCCGCCGTGGAGGCGCACCGGCCACACGTGTGCGGCGAGCTCCGCACCCGCCACCTCTTCCCATACGTCGTGCACGCGCGCCTCCTCGAGACGCTCGCGCCAGCCCTTTCGGCTCGTCAGTCCGGGCAGGAGGTCCGCAAGAGGCGCGGGCCAGCCGTCCCGCAGCTTGTCCGGCACCCGATCACTGCCAAGGGGGTCGTTTCGCATCACAGGACTCCGGACGCCGCCACGTGCCCGGACCGTACCGTGTACCGGGGCCCCCGCAAGGGCACATCATCGTCGACAGCGGCCGTCACGAGCACCTGCTCGAAGCCGGCGCACCGATCGGCAAGCCGCTCGCGACGTCGCTCGTCGAGCTCCGCGAAGACGTCATCGAGCAACACGATCGGCTCCTCGCCGATCTCCGCGAGCACCTCACGACTCGCGAGGCGCAACGCCAGGGCGAGTGACCAGCATTCCCCGTGGCTCGCGTAACCCTTGGCGGGCAGGTCGCCGATGCGCAGGGCAAGCTCGTCGCGATGCGGCCCCGCGAGTGTCAGTCCGCGATCGCGCTCCTCCGAGGCCCTGGCCATCAAGCCCTCCCTTAGCTCGTCTGCCAGGAGCGCGGGATCGGGCACCCCTTCGCCGGGATCGCCTTGGAGCCGCCTGCCCGTCGAGAGCTCGTAAGCCAACTCGATCTGGTTCGCCGCATCCGGTTGCCCCGCGCCCGAGAGCAGCTCACGATACGCATCCTCCGCAGGCCCGGAAAGCGCATGGACGACCGCCACCCGCGCGGCGATCAGCGTCGCTCCCGCACGCACGAGCGCATCCGTCCACGCGTCCAGGGTCTCGTCGGGGGCGCCTGCGCGCCGCCTGGCGTCCTTGAGGAGAGCGTTGCGCTGGCGGAGGACGCGCTCGTACTCCTGCCGAGCGACGTTGTAGGCGGGCCGACGCTGCCCCAGCAGCTCGTCGAGGAAGCCTCGTCGCTCGGAGGGGTCACCTCGAACGAGGGCGAGGTCCTCGGGAGCGAACATCACCGCCCGGATGACGCCGATCGCGTCCCGGGTCCGCCCTTGGGGCTGACCGTTCAGTCGTGCCCGGTTCCTGCCCGACGCACGAATCTCGAGCTCGACGGTGACGCGGCGCTCAGCAGTCCGTCCCGCGGCCCGGATGACTGCGACCTCAGCTCCCGACCGCACCAGCGGGGCATCGCCGGAGACCCGGTGGCTCCCCCCGGTCGCGAGGTACTGAACCGACTCGAGCAGGTTGGTCTTGCCCTGGGCGTTCGGGCCCGTGAACACGCGGACACCGGGGCCGATCCGACATTCGGCGCTCGCGTACGACCGGAAGTCGATGAGCTCCAGAGACTCGAGGTACACGCCCCGGCCTACGAGCGTCCGGGAGGACTGCAGCCGGAAGCACTCAAACCCGTACCGGCATCAGCAGGTACAGGAAGTCACCGTCCGGATCGGACTGGCCGCCCTCGGGAGGAACCGGACGCAGCACCGCCGGCTTCAGCTCGTCTCGGAACTCGAGGTAGACGCGCTCGCTGCTGATCGCGTCCAGGCCATCTGCGAGGTATCGGGGATTGAATGCGATGTCCAGCGGATCCCCCTCCAGAGCACCTGGGAGCGACTCCTCCGCTTCCCCGACTTCACCGCTGCCCGCCGCCACGTGAACAGTGTCGCCCGTGAGCTGGAGTGACACCGGGGTGGAGGTCGTGTTCGCGTCACCCACGACCGCGACACGCTTGACGACCTCGATGAGCTCCGCTCGGTCGGCTTCCAGTCGCCTGTCATAGCCGGATGGGACGAGTTGGTGAACGTCGGGGAACTTGCCCTCGATCAGTCGCGTGGTGAGGTGCCGATCGCCGAACGCGAAGGTGACCTGCGCCGCTTCGAAGACCACGCGGACCTCCCCACCGAGGCTGTCCGCGCTGCGACGCGCCTCCTCGAGCGCTCGTCGTGGGACGAGCACGGTGCCTTCGGTCTGCTCCTCCCACGGCAGGGTGCGCACCGCGAGTCGGTAGGAATCGGTGGCCGCTGCGGTCAACCCCCGGGAGCCCGCATCGAGCTGCACGCCCGTGAGCACGGGACGAGCATCGTCCGCGCTAGCCGCCCGCGCCACTTGCGCGACCATGGAGGCGAAGTCCTGCGCCTTCATGACCGCCGTACTGGCGTCCTCGGCCGGCTGCGGCAGCGGCGGGTAGTCCTCTGCGGGCATCAGTCGGAGATCGAATCGTGCCCGCCCGCACTTGAGCCTCAGGCGATCGGCGTCCACGCTTGCCTCGATCGCCGCATGCGGGAGGCTCTTCACCACATCACCGAGCAAGCGCCCGGGCACGAGGGCAACGCCGTCCCGCTCGCCCTGGATGGGGATCGACAACTCGCTGGACACTTCGAGGTCGGTCGAGGCGAGCACGAGCCGGTCACCGCTGACCTCGAGCCGCACTCCTGAGAGAGCGGGCAGGGTCGCCCTGGCCCCGACCGTTCGCAGTGCCCATGCCGAGGCATCGGCGAATTCCCCTCGCTCTGCTCTGAACTTCATCGAGGCCTCCTGGTCGTTCGGGTGGGAAGGGCACCTTATCCACTATCTCCGTGGGTGCTTACTGGTTCTCACCTCAGAATGTATCTAGAGCGTAGCCGTAGTAGGGGGCCGGCTTTCCTGTGGAGAAGCGGCTAAGACCCAGGCCATGAGCGCGCGCCCGTGTGGACATCCTGGGCACAAGGCTGTCTACGTGGTGTGGATCGTGCGGGGTCGTGTTACCACGACAGTCTTGTGAGTTGCGCCCCAGGTGGAACACCGCCCGGTTGCGCACCGCTCGTCCACCGGTTGGCCACAGGATGTCCACATGCGTGACCGTGTGTGCGCGAAACGTCATCGGGCGCTCCTCGAGGCGCTCTTGATTCGGCTCGTGAGCTCCTGGAGCTGCTCGTAGATCGCGGGGCGCTCCTGCATCAGCCCGCTGATCTTGTTGTTCGCATGTATGACCGTCGTATGGTCGCGGCCCCCGAAAGCCTGCCCGATCTTGGGAAGCGAGAGGTCGGTGAGCTCGCGTGTGAGGTACATGGCGATCTGGCGCGCATTGACGAGCTGGCGGGTGCGGCTCGTGGAGCACAACTCGTCGAGCGTGAGCCCGAAGTAGGTCGCGGTCTCGGACATGATGAGGCTGACACCGATCTCAGAGGCTCCGGCGTCAGGGAAGAGGTCCTTCAGCACCATCTGGGCGAGTTGGAGGCTGGGGGTGGTCGACTGCAGGCTCGCGAACGCGGTCACTCGGATGAGTGCGCCTTCGAGCTCCCGGATGTTGGACGAGATCCTGCTCGCGATCAGCTCGAGCACCTCGTCGGGGACTTGCAGCTGCTCCTGCGCAGACTTCTTGCGGAGGATGGCGAGCCGGGTCTCGAGGTCGGGTGGCTGGATGTCGGTGAGGAGGCCCATTTCGAAACGAGTCCGCAGTCGCTCCTCGAGTTGGCCGATCTGCTTGGGGGGTCGGTCCGATGAGATGACGATCTGCTTCTCCGCGTTGTGGAGGGCGTTGAATGTGTGGAAGAACTCCTCCTGGGTGCGTTCCTTGGTGGCGAGGAACTGGATGTCGTCGATCAGCAGGACGTCGACGTCCCGGTAGCGGCGCTGGAAGGGGACCTGCCGACCGTTCGAGATCGCATCGATGAACTCGTTGGTGAACTGCTCGGAGGTGACGTACCTCACCTTCATCTGCGGATAGAGGTTGGTGGTGTAGTGACCGACCGCCTGCAGGAGGTGGGTCTTGCCGAGACCCGCGCCGCCGTAGACGAAGAGGGGGTTGTAGGCTTTCGCAGGTGCCTCTGCCACGGCGAACGCGGCCGCGTGGGCGAAGCGGTTGCTCGCGCCTATGACGAATCGGTCGAAGGTGTACTTCTCGTTCAGGGCCGGGCTGCCCTCTGTGCTCTCCGAGGGGAAGGACTCGGGGGCGTAGGAGATCCTCTGCACGGGCTCGGGCACGGGGTCGGGCTCGGGTGGCGGGGTGGGGACGTGGCCGGAGTCGGGGCGCACGGTGACGACCACGTTGACCGCTCGTCCCGCGGCCTCGGTGACCGCCGCCCGCAGGATGTCGCCGTAGCGCGTGTCGAGTTGCTCCCGCGCGAACCCGTGTGGGGCGGCGAGATAGAGGGTGTCCTGGCTGTAACCCACCGGTTGTGTCTCGTCGAGCCAGGCGCGTTGCGCGGGTCCCGTGAGCTGCAGGTCAACTGCCACGAGGGTGCGTTTCCACAAATCCTCGAGATCTAGTCCGGTTTCATCGGACACGGATGGCCCTCCTGTTGCAGGTGACTCTGATGTGATTCGGACGTGCTGGGCGACCTCGCGGGGGTAGCCGTTGTCCACAGGCTGGTCAACAGGTGTGGACGTCAGCGTTGTGATATAGGTTTCATCTTGAGGCCCCAACGGTTTCCGGTACCTTGCAGCAGCATTGATAGCGACCTTCCTGTCGAGGTGGTCCCGCCGTGGGCCCGGGATCCCGACCGAGGAATGAGAGTGGTGACGCGACACGACTTGGGCCACCGGTACCTATGGTCACGCCCCCGGGCCCGGACGACACAGCGCCTGAAGCCTGGATTATAGGGACGCCGGAGAGGGGCGGGCAAAAAGATGTCCACAGGTGTCGGCCGTCGACCATCCAGGCATCCGGGTGTGTTGCACCCCCGGATGGGGGACCCTAGACTCACGTTGGCGGCCCGCGAGACCGCCCTCATTTCCGTGCGTCCGGACAGTCAATTGTTGGCTCCGACGCCATCCGATTCGCCGCACGGCAGCTGAGTTCGACACACCTCACCCATCGTGTGAGCACCACGACACTGCGAGAGCGATCATGAAGCGCACCTACCAACCGAAGAACCGGCGCCGTCATCGCCGTCACGGCTTCCGCACGCGGATGCGGACCCGGGCGGGGCGGGCCACGTTGAAGCGTCGGCGCGACAAGGGCCGTAAGCGGCTTACCGTCTGACGTTGACCGAGCGCCCCTCCACCCTGCGCCCGATGGACCGGCTGCCGCCGGAGCGGCTTCACCGTACCGAGGACATCCGTGCGGTGTTTCGCGGGCGGCGGGTGGTGCGGGGCCGTTACGTCGACGTGCATGTGCGGGATGTCGACACTGCGGGAAGGCCGCGGATGACGGTGGTCGCAGGGCGTAAGGTGGGCCATGCGGTGGCACGCAACCGTGCCAAGAGGCGCCTGCGGGCGGCGGCTAGGGAGACGGGTCTTCCCCCCGGGAGGGATGCGGTGCTCGTGGCGAAGCCTGGGGCGTCCGACATCGCCTACTCCCATCTCATTCGGGAGGTCTCGGCGGTCACGGACACGAATGCGGGCATACGTGGGGAACGCAGTGCATGACTCGGGCAAGGCCCCTGGGCTCCTCACGCGTGCGCTCCAAGGAGGCATTCGCCTCTACCAGTTCCTGCCCCGGAGCGGCATACCGCGCTGCCGCTTCGCGCCGACGTGCTCCGCTTATGCTCACGAGGCGCTTGCCACGCACGGGAGCATCCGCGGTACATGGCTGGCCGGGCGTCGCATCGCCCGTTGCCATCCGTTCAATCCAGGCGGGGTGGACCGAGTTCCGCCCCGACGGCAGTCAACCTTCTAAGGAGTCCTTCTCTTGGGAAGCATCGTGGAACTCGGTGGCCAGTTCGTCGACGGCCTCGGCCAGGTGCTGCGATTCCTGAACGGCCTGATGGGGTTCACGGGTGAGTACTCGTGGGCCTTTGCGATCATCGCGCTGACGGTCCTGGTTCGTGTGCTCCTTCTACCGCTCGCCATAAAGCAGATCAACTCGATGCGGGCGATGCAGAAGATCCAGCCGGAGATGAAGAAGCTCCAGAACAAGTACAAGACCGACCGCAGCCTGATAAAGACGGACCCGGAGAAGTTCAAGGCGCAGCGCCAGAAGCAGCAGGAGGCGATGCAGGCCCTGTACAAGGAGCACAACGTCAACCCGGCGGCAGGTTGCCTGCCACTGCTCGCACAGGCGCCCATCTTCTTCGCACTGTTCCGGCTGCTCTATTCCGGGCGGGTGGAGGAGCTGGACCAGGCAGGCTTCTTCCTGATAAACAGCCTGTCCTCGTTTCCCCAGAACGCAGGGTTCGGGGCCTTTGTGCTGGTTGCCCTGATGGGCGCTACGACGTTCCTCACCCAGAAGCAGATGATGGCGTCGAATCCCGCGTCCGCACAGATGCCCCAGCAGAAGATCCTGCTGTACGTGATGCCGATCATGCTGCTGGTCTTCTCGTTTAATATCCCTGTGGGAGTGCTGCTCTATTGGGTGACGACCAACGTGTGGACCATGGGTCAGCAATGGGTGATGTTCCGCAACGTGGGACCGCCTCAGAATCCCGCGAAAACGACCTGACAATCGAAAGTGAGCCGAATGTGACGAGGATGGTGGAGAGCACCGGATCAACGGTCGAGGAGGCAACCGCCAACGCTCTGGGACAACTCGGGGTGCCGAACGGAGAGGCCCGGATCGAGGTGCTCGTGCACCCCAGAGGAGGGTTTCTCGGGTTGGGTGGCGGCCGTCCCGCGAAGGTGCGCGCCACGTTGTCAGATTCCCCTCTTCCCACCCCACAGGACCTGGGCACCGAGGCTCCGAAACAGGAGGACGTCGTGACCGATACCAGCACGAATGGCGAGCAGGCCATCGAGAACGAGACCGATGTCGAATCGGTGGAGGAGGAGGCTCCCGAGCTGACGCCGGAGGAGCGACTCGACCAACTCGACGAGGAGGCGGAGATCGCTGCCGACTTCCTGGAGGGGATGCTCGACCTACTGGGCCTGCCCGGTGACATCGAGATCCAGGTTCGTGAGGAGCAGGCGATCGTGAACGTCTCGGAGGTCGGCAGCGGCCTGCTCATCGGTCGCCGCGGCGCGACCCTGGATGCGTTGCAGGAGCTGGTTCGGTGCGCGACGCAGCGTCGTACCGAGCGTAGGTCGCACGTTCGGGTCGATGTCGAAGGATATCGGGAGCGCCAGCTCGACAAGCTTCGTGACAAGTGCCGGGATGCCATCGCAGAGGTCCGCGAGTCGCAGGAGGCCGTCCGCCTCGAGCCGATGGACCCCTACGAGCGTAAGATGATGCACGACCTCGTGGCGAAGTCGAGCGGTGTGGTCTCCACGAGCGAGGGCAACGAGCCGCGCCGCAGGGTCATCATCGAGCCCGAGGGCTAGAGGATCAGAGGCCTCGATCGCGGGCAGGAGCGGCAACTCGAGACGCTCGCCCGGCTTCTTCGCACCGCGCCGTTCAATCTCCTGTCCAAGGCAGACCGTGAGCTCGTGTGGGAACGCCACGTGGGAGAGTCGCTGCTTGTCGGAGAGCAGTCTCCCGTCGCGGCGGGTGAGCGCTGGCTTGACCTTGGCACCGGTGGGGGGCTTCCCGGACTCGTCCTGGCTGTGCGCTACCCCGAAACGAGCTTCACGCTCCTCGATGCCCGCGCGAAGAAGATCCAGGCGGTCGAGCAGTTCGCACATGAGCTCGGACTGCCCAATGTGAGGGCGGTATCCGGTCGCGGGGAAGTCCTCGCGAGGGATGCCGGCTTCCGTGAGACGTTCAACGGGGTGATAAGCCGGGCGGTGGGCTCCCTGGCGACGGTACTCGAGCTATCGCGCGGGTTCGTGGTGCCTGGTGGCGTGATCGTCGGAGTCCGAGGGCCCGATGTAGCCGGCGAAGTCGAGCGCGTGCGACCTGCCTTGGAGCTGCTGAGGTTGCGGAACGTCCGGGTGGTCGAAGTCGAAGGCACTGACAGGGCCACCTGGCTTGTTACGATGCGCGCAGAAGGTCGGTCCCCGGAGAGCGTTCCTCGCGGCGATGGGATTCCGCGCGCGCGTCCGTTGGGGGTCGACCACCCCTAGATCATCGCGGGCCGAGGCGGGTCGAGAGCACTTGGAGTTGGTACTACCCGCGTCTGTCTTGTTCCACGTGAAACACGTGGGCGGGAGCGATGAGAGGTACAAGGGAGGCGTTCCACGTGAAACCATCTCAGGATCGTGCCACCTCAGGTGGGCGCTCGTCTCCACCCGGTCGCGAAGCTGGTGCCCGGGTCGTCACCATCGCCAATCAGAAGGGCGGCGTCGGCAAGACGACCACCGCAGTAAGTCTGTCTGCGGCGCTCGCCCAGGTCGGGTGTCGGGTGCTGCTCGTGGACCTCGACCCCCAAGGCAACGCAACCTCGGGCGTGGGCGTTCGGGGGGAGAACGCGGCTGCCACGGTGTATGACGTGCTGGTGGATGACATTCCGGTCGACGACGCGATAGAGCCGACCGCGATTCGCAATCTCTTCGTCGTTCCCGCAACCATCGACCTGGCGGGGGCGGAGATAGAGCTCGTCAGCGCCTTCAGCCGGGAGGGCAAGCTTCGGAGGGCACTTGATACCGCACGGGAGGACTTCGACTACATCCTCATCGATTGCCCTCCGAGCCTGGGTCTCCTCACCGTCAACGCCCTCACCGCTGCGGACGGGGTCCTCGTCCCGATCCAGTGCGAGTACTACGCTCTCGAGGGACTGGGGACCCTCCGGCGCAATACCGACCTGATCCAGGCGAACTTGAATCCCGCGCTCGAGGTAGTCGGTTTCGTGTTGACGATGCATGACGGCCGGACCCGCCTGAGTCAACAGGTCGTTGAGAACGTGCAGAAGCATTTCGGTGACCGCGTGTTCTCCACTCGCATCCCGCGCTCCGTGCGTCTCGCGGAAGCACCCTCCTACGGCCAGCCGATCACGGTATTCGACCCAGGGTCCCGTGGTGCGGTCGCCTACCACCGACTCGCCGACGAACTGCTCTTGCGATTCCGCCCCCCTGACCTCGACCAGGGGCGCCTCGCCAGCGTGGCAGGGCACGAGGGGGCGGGGACATGACCCGGCTCAGTGGCCTCGGGCGTGGGCTGGACGCCCTTATCCCCGCGGGGGAGCCGGGGCAGAGCGGCTTCCTGGTGCTGCGGATCAGCTCGATCGTGGCCAATCGGCAGCAGCCCCGGGGCGAGTTCGATCAGGCGCGCCTCGAGGAGCTCGCGCATTCGCTCAGCCGCATCGGGATGCTCCAGCCCGTCCTCGTTCGCCCCCTGGATGAGGGCCGCTACGAGCTGGTGGCCGGGGAGCGGCGCATCCGTGCCGCGCGTCTCGCGGGGCTGGATGAAGTCCCCGCGGTCGTCCGCCAGACGGAGGACACCCAACTTCTCACCGAAGCGCTGGTGGAGAACATCCACCGTGTCGATCTCAACCCCCTCGAAGAGGCAGCGGCCTATCAGCAATTGCTGGATGACTTCGGGCTGACCCATGACCAGCTGGCTGAGCAGCTTGGCCGATCACGACCTGCGATCACCAACACCCTTCGCCTGCTCGGATTGTCGCCCCCCCTCCAGCAGAGGGTTGCGGCGGGGACCTTGCGGACGGGGCATGCCCGTGCCTTGCTGGGGATCGAGGACGAGGGTCTGCAGGAGCAGATTGCCAAGCGGGTCGTCGCCGAGGGCCTTTCCGTCCGCGCGACCGAGGAGCTCGTCCGCCGCGCACTCGAGGATCCGGCCGACAAGGATGAGACGGGTCGCTCCCCCGCTCCTCGACCCTTCCGACATGTCGAGGACCGCTTGACCGACGCGCTTGCGACCAAGGTCGCACTGTCAGGCGACGAGCGACGGGGCAAGATCATCATCGATTACGCGGGCGTCGAGGATTTACAGCGCCTGCTCGGCATCCTCGGTCGTGGCGTGGGCACGAACCTCGCCCAAGAAGACCGTTGACCTGCAAGAACGGACTGATTGCCGGTGTGCGCCCCCCTCAAGGTGAGGCTGGACGGCAAATACATACTTGCGACCAGGACGCTCGAAGTGGCTACCTCGCGGGCGTGCGCTCGAGGGCAAGGCCCACGAGGCGCTCGCAGAGGCTTGTGAACGTTAGCCCTGCGGCCTCAGCGGCCATGGGCAGGAGGGAGGTCTCCGTCATGCCCGGGCACGTGTCGATCTCCAGGAACCAGGGCTGCCCACGGTCGTCGACGATGAGGTCCGCGCGGGCGATGTCCCGGCAGCCGGTCAGGCGCCACGCGGTGAGCGCCATCTCCTGGCAGCGGGCGAGGGTGGCGGCATCGAGTCGCGCGGGCACGAAGAACTCGGTGGCGCCGTGGGTGTAGCGGGCGGCGAAGTCGTACTGGCCTCCCTTGGGGACGGCCTCCACCGGCGGCAAGGGCTGACCCGCGAGGACCGCCACCGCGACCTCCGTGCCTGAGATGTGCTGCTCCACCAGGGCGGCCGTGTGGTAGCTGAGCGCCGAGCGGAGTGCGTCGTTGAGCTTCGAGACGTCGTCCACCAACGACACGCCCATCGACGCCCCGCCCTGGGAGGGCTTCACCACCTGGATGGCGCCGATCTGGCTCTCCAGTCGATGGAAGGCCCTGCGGGCACCTAGATCACGAATCGCATCCACTGTGATTGTCAGCCAAGGTGGCGTGAGGACCCCTCCGCGGGAGACCACCCCCTTGCACAGGCCCTTGTCCCATACCAACGCAGAGGCGGAGGGGTCTGGGCCGCTGTAGGGGATGCCGAGCATCTCGAGGATCCCCTGAACGGTGCCGTCCTCCCCCGCCTTGCCGTGCAGCGCGAGCAGCACACCGTCGGGTGGGTGGGTCGCCAGCTTGTCGACCAACGTGTCATCGAGATCGAGGCGATCGACCTTCCAGCCTGCATCGCTGAGCGCCTCGGTCATGCGGGAGCCCGAGCGCAGGCTCACCTCTCGCTCGAAGCTGGGCCCGCCCGCGAGGACGGCGATCCGCGGTCCACTCATTGCGATCCTCCATAGAGCGCATCAACGAGTTCGATCTCTGCCCGGAGCACTTTGGCGAGGCGACGAACACCTTCCCGGATGCGCTCCGGGGTGGGATAGCAAAAGGAGAGCCGAAGGTGGTTCTCCCCGCCCTCGGCCGCGTAGAAGGCCGCACCCGGCACGTAGGCCACACGCTCGGAGAGCGCTTTGGCGAGTAGCTCCCGAGCGTCGATCGCCTTGGGGAGCTCCACCCAGACGAAGAAGCCCCCCGTGGGGACACTCCATCTGCAGGATGCGGGGAGCTCGCGTTCGAGCTCCTCGAGCATGGCCTCGCAGCGCTCCCGGTACGCCTCACGAAAGGAGGCCACCTGCCCCTCCCAGTCCTCGGTGGCGATCCAACGCTCGGCGACCATCTGTGTGAGGTTGGACTGGCATAGGTCCGCAGCTTCCTTCAGGAGGATCAGCTTCTCACGAACCGCTCCGGGCGCCACGATCCAGCCGACCCGGATGCCCGGCGACAGGATCTTCGAGAGGGTGCCGATGTAGAGCACACGCTCCGGCACGAGCGCGCGCAGCGACGTGCGCACTTCGGCCTTGAAGTCCAGGAGGCCGTAGGGGTTGTCCTCGAGGATGAGGATGTCCTCACGCGCGCAGAGGTCCGCGAGGTCCTGCCTGCGCCGATGTGACATCGAGACGCCCGCGGGGTTCTGGTGATTCGGCACCGTGTACAGGAACTTCGGTCGCCTCCCTGCACGGGCAAGCGCCTGAAGCTCCTCGGCGAGGAGGTCAGGACGCATTCCCTCCGCGTCCATCGGAACCTGGCGGACATCGGCCTCGTAAGACGCGAACGCGCCGAGCGCGCCCACGTAGGAGGGTCCCTCCGCCAGGACGATGTCGCCGGGATCGAGGAATAGCTTCGCAACGAGATCGAGTGCCTGCTGTCCGCCGGTCGTGACCACGATCTCGTCCGCATGCGCGGGAATGCCCTCTGCTGCCATGACTTCCACGAGGCGGTCGCGGAGTGGCTCGTGGCCTTGGCCCCCGCCGTACTGGAGGGCCACGCCCCCGTGGTCGGTGATGATGTGCCGGCTGATCTCGGCCACGGAGGCGTGGTCGAGCGAGTCGATCGAGGGCATCCCACCCGCGAGGGAGACGATCTCGGGTCTGCTCGCGACCGCGAACAGGGCCCGGATCTCCGAGGCCGTCATTCCCCGGGTGCGTTCAGCGAATCTCACGAGATTTGGGTGAAAGTTGACCTCGGTCACGGGGCGCCTCCGGGGAAGGTGCAATGCTCGCCACGGAGGGTACATCGATGTCACCGTGTCTCTCGCGCCCACATGGACGCGGGCACCCCGCACTAGAATTGTGGAGGATTCCGACCGAGGAGGGCTTTTCATGGGGGCAGCGGGACCGACTCCCGTGCGCAGGGCTCTCGTGGCGTTGCTGCTCGGGATGGCGCTGGGCCTGCTCGCGGCCCTGCTGCAGCCGCGAAACGGCGATCGTTCCAGCATTTCAGAGGTGTGAGATGGCCCGGCAGCACCTGGCTGAGGTCAACGTGGACCTGCTACCGGAACCGTGCCGATCGTGCTTGTTCTGGGAGACGGGAGGCCCACCTGGGCCCGACCAGCCGGAGGAGGCCCGCCACGCGGCACGGGAGGGCAAGGAGGCTTGGTGGCGGGCGACCAACCTCGAGTGGGGGGCGTGCGGCCTCGGTGTATGGGACGAGGATCGGCTGGTGGGCTACGGCCTCATCGTGCCCCCGTCCTACGCACGGGGGGCGGCCCGGTTGGGGCGCGTCACCGAGGACGCGCTCCTCCTGGCGGTTCTGTGGGTGGACGACCAAAGCGAAGAAGGGGCCGCGGTCGCGGAGCGCATCGTAGAGGGGGCGCTGCTGATGGTCGCGGCGAGGGGTGCGCGGGCACTGGAGGCGTTCGCGTCACCCAACGGGCGCGCTTGCCTGACTGACGAGCGTCTGCTCCGCGACACCGGGTTCTCGCTGCTGCGCTCCCAGCGCCCCTACCCGCATTACCGCCTCGATCTCCGCCAGACGGCCCGTTGGAAGGAGACGGCCGAGAGCGCCCTGGCGAGCTTGCGTGCCGCCCTTCGTGAGCGTCGCGTCGGCCGCGTTCTCTCCCTGCCATCCCCCTAGGGAACGCGAGGCGCCGCGTCCATCTCCACAGGCACGAGCGAGGGATCCTTGCCTCCTAGGAACTCGTGGAGCGCCTCGGTCAGCGTGTGGGCGAGCGCGTCCTGCTGAGCGGGATCGACCAATCGCGCAGCGTCCTCGGGAGACGTCACGAAGCCCGGCTCGACGACGACCGACGGCATGCGCGTCTCGCGGAGGATCGCCCACGTCATGGCATGCGTCCGGCAGTCGGGCGACCAGCCGCTTCCGACAAGTGAGCTCTGGATGAGCTCCGCGAGCTCGCGTCCTACCTCGGAGGTTGATCGTTCGGACCCGAAATAATAGGTGCTGCATCCTCTCGCGACGGGGGCGTGGTGACTGTTCAGGCCCAGTGAGAGCACCGCATCCACCCCTAGCTCGTTCGCCAGCCGCGCACGCTGACTTCCCGACGGCGTCGTGGAAGGTCCCCGGGCCAGGAAGACGTCCGCGCCCGACGCGGCGAGGCGACCGGCCAGCCGCGCGACGAGTGCCCATGTCACCTCATCGGGGCGCTCGTCGCCCATCGGACGGTCGTCTGGCCCGTAGGCGGGGTCGAGGAGGAGGCGTGCGCCCGGGAGGCCGCCGCGAGCAAGGCGCTTGTGGGCCTCGCGCTCACGGGCGCGCACGCCCGCCCCCATGGATTGATGGTCGCGACGTAGCCTCCGGAGGGCCTCCACCGTGCCAGGGCCGGCGACCCCGTCGACGGCCAAGCCGACATTTCGTTGGAACTCCTCGACCGCCGCACGCGTGAGCGAGCCGAAGATGCCGTCCTCCGTGCCTGCATCGAAGCCGAGCTGATTCAGTCGTTGCTGGAGCTCGTGGATGTCGTCACCGCGCATGAACGTGGCGGAGTGCCATAGGAGCCGGTCGCCTAACGCGTAGCTGGCCTCGACGAGAGCGGGCCACGTCTCCGGGCCGACTATCCCGTCGGCGGGCAGCCCCCGGCGGCGCTGAAAGGCGCGTACGCCATCCCGGGTGCGCTCGCCGAAGACGCCATCGTCACCGAGGTCTGCGATGCCCAGGCGTGCGAGTCGCCTTTGGATATCGCCTACGGCCGGGCCCTGGTCGCCGGTTCGTATGAGCGGTGGCTGCGATGCGGGTGGAGTGTCGGTCACGGCCGGAGAGTCTACCGGTGTGCGCAGAGCCGCAGCGGGCTGCCCGGACACGCATGGACGCCCACTGAGCCAGTGGATGGCGTCGTCTGGTAGGGCAGGCGCGCGCGCGGACTCAACCGGTGACGGTGTCGACCTCTGACAGCAGTTGGGTCTTTCCCTTGGCGCCCACGATGCGCTTCTGCTCGGCTCCGCCGGAGAAGAGCATGAGGGTTGGGATGGACATCACCTGGTACTTGCGGGCGACGCCGGGATTCTCGTCGATGTTGAGCTTGACGACCTTGAGGGAATCCGACTTCTCCTCGGCGATCTCCTCCACGATCGGGCTCACCATGCGGCAGGGCCCGCACCACTCTGCCCAGAAGTCCACGAGAACGGGGCGGTCCGCCCCGAGTACCTCCGAATCCCAGCTCTGATCGGTCACGGGTTGGGCATTGCTCATCGGTTCCTCCGGGAAGAAGTGGCGTCACTGCTCCAACACGCATCGTTGCGGGGACATTCCCGGGACGCGTGGGGATGAAAAGCAGCGAGGGGCGCCGAAGCGCCCCTCGCTCGCGGTTCGGATGACGGGGGGACAGCCGAACCGCGGACCTTGATCATCGGGGGGATACGAAGCGCGTCCCCATGATGAACCAACTCAAACGTAACCGACCGAAGTTTACACCCAGAGGTTTCGGTGGAGCAAATGCTTGATATCAGACGATTTGGGGCGCGTTCTACTCGTCAAGGCCATGGGAACCCAACCAGCGCTCCGCGTCGATAGCTGCCTTGGAGCCGGACCCGGCGGCCGTGACGGCTTGGCGGTACGTCTTGTCCACCACGTCGCCCGAGGCGAACACGCCTTCGACGCTTGTCATGGTCGCCGGCTCCGCCACTTTGATGTAGCCCTCCTCGTCCAGGTCCAGCTGGCCTTGGAAGAGGCTCGTCGCGGGGTCATGGCCGATCGCGAGGAACAGGCCCTGGACCTTGAGCTCGGAGACGTCGTTGGTGTTGCGGTCGCGGACGCGCACGCCCTCTACCACCTGGTCGCCGAGCACGTCGACGACCTCGGAATCCCATATGAACTCGATCTTGTCGTTCGCGAAGGCGCGATCCTGCATGATCTTGGACGCGCGCAGCTCCTTCCGTCGGTGCACGACCGTGACCTTGGACGCGAACTTGGTGAGGAACATCGCCTCCTCCATGGCGGAGTCGCCTCCGCCTACGACCACGAGCTCCGCGTCCCGGAAGAAGAAGCCGTCGCACGTGGCGCAACTCGACACGCCCTTGCCGATGAGGCGCTGCTCGTTGGGCAGGCCCAGCCACCGTGCGGTCGCGCCGGTCGAGATGATGATGCTGTGTGCCCGGTGCTCCTCACCGCTGACCCGGACAGTGAAGGGTGATCCCCGCGTGAGGTCGACTTCGTCCACGTGGGCGGAGACGAGGGTCGCGCCGAACCGCTCCGCCTGCTTGCGCATGTCGGCCATCAGCTGGGGACCCAGGATCCCGTCGGGGAAGCCGGGGAAGTTCTCGACCTCGGTCGTCAGCATCAACTGACCGCCCGCGTCGCTGCCCTCGAACATCAACGGCTCCAGGTCGGCGCGAGCCGCGTACAGGGCCGCTGTGAGGCCGGCGGGCCCCGAGCCGATGATGATGACGCGGGAGATGCCTTCAGTCATTGGAGATCCTCACGATGTCGGTCTGGACAGGGGAACGCGGGCCTCTTCCGGGATATTCCGGAGCCGTCCGCGCTTACGGCCACCACCTACACTGGTTGTGCCATGGCCACAGAGCAGCTGACGTGTGTCAACCACCCCGAAACGACCACTAGGCTCGCGTGCTCGAATTGCGGCGCGCCTATCTGCGCCCGGTGCGTCCGTCCCAGCGCGGTCGGCCAGCGCTGCCCGGAGTGCGCCAAGCCCGCGAAGGGGGTGCGGGCACGCGGCAAGCCAGTCCACTACGCCCGTGCGGTCGGTGCCGGCTCCGCGTTCGCGCTGGTCGGTGGGCTCGTCGTGTCCATGATCGGCTTCGGTAGCCTCATATTGTCCGGGGTGGTGGGGTTCGGCGTCGGCCGGGTGGTGGTGTGGGGCACGCGTGGCCAGACGCAGCCGCCCTTCCCGGCGGTCAGCGTCTCCGTCGCCGTCGGTGGATTGCTCGTCGCGTTCCTGTTGACGTACGGCACCCCTGTGCCGGGCGGCCTGCAGGTGCTCTCGTACCCGCTCGCGGGGTGGTTCGCCCACCGCGGCCTCTACCGGTAGGGGTCGGTTGCCCTCGGGGCCGTGGTGGCCGCTCACGGCGCCTCCACGACCGTGCACGTGCTGGCTTCGACACGGACCCGGGTGCTGCCTGTCAACTCCTCCGCCGCCTCGGGGCCGCTGGCTATCTCGTAGTCGATGACCGGTCGGCCGTCGACGGCGTGGGGACGAGCCGACCTCGGGACGGCGGGGCCATCCACCGCGTCCTCGACGGCCGACCGGCAGCCCGCCCCTGCCGCCTCGAGCTCCTCCCAACGCTGATCGGCGATCTCGCGGGCGCCCGAGCGGCGGACGGCCTCCTCACGCGGCCAGGTGGGCAACGCGCCCGCTGCCTCCGGCTCGGCTCGGTCGGCCGACGACTCGGGAGCGATCTCACCGTCCGCGTCGTCTGTTACCGCGTCGAGGGTCGTGTCCTCCGCCGACTCGTCCGCGCTCTGGGTACTCGGCATCCCCGGCACGTCCGCACCACCGAGCACGTTGCCGCCTATGACCGCGAAGGCCAGGACGCCGGCTGCCACAGCGCCGATGGCGGCTCGTGGCACGCGGCGGGTGGGCCGTGGCCCTCGAGCGGCCCGCTTCTCCGCAACACGGTCACCGATGCGCTCGGTGAGGCCTGCGGGCATCGGCACCCGGTCAGGCTCCCGGAGCGCGACCATGACCCCGTGCAGGCGGTCCAAGCGGGCACCGAGCGCGGGATCGCGGGCGAGTGCGGACTCGATGCGATGGGTGGTGAGCTCGTCAGTGTCCCCGGCGAGGTATGCCGCGAGGTCCGCGTCGTCGAAGGGCGTGTCGTGTTCCATCATCGGGTCTGAGGCCGCGGGGTCCGGGAAGGTTCCGCTGCAGTGTCGTCGAGCAGGGCGGCCAGGCGTGCGTGGCCGCGGTGGATTCGGCTCTTCACTGTACCGACCGCGACCCCTTCGCGTTCGGCGATCGACTCGTAGGGCTCCCCCACCACGTCGTGGGCCAGGATCGCCCGGCGCTGAGCGGGCTCGAGCGCTGCGAGCGCGGTGGACAACGACGAGCGTGACTCCGAGGCGAGGAGGAGGTCCTCGATCCCGCGATCCGGCGACTCGTGGCGATCCTCGATCGGGACCGTGCGTGGGCGGCGGCTTCGCCTGCGGGCCACATCGTTGCAGGTGTTGGTCGCCACCCGGTAGAGCCACGTCGAGAAGCTGGCTGTCCCCGCGAACGTCTCCGCACGTCGGAGCACGGTCACGAACGTCTCCTGCGTGGCATCCTCGGCGTCCTCCGCGTTGCCGAAGTACCGGAAGCAGATCCCGTGCACGCGATGGGCGTATCGGGCGACGATCTCGTCGAACGCGGCCGAGTCGCCGTGCGGGATCCGGGCGACGAGGCTCTCGTCGCTGACGGTCGGCGCGCTCACTGCGGCACGCCCCGTACCTCCAGGGTCGAGAAGCCCCCTGCCCCGCGCGTCCCGTCGACCATCGGTAGATCCGGGACCAGGAGCACGAGCACGTACCGGCCTTCCGTGCCGTTGAGGCTCACCTCCGCCGCCTCGGTCAGGTCACGCCTCGATCCCGCGAGTGTCCAGTCGTCGAGATCCGTCGAGACCTCCTCGGAGGCGTACACCTCGAAGCTGACGCCCGCGGTCGCCGGTGTCACCCGGAGCTCCCGCAGGCTGTGCGGTCGGCCGAGGTCGGCGACGAAGCCCACCCCCGGCTTCAAGGAGCCGAAGGTGACGTCGTCGTAGGTCTCCGTGTGCCATGCGGTGCCGGGGTCGCCGTCCAGGAGGTTCGGCAACTGGTCGTCGTTCTCCTCGCCGTCGCCGCCCCATTCGGGGGGGTCGAAGGCCCGGAGGTCGTCGGCCTCCAGGTTCGCCGCCGCGACCTCGTCGCCCCCGGGCGACTCCGATTCCGCTTCCTGGTCGGAGGCGGTGAGCTGCGGGATCTGCTCCGACTCGAGCACGCCCGTGCCGAGGCCGATCGCCATGAGGGTGGCGGCAACGGTCACGATCGCGAGCACCGACGCGATCCAGGTGCCCTCCGAGCGAAAGAAGGACGGCTTGCCCGAGGCATCGTCGATGGGCAGGTCATCGGGAAGCTCGTCAGTGTCCGCGTCCTTCTCACCGACCCACTCCGAGAGCGCGTCAGCGAACGCGCGCATGTCGGGGTGGCGATCGTTTGGCTCACGAGCCAGGGAGCGCATGACGACGTCGTCGAGAACGCGGGGCACGTCCGGGCGCAGCGAGCGCAGAGGGAGGGGATCCTGCTCTAGCCGGGCGGTCGCCATGGTCATCGTCGACTCGGACTCGAAAGGTCGCCGTCCCGTCATCGCCTCGTACAGCACGCAACCGAGCGCGTACTGGTCTGCGGCTCCGTCGACCGGCTCGCCTCGCACCTGCTCGGGCGAGACGTAAGCGGCGGTGCCCAGCACCATCCCGGTCTGCGTGAGGTCCCGAGCGGCCTGCGCGGCCTTCGCGATGCCGAAGTCGGCCACCTTGACGGTGCCGTCCGAGGAGATGAGGATGTTCGCGGGCTTGATGTCCCGGTGCACGAGGTGTCGTTCGTGGGCGTAGCTGAGGGCCTGCGCGACCTGATGGCCGATCGCTGCCGCATGACCGAGGTCGAGCCGTTGGCCCTCCATCAGCGTGCGAAGGGTCTCACCCTCGACGTACTCCATCACCAGATACGTGCGCCTGTCCTCCTCGCCCGTGTCATAGATTCCCACGAGACCGGGGTGGCCCAGCTTCGCGGCCGCGACCGCTTCGCGACGGAAGCGCTCCTGGAGATCGGCGTCCGCCGCGAGGTGCTCATGGAGGATCTTGATGGCCACGGTGCGCGCGAGCGTCTCGTCGTGGGCGCGCCAGACCGCGGCCATGCCGCCGCTCGCTATCCGCTCCTCGAGGAGGTAGCGGCTCGCGAGCACGCGTGTTCGGCGCGCCACGTCAGTGGGGACGGGCGCGGTGTGGTCTTCCTGATCCATACGTGAGACCGGCGGATGGGGGGATGGCCGATTGTCCGAGTGTAATGCAGAGGTCGCGCCCACCGGCTAGCGGCTCGTTGGAGCCTCGGCGGTGCGGTCCGCGACCAGGTGCGCTGCGAGGAAGTCGAGATTGTCGACGAGCAGCACGGGGGCTGGACGGCTGAGTGCCACGGCCACCGTATCGTCGTCCACGGATACATCGCGCAGAAGGGTGCCGTCGAGCGTCGCGATGTGCTCCTGCACCGCGGTCGTGATCGCCGCTTCGCTGTGCCCTGCGTTCACCGACTGCGCCGCGATGCGTGCGGCCTCCTGGGCGGTTGCGTCGAGACGGACGTGGTTGATGGCGACCGCGCTCAACTCGAAGATGATCAGGGCCGCGACGAGCAGTCCGCCCACGGTGCGCAGCAATCCGTCGAGGATCACACCGCCCTGGTCGTTCATGAGAGCTCACCCGCTGTCTCGTACCGCACTCGGTGTGGGCACCACGGTCGTGGAGCGCACGGGGGCATCATCGGCTGTCGCCGCCGTCGTCTGAAGGGCGAAATAGGCGGGCGAGCGAACCGAGCGCGGGCAGCTCCCGCAAGCCGAGCCGCTCGGCCGCGAGCAGATACGCCACCCCCGTGCCGAGACAGGCCAGCGGGCCGGCCACGAGGGGATGGCCAGGCAGCCATGCAGCCGCGGGGACCGCCACCAGCGTCGCAACCGCCACTGCGGCGAGAGTGCGCATCATCCGGCCGCCCCCCGCGCGGACCAGGACACCGAGACGGCGCCGCACTGCGCGGCGCAGGAGGGCGTACTCGAGCCACGCGGAGACGCCCGCACCGAGCGCGAGCCCGACCGCACCGAGCCGGGGGCACTCGACGGGGCCGTCATCCACCACCGCGCACACGCTGGGCTCCTCCCCCACGAGGGCGAGGCCGCCGTCGACCACCTCCACACGGTCGAGGGGGAGCATGAGCGCTGCGCCGATCCCCGCGGCAACGAGTACCCGCACCGCGGCGACCTTGGCGGGCGCCGCCGCGTGGTTCGCGGCATAGAGCGCCGATTGGAGCAACCGGGAGGAGGTGCTCGCGACCAGGCCCACGCTGAAGGCGGCGAGGACGAGCCATACCGCGATCGTGTCCTCAGGCCCGAACTGCCCTGTGCGGTAGAGGGCCCCGACGATCAGGGGCCCCAACACCAGGTAGGCGAGGACGGTCGGGGCCACGAAGAAGGCGATCCGTGCCATGCCCGCCCTCAACCGCTCCGCGAGGGCACCGCGGGCGTGGTGCGAGGTGGTGGACAGCTCAGGCAGCTCGGCGGCGGCGACGCTCATCCCGAAGAGGCTGATGGGCAGGATGTAGAGCTGCTGGGCGTAGCCGAGCATGGCCACGGCTCCGACCGCGAGGAAGCTTGCGAGCATGATCTCGACGAACGTCATCAACTGGATGACCCCCCGGCCCGCCACGACGGGGAAGAACGCCCGGACAGCTTGGCGAACGGGAGGGAAGGAGACGTCGGCGGACAGCCGCAGCTCGCCGATCAGCCGCATCACCGAGGGCAGTTGGATGAGCAGTTGAAGGGCACTGCCCGCGAGCACGCCCCACGCCAGCGCCAGCGCGAGCTCCTCGATCCCGAGTCCCCATAGGCCCGCGGCGATCAAGGCGCTCACCTGGGCGGCGTTCCAGACCACCGGTGCGACGTAGGAGAGGAAGAAGCGGCGGTGGCTGTTGAGGACGCCGAGGCACCATGCGGACAGCACGAGGAGACCGACAGCCGGGAACAGCACCCGCATCATCGTCACCGCCTGGTCGAACCGCGGATCGCCTGCCCCCCGCCATCCCGGTGCGAGTAACGCGGTCAGCGGCTCCGCGAGCAGGACTCCGGCGAGGACGGAGAGGCCCGCCACGATCCCGAGCAGCCCGGCGACCGCTCCGGCCATCCGACCCGCGTCCTCGTCCCTGTTCTCCGCCAGCAATCTGCTGTAGCCCGGGATGAAAGATGCCGACAGCACTCCTTCGCCCAGAAGGTTCTGGAGCAGATTCGGCACCCGGAAGGCGACGCGGAAGGCGTCGACGGAGCCCGACGTGCCGAGGAAGTAGGCGATCGCCCGCTCTCGGACCAGGCCCGCCACCCGGGACAGGCCGATGCCGGCGAACACCTGCGTTGACCCCCGTCGCGAGCTCACTCCGGTGTTCCCGCGGTCGTCTTGGAGGGCGCTACGGCCGGAGTCGCTGCCGGCGCCGCGCGACGTCGGTGAGAATGACCGTGCAGACCCCACCCGATTAGGAACAGCGCGGCGCCGGCCGTCACCACCGCTCCCGCGACGCTGAACGCGGCCGAGCGGACGAGGACCTGCCCTTCCCCGAGTCGAACCTCGCCTTGCGGGTCGGTTACCTCGACGAGGACCGGGTAGGTCCCCCCGGGTGCCTGGGATCGAACGTCGAAGGTGGTGGAGACCTCGCCTCGAGGGGGAAGGGCGATCTCGCGACCAGCCTCGTCATCGACCTCGAAGCGGGTGGTGAGGACGCGGACCCGCACCCGTAGCTCCCGGTCGGCACTGTTGCTCAAGGTCACAGGGACGGTGCCCTCCGCTCCCGTCAGGGTGAGACGGGGCCCCGGGGCGACCGCGACCGCGGCTCTGACGTCGTCGAGCTGACGGCTCACCTCCGACGCGAGGGCCATGCCGTCTCCCTGCTCGTCCTCCCCGCGGAAGTCGACCGAGCTGGCGACGTCGAGTTCCTCGCGCAGGGTCTTGATGGCCTGCTCGCCGAGGACTCCGCGGAGATTGTCGAGGTGCCCGCGTGCCTGCGCGACGCCGCGCAGGTAACTGCCCGCCAGCTCCGCATCGCGATCCTCGACCGAGTACGCGAGGGCGGTGGGGCTGGCGGTGCCACTCAGCCAACCCGCTGTGGTCCCGTCGAGGCCGCGGGGTGGGACCACCAGCGACGAGGGTCCGTTGCCCCCGCCGAGCTTTTCGACCGCGGCGCGACCACGGTCGGTCAGTGCCTGCGCCTCATCTGCCATGCCGGCGCGGGTGAGGGCTTCGATGTCGGCAGGTCCGTAGGGCTGCGCTACGAGCTCGATCTCGTCGCGGGCCGCGACCGCCTCGAGCTTCTCGAGCGCGCTCGATGCACGGTCGGCCACGTCCGGGCGATCCGGTCGCAGGGGAGCTCCCCCCGCTACCGCACGCAGCTCGTCGACGGTGCGTCCGTCCACCGAGACGGTGGCGGGGATCGGCGCTTCGAGCGCCTCGAGCGCCTCGGCGACGCGCAGTGCCCTACGGGCCGACGTGGCGATGGCGGTGGCCTCGTAGGCCTCGTCCGCGCGGGTCGCCACAGGCCCCGATAGCTCGAGGAGGATGCTGAAGCGCAACGGCTCCCCACCCTCGGGGCCGCGCACGAAGGCGGTGGCGACCTCCTCGAGTGGGCCGTCCCCGTGATCGACGGACTCCGAGTCATTGCGCAGGTCCACGGCGACCGTGACGGATCGCCCTTCGTCCAGGACTCCGTCGAGCTCGGTGATGGTCAAAGACGCCTCGGGGGCGGCGGTCGCGGGCTGACCGGTCCCCAGCGCCCCCAGCAGCAGCAGGGTCAGCAGGGCGCCCGCCCGCAGCCCGGCCCGGCATGGCGTGCCTGTCACCGCGGGTCGTGGCCTGCGGGCAGGAGGGGCATCGGTTGCTCCGGGCTCTCGATCAGCTGGCGCTCGTTCGAGTGCGACAGCGTCTCGAGGGCGACGTCGAGAGGCATCCACTCGACCTCGTCGGCTTCGTCGTCCCGCGCGCTCAGGTCGCCACCCTCCGCCCGCATGGTGAAGTAGTGCACGTACTTGTGGTACCTCACCTCATCCTCCCGCCAGACGAACCAGTAATCCACCACGCCGAGTCGACCGAGGATGGAGCACTCGAGGCCGGTCTCCTCGCGGACCTCGCGCACCGCAGCGGCCTCGTGGCCCTCACCGGGCTCGAGTCCACCCTTGGGCAGGCTCCACTGGAGCTCGCCCGCATAGTTCCTCCTGGCGATCAGCAGCACCCACCGTCCGTCCGGACGGTCGTCGATCACGAGGCCTCCCGCGGAGACCGCCCGCTTCGTCGGGTACCGGGACACTAGCGGACCGCTGTGGGCGCGCCGCGTGTCTCCCCGGCGGCATCGTCGTCGGTTGAGAGCATGACAGGAGGATAGACGGCGTGGGTCAAGATCCGTGCCCGCGGCGCCGATAGCTCCGAGCAGGCATCGACATCCCGACCTCCCGGAGCGACCTGTGAGCGACATCCACGACTATCTGCGGTATCTGGCCGACAAGGGCGGATCCGACCTCCATCTCAAGGCGGGGGGCCCCGCCTACGTGCGCATCGACGGCGAGTTGAGCGAGATACACGAGCTTCCGCGCATCGGCCCGGACGACACGCTGGCCTTCGCCCGGGCGCTTTGGGACGAGGGCATCGCCACTCGCTTCGCAGCCGGCGAGGAAGCCGACTTCGCCTACTCCCTCCCCAAGGTGGGACGCTTCCGGGTCGCGGTCTTCCGCCAGCGCGGCTCCGTCGGACTGGTGATACGGCGCGTGCTGCCCACAGGTCAGGGATTCGAGGAGCTCGGGTTGCCCGCAGCGGTGCGCAAGCTAGCGGAGGAGCACCGGGGGCTCGTCCTCGTCACGGGGCCCACGGGGTCGGGCAAGACCACTACGACCTCAGCGATGATCGGCCACATCAACACGACACGACGTTGCCACATCGTCACCATCGAGGACCCGATCGAGATCCTCCACCGCGACGAGCTCGCGATCGTCGACCAGCGCGAGGTCGCGGTGGACACGGTGGACTTCACATCCGCACTCCGCTCCGTCGCACGCCAGGATCCCGATGTGATCTTCATCGGTGAGATGCGCGACCTCGAGACGGTGGGCGCGGCGTTGCAGGCCGCGGAGACCGGTCACTTCGTGATCTCGACGTTGCACACGACCAGTGCCGCCGAGACGATCAACCGAGTCATCGACATGTTCCCCCCCTACCAGCAGCACCAGGCACGCCTGTCGCTCGCGAACACGCTCAAGGGCATCGTGAGCCAGCGGCTGCTCGCCCGCGCCGGTGGGGGGCGGGTCGCGGCGATCGAGACGATGGTCATGACGAGCCGACTCCACGAGTTCATCACCGACCCCGAGAAGACCAACATGCTCGAGGACGCGATCGCGGACGGGGTCTACTACGGGATGCAGACCTTCGACCAGCACCTGCTCCGCCTGTATCGGGAGGGAGAGATCGATCTCCGTGCGGCACTCGCCTCCGCGACGAACTCCCAGGATCTTCGGGTCGCGATCCGCGCGGCCGGGCTCGAGGGCTGACCCACCGGCCCACAGCCTGCAGGACCGCGGGGGCATCCCTCATTAGGATGGCGGGACGATGCCCCAGGATCTTACGAGCGCGCAGGAGACCCAGCTCGCCGCACTCGTGGCGGTGTACCCCGTCGCTGACGAGCTCGGTGACCGCTTCGAGGCTGCAGGCCACGAGCTCTACCTCGTCGGCGGCTGCGTGCGCGACACGCTCCTCCGGGGAGCGGGCTCCCAGGATCTGGACTTCGCGACCTCAGCGACTCCCGTGGAGAGCGAGCGGCTGCTGGCGGGCTGGGCGGACCATGTGTGGTTGACCGGCGCGCGATTCGGCACCGTCAGCGCTCACAAGGCGGGCATCGACCTCGAGATAACCACCTTCAGGGCGGACACCTACGAGGCCGGCTCCCGCCATCCAAGCGTCGAGTTCGGCCGGGACATCACCGACGACCTCGCCCGGCGGGACTTCACCATGAACGCGATGGCGGTGCGGGTCCCCGAGCATCGGTTCATCGACCCGTTCGGTGGGCTCCGTGACCTGAAGGACCGCATCCTACGCACCCCGATCGATCCGGAGATCAGCTTCGGCGACGACCCGCTGCGCATGGTCCGGCTGGCGCGCTTCGCCGCGGTGCTCGACGCGGAGCCCGAGGAGGGTGTTCGAAAGGCCGCGACGGCCATGGCCGACCGCCTCGACGAGATCAGTCGGGAGCGCCTGCGCGCCGAGCTCGACAAGCTGATCGTCGGCGACACGGTCGAGAGGGGGCTCGACCTCTTGTGCGAGACCGGTCTCGCGGACCGCTTCATCCCCGAGATCCCCGCGCTCCAGATGCAGCGCGATCCGGTTCACCACCACAAGGACGTGTACCGCCATTCGATCGCGGTGGTCCGGGGATGCGACAGCTCGGACCGGATCCTGCGTCTCGCGGCCCTGCTCCATGACATCGGAAAGCCCGCGACTCGTGAGTTCCAAGGCGGAGGCAAGGTGACGTTCCACCACCATGAGGTGGCCGGTGCCCGGATGGCGCGCAAGCGGCTCAAGGTGCTGCGTTACCCCGGCGACGAGATCGACGACATCTGCCATCTCATAGCCATGCACCTTCGCTTCCACGGGTATGCCGACAACCCGTGGACCGATTCGGGCGTGAGGCGCTACGTGCGCGACGCGGGCCGCGAGGAGCAGTTGCGGCGCCTGAACGAGCTGACCCGAGCTGACGTCACGACCCAGAACCAACGCAAGGCCCGGCGGCTGCAGGACGCGATGGACGATCTGGAACGGCGCATCGCGGAGTTGCAGCAGCAGGAGGAGATCGCGGCCATCCGCCCACCCCTCGACGGCAACGAGATCATGGCCCACCTCGGGCTCGAGCCCGGGCCCCTGGTCGGAACGGCGCGCCAGGCCCTGCTCGAGGCGCGGCTCGATCGTGGCCCCATGAGCGAGGAGGAGGCCTACACGGTGCTCGACGAGTGGGCCGCCGAGCATGGCCTTCGTTCCGAATGACATCAGCGGGGTTCAGGTTGAGGTTCGGCAGCCCGTTTTCTGGAAGAAACTGGCAGGTCGGTCTCGGCCGCGCTGCCTCAGGCCTCCGCGGGCGTTGTACGGGCCCGCAGCGCCTCGCGAAGGCGGGTGACCCCCGGGTGGCGCTCGAGCGCCTCGAGGAGGATGGGCGTGTGCCCGTCGGCGGACGGCTCCGCGATCGGCAGTCGCCAGTTCGGGTACTCGTCGACGGTGCCGGGCATGTTGGGCTGGCGCTCGTCACCCACGACGTCGGCCACATTGACCGCGACGAGCCGGGCAGGGGTGCGGGCGAGGAAGGCGTGCATCGCCTCGATGCGCTCGTCGAGGCCCGGGTCGTCGCCCAGTAGCCCCTCGTCGCGCAGGAGTTGCTCCATCTCCCCGATCGCCTCCCGCTTCTGGGCCCGCTCCCCGGCGGGAGAGCTGCCCTCCCCCAGTAGGCCGAGCTCCACCCGGAGCTCGACATCGACCCCTGACCACCAGCCTGCCGCGGTCGGGAGGTCATGGGTGGTGACCGACGCGAGCGTGTCCGCTCGGTAGTCCGCAGACCGGCGGGGGCGGTCGGCGTGCGGATCGCGCTCGAAGTAGAGCACCGACGACGAGAGCACCTGCTGATCGGCGAGGGCCTCCCGGACGCCGGGGGCCACCGTGCCCAGGTCCTCCCCGATGACGATCGCGCCCGCCCGTGTGGCCTCGAGTGCCAGGATGCCCAGCATGTCGCTCGTCGGGTAGCGGACATAGGTCCCGTCCACCGGGGAGGACCCCTCGGGAATCCAGAAGATACGGAACAAGCCGAGGACGTGGTCGATCCGGATGCCACCCGCGTGACGGAGCACGGCGGCCAACATGTCCCGGAAGGGCGCGTAGCCCGTTAGGCGCAGCCGGTTGGGCAGCAGCGGTGGCTGCTGCCAATCCTGGCCCTGCTGGTTGAACGCGTCGGGGGGCGCACCCACGGATACCCCGAGGGCGAGGTCGTCCTGCAGGGCCCACGCATCCGCTCCCCCCTTGTCCACTCCTACTGCGAGGTCGTGGATGACGCCGAGGGAGGCGCCCGCGGCAATCGCCGACTCCTGCATGGCCCGGAGCTGCTCGTCACACAGCTGCTGGAGCCAGCAGTGGTAGGCGATCCGGTCGCCGCGCTCGGCGCGGAAGGCCGCGACCTCCGCGGAGCGGGGGTGGCGCAGCCCCGTCGGCCAGTCCTGGAAGGGCAGGCCGTGCTCCTCGGCGAGGACGCAGAACGTCGCGAAGTCCTCGAGCGCCTCCCCTTCACCTCGCCGGAACGCGTCGAGGTCGGCCACCTCTGCCGGCTCGAGCTCCGCGAATGTGGCCTCGAGCGCTGCGGACTTGGCGGCGAACACGCGGTCGCGGTCGATGTGGTCCTCGCGATTGCCCGATCGCGCCCGCTCCCCCGCCCTTCTCGCACTCTCCATGCCCCCGTTGGACGGCAGCCGGGACGGCTCGGGCATTGCGAGGTAGATCGGATTGACGAAGCGACGGCTCGAAGGGTAGTAGGGGGAGCTTTCCTGGGGGAGCACGGGCGCGGCGGCGTGCAGGGGGTTGATCAGCGCGAAGTCCGCCCCGATGCCTGCGCCCCAGCGGAGCAGCTCCTCGAGGTCCCGGAGGTCTCCCATACCCCAGCTGCGTTCGGAGCGGAGGGCGTAGAGCTGCAGCATCCAGCCCCAGCTTCGCCCCACATGGTCGCGTCCGGGGCATGCGGGGGGGACGACGATCACATGGCCCGTCCCGCGGGACGCGACCGCCCCGTCGGAGGCGAGGACGCTGGCCTCGACCTCGTGGTAGCCGAGGGTCAGCTCGCTCGGGAGGTCGAGGAGCGCGGCGACGCGCTCGTCCCCGTCGCGCAGGGTGACCACCTCCCCCGTTTGCGCGACGGGAGGTGGTAGGTCGCGCACCTCGCCGGCCTCCGTGCGAAGCAGGGCGGTGACGCGGGCTCCCGGTGGGGGATGCAAGGTCAGCGTCCTGGCCTCGTGCTCCCGCAGGACCGTGCAGGCGGGCACCAGCTCGCGCCACTGCTCCTCCTCCACCTCGCGCAACGCTCGTGCGACCTCCTCGTCGGTGTCACACGGGATGCCCATCACGCGCAGAGCGGCCCGCACCGATGCTGTCGGTGCGGGCCGCCAGACCCCCTCATCGTCCTCGTAGCCGGTGTCGACTCCGTGGGCGGTGGCGAGGGAGGAAAGTGATGTGGTGATCAGTTCCCCGGCCGACCTGCCACGCGCGTGCTCTCGAGACCGCCGGTCTTCTTCCACATGTCGTCGATCTCGTCGATCAGGTCAAGCAGCTTCTGGGCATCTTCGAGCTCGACGGAGCGCTTCACCTGGGAGCATTGCTTCGTCGCCTGCCAGAATGTGTCGTGCACGTTCGGGAACTGCTCCACATGCGGTGGCTTGAAGTGATCGCTCCAAAGCGTGTAGAGGTGCTCCTTCGCCAGTCCGGCGCGGTCTTCTTTCACGAGCAGGCAGCGGTCACGAAAGACGGGGTCGTCCGAGTCGTGATACTTCTGAATGATCTTGTAGCAGGACTCTGCCTCGATGCGCGCCTGTTCCGGATCATAGATCCCGCACGGAATGTCGCAGTGCGCGTAAACGGTGCGTGGCTCTCGGACCCGGTCAGCAAGAGTCAGAAGTCGGGCGGCTAGGGACATAAGATTCGCTCCTTATTGCAACTGTATTGCGAGAAGGTGCTGCTTACGGCCGTATGCTATCCGCAATGCTGCGAAGCCAACCGGCCTTTTGTGCGCTGATCTGCGGCGTCGTCGTGATGGCGCGCCATTGGCGGACCTTTCGTGTCACGGTGGTCGGTGCGAGCATGGCTCCCACGCTCGCCTGGGGGGATCGGCTGCTCGTGCGCGCCCGCGCTCCCGCCTCACCCGGGGACCTGGTCGTGGTGGTCACGCCCGGGGGTCGCGAGGCCGTGAAGCGCGTCAGCGGCGTAGCGGGTGATTGGATGGACGTGGCAGGGACCCCCACCACCCTCATGGCGGGTGAGGTGGGGGTAGCCGGCGACAACAGCGCCTCGAGCACGGACAGCCGCGACTTCGGGCCTCTCCCCGCAGGGGCGGTCCGGGGCCGCGTCGTCGCACGGTACTTCCCGCGGGAGCGGATCACCCGCTTCTAGGGCGCGACTATCCGTGGGCGCCCAGCTGCGAGCCCGTGATGAACTCCTCGACCATCTGGCGGCAGACGTCGTCATGGAACTGCGCGGGCGGTGACTTCATGAAGTAGCTGGAGGGCCCCAGCAACGGGCCGCTCAGCCCGCGGTCGCTCCCGATCTTCGCGCACCGGATGGCGTCGATGACGACACCTGCCGAGTTGGGCGAGTCCCATACCTCGAGCTTGAGCTCCACGTTGAGCGGGACGTCACCGAAGTTGCGTCCCTCGAGGCGGATGTGTGCCCACTTGCGGTCGTCCAACCAGGGCACATGGTCAGACGGGCCGACGTGGATGGCCTCGGTGGCGATCGGCTCGGACATCTGGCTCGTGACTGATTGGGTCTTCGACACCTTCTTGGAGCTCAGCCGGTCACGCTCCAGCATGTTCATGAAATCCATGTTGCCGCCGAAGTTGAGCTGATACGTGCGGTCGAGGTGGACGCCGCGATCCTCGAACAGTCGCGTCAGCACCCGGTGGACGATCGTCGCTCCGAGCTGGGACTTGATGTCGTCGCCGACTATCACGACGCCCGCGTCCACGAAGCGCTGCGCCCACGCGGGGTCGCTCGCGATGAAGGCGGGCAGGCAGTTGACGAAGGCGACGCCAGCGTCGATGGCGGCCTGCGCGTAGTGCCGTGCGGCCTCCTCCGAGCCCACCGGTAGGTAGCAGACGAGGACATCGGCGTTGCTCGCCCGCAGCGCCGCGGCGACGTCGACCGGGGCCACATCGCTCTCGGTGGACGTCTGGCGGTAGTAAGAGCCGAACCCGTCGAGGGTCGGGCCGCGTTGGACCTCCACGCCCACGGGAGCGACGTCGGCGAACTGGATCGTGTTGTTGGGCGGCGCGACGATGGCCTCGGACAGGTCTCGTCCGACCTTCTTCGCGTCCACGTCGAAGGCCGCGACGAATTCCAGGTCCCGCACGTGGTATCCGCCCACGTCGACGTGCATCAGACCGGGCACGCGCGTGCCCGGCTCCGCGTCCGCGTAATAGGTGACGCCCTGCACGAGCGAGCTTGCGCAGTTGCCGGTTCCGACGATGGCCACGCGTACCTTGGCATCGGCGGCATCGGCCTGATGCTGCGCCTCGGGGGTCCTCATTACCGTGCTCCTTTGCTGTCGTCTCTGAATCCAGCGGCCTCGCGCATCATGTGGTCGGGGCCGTCCCGTGGTGGCTCGCCGGATCGCCATCCGGTGCCTGACCGCTTTCGTCGGCGTCGCTCTGATGCTGATCCTCGGTCGCCTCGGTCGTCGCCCTCTCCGCCGCGATGAGCTCGGCCAGCCACGCGATGTCGGCTTCCGTGCCCGCGACGCCATGGCGCATCAACGACAACGTGTAGGTGTCCGCCGACTCCTTGGATACCTTGGACAGGGACCGCCGACCCTCCCGCAGGCGCTCCTCCAACGTCTGCTTGCGCCGCTCGAGCAGCCGGATCCGGGTCTCCGGGCGAAGATATCGGAAGAAGGCGAGCCGCAGGGAGAACTTCTCGTCCTCCCACGCGCTCGTGGGTCCCTCCTCCAGCAGGGCGAAGAAGCGCTGCTCCCCCTCCTCGGTGATGCGATACACCTGCTTGCGGCGCGAGGTGTGGTCCGTGGGGGCCATCTTCGTGACGAGGCCCTGCCGCTCCAACTTCTTGACCGTCGGGTACAGGGATCCGAAGGAGACCGTCCAGAAGAAGCCCAGGCGCTGGCCGAGCTGCTTCTTGAGCTCGTAGCCGTGCATGGATCGCTCTTTGAGGAGGCCTAGGATTGCGAGGTCGAGCATGCGGTGCGGACCTGACCTGTCGGAGCGATATATCGGGACGCTACAACAGTACCGCGTCGCCGATCACGATGAAACCCACGCCGACATACAGGGGACTCCGACGGGAGCGGGACCGGGCGCCCCTCTCACGCCGCTTCGCCACAGTAGCCCCCGGCTGTGGGCGAACCTACACTCTGCGGCGTGCAAGGGTTCACCGACTACCGGATGGCGAAGCGGGCACTTGTCCGCGACGTGACCCACGGCGCCGTGCCGCTGCGGGATGTCTGTGATGCCCACCCCGAATTGATGCGCGCCGCCCGCAACGTCGGCTCCCCGGCCGAGCGGGACTGCCCGATCTGCGCGCTCGCGGACCAACGTGCCGACGTGCCGACGGATGAGGCCCCTACCTTGCGTCTCGTGACGTACGTGTTCGGTGACGCGCTACGGCAGCGGTCCGGCACGGTGGTGTGGACCCGGGAGGAGCTCGACGGCATGGCGGAGCGCCACCGGTCGCTGAACGCGTACACGGTCGAGTGCTGCCTCGTCTGCGGCTGGAACCACCTCGTCGAGAGCTACCTCGTCGGACGGGCCCACGCGGGATGACGCCTGACCGGCCGCCTGGCCGGCCGTGCGTGCACGACGGGCGCGAGCCTCGAGTTGCGAGGTGGCACACTTGAGCGGTGGCCCCTTCGCAATCCTCGTCGTCTCGTCCTGCCCGCCGCCGCGGGCAACCTGTGCGTGCAGCCGCATCCTCCCGACGGCCTCGGCGTCGGTGGCTCCGTCGTGCCATCGGCCTGCTCCTCGTGCTGCCGGCCTTCCTGTTGGTGGCGGCGGCTGTGCTCGTCTTCTCCTACGCGTTCGCGTCCGTGCCATTGCCCGAGGACCTCGATCTGGCCCCGACGGTCGTCTACGACGTCCGGGGCGAGGAGATCGGGGAGCTCCAGCAGCAGGCCACACGGGAGGACATCTCACTCGCCGACCTTCCTGACCACGTGACATCCGCGGTCCTCGCCGCGGAGGACGCGGGGTTCTACGACCACAGTGGTGTGAGCATCCCCGGTATCGCGCGCGCGGCCTACACCAACGTCGTCCGGGGCGAGATCCGCCAGGGCGGGTCCACTATCAGCCAGCAGTACGTCAAGAACCTCACGGGCGAGGCCGAGGACACGATGCTGCGCAAGGTCAACGAGGCCGCGCTGGCGGTGAAGTTGGAGCGTCAGTACTCAAAGGACCAGATCCTCGAGCTGTACCTCAATTCCATCTACTTCGGGCGGGGCGCGTACGGCATCCAGGCGGCCTCACGCGCGTACTTCGGCGTCGACGCGCAAGACCTCTCCCCGGAGCAGGCGGCCCTGCTCGCGGGGATCATGCCCGCGCCCTCCGCGTGGGACCCCGAGCGAGACCCCGAGAGGGCGGAGGGCCGCTACCGCTACGTGCTCGACCGCCTCGGGGAGGAGGGCTGGGCTGACGAGGAGGAGCTGGCGCGTATGCGGGCGGCCTACCCCGAGGCCGAGCCTCCCCGGGTCGTGGTGTCGCGTCGGGCGCCGTTCTTCCTCGCGATGGTCGAGCAGGAGCTCGCGTCGAAGGTCGGTGCCGAGCAGGTGCACCGCGGACTGACTGTGCGCACCACGCTTGACCTGCGCATGCAGGAGGCGGCCGAGCGCACCTACCAGGAGGCCTTCGCGGAGCTCGAAATCCCCGAAGGCGAATCCCCCCCTACCGGAGCGCTCGTGTCCCTCGACCCCGGGAGCGGCGGGGTCCGAGCGCTGGTGGGGGGATCCGACTACGGATCCGACCAGTACAACCTCGCGATCGGCGGGCCGGCCGCGCAGGGCCGCCAGCCGGGCTCCACGTTCAAGCCGTTCGGGCTCGCTGCGTGGATCGAGCTCGGCTACTCCCCGGAGAGCATCGTCGACGCCCCCGCGCAGGTCACCTTCACCGCGGAGGATCTCGGCGCCTCCGAGGATTGGGAGCCGCAGAACTACGGCGGCGCGGACTATGGGCGGATCTCGCTGCGGGAGGCGACGTGGCGCTCCGCCAACACGCCATACGCCCGGCTCGCGGTCGATATCGGCCCCGACGCGATCCTCGACATCGCCCGCCGCGCGGGTGTCGATCCCCGCGGGAACCTCTCCGCCGACCCCGCTCTCGTGCTCGGCACCGGGGAGGTCACCCCGATGGAGCTTGCGGAGTCCTACAACTCCTTCGCGTCGGGAGGGACGTACCACCGGTCGCAGAGCATCCTTGAGGTCACCCGCGACGGCCAGACGTTGATGCGGGCGAACACAGATGGGCGTCGGGCCTTCAGCGAGCAGGTCGCGTACAACGTGAGCGACGTCCTCCAGGGGGTCCTCACCGACGGCACCGGCACCGCGGCGCGGATCGACCGGCCCGCCGCGGGCAAGACGGGCACGACGTCCAACAATGCGGACGCCTGGTTCGCGGGCTACACGCCCGACCTGACCACGGTGGTGTGGATGGGAAATCGGGACGGCAACGAGACGATGGTCGGCTCGCCGACGGGCGGCGGCTTTCCCGCGAGCCTCTGGGGCGCGTACATGACCGAGGCCCTCGAGGGCGTCGACCCGACCTCCTTCCCCGATCCCCCGGGTGAGTTGGCGATGTTCGGTGAGCCACCCGACTGTGAAGCCGGGGAGCAGCTCGTGCAGTCGGACGGTGACGACGCCGCGAGCGGGATGGTGTGCGAGGAGATCGAGCCGCCGGAATGCGACGCGGGCCAGGAGTTGGTGCTCGCCGACCCCGACGACCCGAACAGCGCACAGGTCTGTGAGGACCCGGCTCCTGAGCCACCCGAGTGCGCGGGTGACGAGGAGCTCGTCCCATCCGATCCCGACGATCCCGACAGCGAGCTCACCTGCGTAGCCCCCGAGCCCGAGCCGGAGCCAGAGCCCGAGCCGGAGCCAGAGCCCGAGCCGGAGCCGGAGCCAGAGCCCGAGCCGGAGCCAGAGCCCGAGCCCGAGCCGGAGCCCGAGCCCGACGAGGGGGACGGGGAGGACGCGGCGTCCGACAATGGCGGCGGTAGCTCGCAGGCTGAGCCCGGGCCCGAGACGGAGGGCGACGCGCAGTCGCAGGGCGAGGCCAACGAAGGCGACGAGGCCGACGGCGAGGACCCGTAGCCGCCGCTCAGGGCCCCTCGGGCGGTGGCGCCTGGGCATATACCCGTGGAGTCGCGCGAAAGGCTCGGGACCTGCGAAGCTGGGCCACGCCGGCATCCGGGTCGGTGGCGCGCCGAGGGAGCGACAGATGAGCCGTGACGATTTGCACATCCGCCCTGTTGCCGACCATGAGCTGGACATCGTCGCGTCGAGGGCCGTGGACGCGTACGGCGAGTACGCCGCCCGTATGTCCCCCGACGCATGGTCGTCGTTCGCAGTCGACATCGCGAACGTGCGCGGGCGCCTCGTCAACGCCGACATCCTCGTCGCTGAGCGCGACGGCGAGATCGTCGGCTCCGTGACGCGCTATCCGGAGTGGCGCGGGGCGCAGAGCGGCGCGGTTGCGGTGCGGCTGTTGGCGGTTCCGCCCGAGGAGCGGGGAAGCGGCATCGGCACCGCGTTGATGGAGGAGATCATCGAGCGTGCGCGCGAGGACGGCAAGTCCCGAGTGACGTTCACCGTGACCCCTGACATGACGTCGGCGAAGGAGCTGTGCGAGCGACTCGGCTTCGTGCGTGAGCCGAGCCTCGATCACATGCCCGCGCCGGGTGTGCACACCCAGGGCTACAGCCTCGAGCTCTGAGGCGCGTGGCCCCGCAGGGTTTCGCTGCCCTACTGTGGGCATCCCCGTGGAGTCGACCCTCCCTGATCTCAGGAGCACCACCATGACCGTCCTGCGCGTCGCGGCCGCGCAACTGCGCAACGCGGTTGGCGATATCCAAGGCAACGCCGACCGGGTAGCCGAGGCGATGGCGTGGGCGGAGGAGGCCCGGGCCGACGTCCTCGTGCTGCCCGAGCTCGTCCTCACCGGCTATCCCCCCGAGGACCTCGTCCTCCACGGGGAGTTCGTCGCGGAGGCGGAGGAGGCTCTCGACACCCTCGCCGCGCAGTCGGCCAGCGTGGTCAGCGTGGTCAGCAGCGTCGTCGGGGTGCCTCCCCGGCGGTCGTGGGACAGCATCGACCGGACGGTGGCGATCGGGGCCGCGGTCCTCAGCGGCGGGGAGCGACGCGGCACGTACCACAAGGTGCTCCTCCCGACGCACGGCGCGTACGACGAGGGGAAGAACTTCGCGCCCGGCCAGTTCCCCGATCAGTTGTGGCGAATCGGGAACGCGGTCTGCGGGTTGTGCATCTGCGAGGACCTCTGGTCCGGGGACGGCCCCCCCGAGCAGCAGTCGATCGGGGGTGCGCGCGTGATGCTGGCTCCCAACGCCTCCCCCTACCACCGCCGCAAGCCGGAGGGCCGTGAGGAGCTCGCCGCGTCGGTGGCACGCCGCAACGGGCTGCCCCTGGTCTACGTGAACCTGGTCGGTGGCCAGGACGAGCTGGTCTTCGACGGCGGCTCACTCGTGCTCGACGCGGAGGGGGGGATCATCTACCGCGCGGAGCAGTTCGCAGAGGAGCGATTCGTCGTCGACCTCCAGCTGGCTGATCCCCGTCCGGAGACAGGCCCGGTCAAGACCGTGCACACGAGACCGCTCGCCGATAGGGTCCCAGCGGCTCCGCGGTCCCGGCCCCAAGCTCCCGACGAGTTCGCCTACCTGTGGGGCGGCCTCGTGACGGGGACGAGGGACTTCGTCCACGGCAACGATTTCGAGGGTGCGGTCCTGGGGCTGTCTGGTGGCATCGACTCCGCCATGACCGCGGCGCTCGCGGCTGACGCGCTCGGGCCCGAGCGGGTCCTCGGGGTCGCGATGCCCGGCCCCGATGCGGACCCGGAGGAGGAGACGGACGCGGCCCGTGTCGCGAGCGACCTCGGCATCGAGTTCGCGGTGGTGCCCGTCTCCGAGTCGATCGACGCGGTCGCGTCATCGATCGCCCAGGGGCTCCCGGAGGCACGGGCCAAGCGCCACCTCACCGATCTCGCCGCGCGGATTCGCGCCCTTGCCCTGGCCGCGATCGCGGTTGAGCGCGACCGGCTCGTCCTCGCCACCGACAACAAGACGGAGTTGTCGATCGGCGTGCAACGGGGCGATGTGTCGGGCGATTTCGCGCCGCTGCGGGACTGCCCGAAGACGCTCCTGTACGAGTTCGCCCGCCAGCGCGGCGACGGGGAGACGTTCCCCAAGAAGGTGCTGCACAAGGAGACGACCGCGCAGTCCGAGGAGGGCGACCTGCCCTCCTACGAGATCCTGGACCGCATCGTCGAGTCCTACATCGAGCTCGGCCAAGGGCTCGAGGACATCGTGGCCGACGGCATCGACCCGAAGGTGGTGCTGCGGGTGGTCCGCCAGATCGACGATGCGGAGTTCAAGCGCCGCCAGACACCACCCGGGGTCAAGATCTCGCCGCGAGCCTTCGGCACCGACCGCCGGATGCCCCTGAGCAATGCATGGCGCCCGTACCGACGGCGCGAGCATTTCGTGCCCGGGCTTGGTCGCGAGGGCTTCCGCCTCGACCCCGAGACGCCCTCGATCATGGACACAATTCCTGGCGAAGCCGAGGCGGACGAGGGCGGGCAGCCGGCCAACTAGTCAGCGAGGGCGATGCGGACGCGCTTGTTGGCCTTGCCCTTGGACTCGGTCTTCGTGACGCTGACGCGGCCGACCTCGATGGTGGACCCGACGTGGGTCCCGCCGTCCGCCTGCTTGTCGAGCCCGGCGATGTCGATCACACGCAGCGGGTCCACGGAGGCGGGGATGAGATTGGCCTTCGTGCGGACGAGCGCAGGATCCTCGTCGGCCTCCCGGCGCCCCACGAAGTCGACGAGCACCTCGCGGGCGTACTCGATCTCCTCGTTGATGCGGCGCTCGATGTGTGCCCCGAGCTCGGCTGACATCGCATCGAGCTCGAAGTCGAGGCGTCCCTTGCCGGGTTCCATGTTCCCCCCCGTCACGGCCACGCCGTAGTCCGCCCAGATGACCCCGCATAGGACATGGAGCGCGGTATGGGTCCGCATGAGCGTGAAGCGCCGTTGCCAGTCGAGGTTTCCGTGCGCCTCCACCCCGGGTGCGGGGAGGTCGCCCTCGAGCCAGTGCCAGATGACGCCACCGTCAGCCTTGACGCGTGAGACGGGCGCGGCGCCGTCGTGCCACGCGAGACGGCCGAGGTCGTGCGGTTGGCCACCGCCGCCCGGGTAGAACGCGCTCCGGTCGAGAGCCACGCGGTGATTCTCCTCGTCGATCTCAAGGACTCGCGCCTCGAAGGCGCTCAGGTAGGCGTCGGTCGCGTAAAGCGGATCGGTGGGGCGCACGGCTCACTCCTCGGCGGGGGGTCCCCGATCGTGGCGCGGGGACGGCCGCAAGGCAAGCCATGATCGAGCTTGCGAGAAAGTGACAGCCAATGTGGTGGCTGCGGCGAGCATCCCCGTCGCGGGAGCGGCCAGGGCCACCGCCCGGGCCGGTCGTTCGGGGTCGCCTTCGGCGGCAAGGACGCCCTCGTGCCGCTTACCTCGCTGCCCGCGAGGAGCGGTGGCAGGCCGATCTCCGGGCCGCCCGGGACGCGTGCGTCGACCCGGTCGAGCGGATCCTCGTCCTCTTCGACGTGCTCGGGGAGTGGTTCGACGAGTGGGTCTACTCGGGATGCGCGTTCCTCACGGCGATCATCGAGCTACGCAAGGCTCCCGAGCATCCCGCGCGCGAGGTGGCCATGGGGCACAGGCGCCGGGAGCGACGGCGGTCACCCTCAGCTCGCCCGCAGCAGGGCGGCGTACAACGTGAGTCCCGGGCCGAAGGCAAGTGCGACCACGTGCTCGCCGCGGCCGAGGTCGCGCTCGCGCGTCAGGCGCTCGAGGATGAGCAGCACCGTTGCGGACGAGCAGTTGCCGTGCTCGGCGAGCACCGCACGGCTGGGGGCCACGTCCTCCTCCTCGAGGCCGAGGCGATCGGCGACCACGTCGATGATGCGCGGGCCTCCGGGATGGACCGCCCACCCGGCGACGTCGTCGTAGCCGAGTCCCGCGGATCGCAGCAGCTCGTCCACGCAGTCGGCGACGTGCTCGCGAAGGACGAGGGGTACCCGCGGGGACAGCCGCATGCGGAAGCCGTGGTCGGTGACCTCCCAGCTCATGAGGTCCGCGTGGTTCGCGTCCGTGCGGGAGGCGACGCGGACGACCTCGAGGCCGGGGCCCCCAGGTGTCACTGCCACCGCGGTGGCGGCGTCGGCGAACAGCGAGTGGGCGACCATCTGCTCGACGTCGTCGGTCGCGGGTTGCAGGTGCAGACTGGTGAGCTCGGCGCACAGGACGGCCACGCGCTGGTCGCGCACACGGGCCGCGTCAGCCGCGGTCGCGACTGCGGGCAGGGCCGCGTAGCAGCCCATGTGCCCTATGTGGAGCCGCTGGGTGTCAGCCCGCATCCCGAGGTCGCGGGCGAGGAGGTGATCGAGGCCGGGAGTCGCGTACCCCGTGCAGCTGACGACGATGAGCTGGTCGACCTCGCTCGGGGCAAGACCCGCACCGTCGAGCGTGTCGGTGAGCGCGGCCTTGCCGAGCGGCATGGCCTCGGTGAGAAAGCGCCGCATCCGCTCACCGGTCGACCATGTCGAGATGTCCTCCACCCGCGGATCGATGACACCATGGCGGGTCAGGACACCCGAGCGCTCCCACGCCCGTCGAGCGACACGGCTCGAGGAGTAGTGGCCTGCGAAGAACCCGTCCCAGAGCTCGTCCTGCGAGAGCGCGGGCGGTAGAGCGGAGCCCCACCCTCTGAGCATCGCGGTCAACCACTCCCCTGTCCCTCGTCGCGCTTCCAGCCTATGCCCTGATAGAGCGACAAGGATGCGCGGCCCGGCAGGAACCGCACCGGCCTCGTGCGGTCGCGGAGGAAGCGCAGGTAGTCGAGGGGGTGGACCTTGAGGCCGTTTGTCCGCAGCGTCACGCCGTGCTCGTCGAATAGCCTGCGCAGCGGGCGGGCGGACACGAACAGCGCAGGGTCATGGATGCGGGGCGGCGGCCCGCCCGGGAGGTGCTCCTGCACATGGACGCTGAAGATCCGCGACCAGGGGTTCGCAGCGATCGTGTCGATCACGAGCGTCCCGCCCGCGGCGAGCACGCGGGAGGTCTCCGCCACCGCTGCCCGGAGATCGTGCACGTGCTCGAATATCTCACCCGCGACGACCACGTCTGCGACGCCGTCGGGCAGCGGCAGGCGGGTGATGTCGCCGCGGATCGCCTCGACGCCGTGCGCTAGGGCTTGACGGAGGGCCTCCTGGTTGAGGTCGACACCGATGTGCCGGTATCCGCTGACGTGGGGGGCCATGAGGCCCGCGCCGCAGGCGAGATCGACGAGGACGGCGGTGTCGCTGCTGCTGGGCGGGATGTGGGCGCTGCGGGCAGCAGCGAGCCAGTGCAGAGCGGCGAACGGCCCGTCGGGCCGCCACCACTGGGCAGCCATGTCGTCGTACTGGGCTGGATCGTTGCGGGCCCGGCGCGGCCACCGACCCATCGGCGCGCCCTACTTGTCGAGTGGGTTGTGGCCGAGGGTCGCGCCCTCGAGGTCGGTCACCTCGTCCCAGGAGGCGGCGAGCTCCTCCACTGTCGGCACGTCCGGGAAGCGCTTGCCGGGCGCCTGCATGAGCGCGAGGCGCGAGTAGGCGCCACCGCCGGCCAGGACCACCTGGCCGGTGTCGGTGCACTCCTCGGTGGCGAGGTGCACCACCAGCGGGGAGACGTAGGCGGGATCGAGTCGCTCGAGGACGTCGGGGTCGAGAACGTCCTCGGTCATCCGGGTCGCCGCGATGGGCACGACCGCGTTGGCGGTGATGCCGTACTTCGCTCCTTCGATCGCGAGCGTGTTCGCCAGGCCGACGAGCCCCATCTTCGCCGCGGCGTAGTTGGCCTGGCCGAAGTTGCCGAAGAGGCCGCTGGTCGAGGTCGTGACGATCACCCGCCCGAAGCCTTGCTCCCGCATGTGGGGCCACGCGGCGTGCGTGACGTTGTATGTCCCGTAGAGATGGACGCGCAGGACGGTGTCCCACTGCGCCTCGGTCATCTTCTGGAAGCTGACGTCACGCAGGATCCCCGCGTTGTTCACGACCACGTCGATGCCGCCGAAGGCGTCGCGGGCGGTGTCGATCACCCCTTGGCCGCCTGACGCGTCCGCCACCGACTCGTAGCTCGCGACCGCTTCCCCACCCGCCTGGGTGATCTCCGCGACGACCTTGTCCGCCATCGAGGTTCCCCCGCCGCTGCCCGCGCGGTCCCCGCCGAGGTCGTTGACCACGACTTTCGCTCCGTGCTGGGCGAACAGCAGGGCGTGGGAGCGGCCGAGGCCCCCACCGGCCCCCGTCACCACGACGACTCGTCCCTCCACTCCGGCCATCAGCTGTCTCCTTTATCAGTGGCCGAATGCTACCCGACCGGCACCGGAGCAGGTCCCGGTATGCTCGGACGGTGCCCTCGAGGGGGGAGTTGCGTGTGGATGGTGACGAGGCGCTGCGTCGCATGCTCGACGACGAGCGGGCGCGGGCAGGCGGTGCGGAGCGGGCCCGCGAGCGGGCGCTGCGCGAGCAGGCTGCGGAGGAGAGCACGCTCGCGGGTACGCTCCGCGACCTCGCGGAGTCGAGCGTCCCGGTGAACGTCCGGACGCTCGCGGGGCGCTCCCACCAGGGGGTGGTCGTCGGGGTCGGTTGTGACTTCTGCGCGGTTGAGTCGGCGGACCGGCGGTGGATCTACCTCGCCTTCGCTGCGATCGGGTCCGTTCGCAGCTCCGCGGGGATGGTCTCGACGGATCCCGGCAGTCGGCGACCCCAGGCGGATCGGACGCTCGAGGAGGCCCTCGGCTACCTCGCCCCTGAGCGGCCCCGCGTCACCGTGCTCGCGGGGATGGACCCCCAGCCTGTGGCGGGGCGTCTCCAGAGCGTCGGCCGTGACCTCATGACGGTGCGACTCGGTGGCGCACGCGGGGAGCTGTGCTACGTCCGGCTCGGTGCACTGAGCGAGATCGCGGTCGAGCTCGACTAGCCCTGCGCCGTGGAGCTACTCCGGCGCGCCCTGGCGCGCGTCGGGGTAGAGGTGGTCCAGGGAGCCCGGCTCGACCCGGCTGTCCTCGATGAACTGCTCGATGTCGCTGTGCTTGAGGCGGAAGACGCGACCGAACTTGTAGGCGGGGATTTGCCCCTCGTTGATGAGCCGGTACAGCGTGCGGGTGGTGATGCCGAGGTGGCGGGCCGCCTCCGCGGTCCCGAGCCACTCGATCGGGCCGGATGCTCCTGAGGGACTTGAGTTCTCCTGATCTGTCATACCACCTCATGCTATACCACGCCCGCGTGTGGAAACAGGAGAGGCTCGAGGGGCTGAAGTTCGAGAAGTGGCCTATTGTGCTGCGCGTTGCGTGCTGCTACTTTTAGTGTTTTATTCACTACGGGGAGTAGATATGGCATCGACCACGCGCGTAGGCCCCGGATCGACATCTACGCCCACGCGGACAGGGCAGGGGGGCAACGACTCGCGCCTGCTCCTGCGACGCAAGGGGTTGCCGGGCGGCAGGGCACTGGTCGGAGGCTTCCTCGTCGCCGGCGCGGCGGTGAGCGTGTTCGCCGCCTACCTGGAGGTGACCAGCGGGCCGGAGCAGTCCTGGGTCCTCGCGAGCCGCGACATCGTCGCGGGTCAGGAGGTCCGGCCAGGAGACGTCACGGTCGCGGACTTCGACGTGCCGCCGGAACTGGGCGCGCGTGCATTCGTCGACGACAGCCCCGTCGTCGGCACCATCGCGGTGGCTCCGCTGTCAGCCGGCGACATCGTCCTCGCCACCCACATCGCGGAGAGCCAGGTGCGGGGCCACGAGGAGATGTCGCTGGCTGTCGAGCCTGCCCGTGCTGTGGGAGGCAGTCTCAAGGCAGGCGACCGCATCGACGTGCTCGCGACCTTTGGAGGCGTGGAAAGGGCGGTGACGGTGGCGAGCGACATCCTGCTCATCGAGGTGGACCATGGTGACGGGGGGCTCACCGGGAGCACTGGCCTGGTGCTCACCATCGCACTCGAGCCCGGCGACGATGCGCTGGCCATCACGGGGGCCCTCAACAACGGACAGCTCCAATTGCTCCGCACCACTTCCCGGGGCGCCGGGAGCAACGGTCGATGAGTCAGCCGCGTTTCGTCGTGGTCGGGCTCGCGCGGGCGCGATGTGAATGGTTCGGGGCGGTCTCCGCCTGGACCACTTCGGGGGCGGTGCCCGCGGAGTTCATCAAGTGTGTGTCCCCGGAGGAGCTTCGCGCGCACCTCGCTGCCGGGCGCAGATGGAGCGCGGCGCTGCTTGACGGTGGGCTGCCCTCGGTCGATCGTGACCTGCTGAGCGCGGTCCGGGACGCGGGCGTCGCCCCGATCGTCGTGGAGTCACCGGGGGTCGGGCGTCCCTGGGATGATCTCGGCGCGGCGGCTGTGCTCCCGGGGAGCTTCGATCGGGCGCAGCTGCTCGACAGCTTGAGTGGATGCGCCGCCATGGTCGCGGACGGTGAGACGGTGCCACCAGGTCCTGAGGGCCCTCAGGAGATGCCCACCGCCCTGGCCCCTGTGGGGCTCGTCTGCGGGCCCGGGGGGACGGGGGTATCGACGGCGGCCAGTGCCCTCGCGCAGGGGTTGAGTGCGGCGCGGGCCGTGCGCGGGCCCGTCCTGCTCGCGGATCTCTGCCTCAAAGCGGAGCAGGCGATGCTGCACGATGCGCGGGATGTGGTGTCGGGAGTGCAGGAGCTGGTCGAAGCGCATCGCGGCCAACACCTGAGCGCCGACGAGGTCCGAGCCCACACCTACCGGATCCCCGAGCGCGGCTACCACCTGCTGCTCGGCATCAGACGGCCGCGCTATTGGGCGTCCATCCGCCCGCGCTCCTTCGAGGCGGCCTTCATGTCGTTGCGTCGGACGTTCGGCGCCGTGGTCTGCGACGTCACCGCCGATTTCGAGGACGAATCCGCGGGTGGGTCCGCAGACGTGGAGGAGCGCAACCTCATGGCGCGGACCGCAGCCGCCCAGGCCTCTGTCGTGTTCGCGGTGGGACAGCCGACGATGAAAGGACTGCACTCCCTCGTGAGCCTGCTGGCCGAGCTCGACGACGCGGGCGTGGCCCGGGAGCGGGTCATCCCCGCGCTCAGTCACGCACCGAGGGCTCCGAGAGCCCGGGCTGCGCTCACGCGCACGTTGACCGATCTCCGCGGCGACGCGGGTACGCACCCTGCCGTCTTCCTGCCCCGGCGCAGTGTCGACGACGCGTTCCGGGACGGGGTCGCACTGCCCCCGGCGCTTGCCAACGTGTTGGCCGGAGCGTGGGCGGGGCTACTGGAGAGGCACGGTCAGCGCGCGGAGGCAGGAGGGAGCGAGCCCGAGCTGGTGAGTCCCGGTTCCCTGCCGACCTGGACGGAAGAGCGAGGAGGGTGGAGATGAGAGACGAGCGCTGGCCATCGCCCCTCGCCGAGATCGAGCGCGCGGTGCAGGACCGTGCCAAGACGATGGATCTCGACTCCGGCGAGGTAGAGGCGGGGCAGCGGCTGCGCGAGCTACTCGATGAGGAGGTCGCGCGGTGGAGTGAGGAGTACAAGCGGGGACTGCACGCCTTCGACATCGCCGACCCCGAGGTCGTCGTGGATCGTGCCCTGCGAAACCTCACCGGATATGGCCCACTCGCCCCCCTACTGGCCGACGACGACGTGTGGGAGATCATGGTCAACGCGCCGGATGCGATCTTCGTGAAGCGCCACGAGGGCCGCAGCGGCTACCACGACGAGGTCTTCCACGATGACGAGCATGTCGTCCGCACGCTGACCAAGGTGCTGGAGGACGCATCCGCATCGCATCGCAAGCTCGATCCCTCGGAAGGCTTGCAGGACGCCCAGCTCGAGAGCGGGGCACGGCTGCACATCGCCCACCGCGACGTGGGTCGTGACGGTCACGTGCTCATCAACATACGCAAGTTCACCGGGATGTCGTTGCGGACTCTCGAGGAGCTCGTGGATCGGCACATGCTGACCGCCGCCGCCGCGGCCTTCCTGCGGGCCAGCGTGCGCGCCCGACTCTCGATGGTCTTCGCGGGAGCCCCCGGATCGGGCAAGACCACCTTGCTCAGCTGTTGCGCCGCCGAGCTCGATCCCGCCCTCCGCGTGGTGATCGCGGAGGAGGTCTTCGAGGCCGATGTGCCGCTGCCCAACGTCGCCTCCATGCAGACACGGGCTGCGCGCTCCGACCGGCCCGCGGTCGACCTCCGACGCCTCGTCTCGGGCTTCCTCCGCATGGCGCCGGACGTAGCGATCGTCGGGGAGGTGCGCGACCGGGAGGCACTGCCACTCCTGCTCACCCTCTCCTCGGGCGTCAAGGGCTTCACCACGATCCACGCGGGCTCGGCCAGGCAGGCCCTCACGCGCCTGCGCTTCATCTGCCAACTCGCGGACACATCCAGCGAGCTCCCGTTGGTGGCCCTCAACAGCCTCGTGGCGGAGTCGATCGACCTCGTCGTCCACACCGAACGGGTCGGAGGGGTCGTGCAGGTCAGCGAGATACTGAGCGTTGAGGACCTGCAGGCGGGCCCGGAGGCCTCCGCGTTCACGGTCACGACCCTGTTCACGCGCCAGGGCCCAGGCAGCCGACTGGCGTGGACCGGTGAGCTTCCCGTGAGGGCCCAACGGGCCTTCGAGGAGGCGGGGGTCGACCTCGCGGCACTGCTCGCGCAGGCCAGCACCGAGGGGGCGGCGCAGTGATCGGCCTCGTGCTCGCCCTGCTCGCTGGGTATGGGGTCTTCCTCCTGTACACGCGATTCGCATTCGGCTGGGAGGGCATCGGATTCGGCCCAGCGGTAGGGGGTCGGCGCTCGCGTCGGCCGAGAATCGCGGAGTACCTCGCGCAGGCGGGGCTCGCAGACGTGCGACTGGTCGAGCTCGCCGCGGTCATGGGTGTCCTCGGCCTGGTGGGGGGCGCGGTCGCCTACGCCGTGTTCGGCGGCGTCCTCGTACCCGCTTTCGTCAGTGTGGGCGGGGCATTCCTGCCGATCGGCATGGCCAGGAGTAGCCGCGCACGACGACGGGACAAGGCGCGGGAGGGATGGCCCCGCATGCTCGAGGAGCTTCGGCTCCAAGCAACCACGATGGGCAGGTCGGTCCCGCAGGCGCTGCTCAACGTCGGCGAGGCGGGTCCCCCGGAGCTGCGCCCCGCGTTTGCCGCCGCGCGCCGGGAGTGGCTGATCTCCACGGAGTTCGAGGGGACGCTCGCGGTCCTGAAGGAGCAGCTCGCGGACGCGACCGCCGACTCCGTGTGCGAGACGCTCCTGATCGCCCACGAGGTCGGTGGGGCGGATCTCGATCGCCGCCTCAGCGCCCTGACCGAGGACCGGATGCAGGATCTCCAGGGTCGCAAGGATGCGCAGGCCAAGCAAGCGGGCGCGAAGTTCGCCCGCTGGTTCGTCTTGATCGTCCCCTTGGGCATGGCGATCGCGGGGCTCTCCATCGGTGCGGGTCGCCCCGCGTACGCCACGGCCGGCGGTCAGGCCGCTGTGCTGGTGGGACTGTCGATCATGGCCGCGTGCTGGGTGTGGGCCGGGCGGATCATGACCCTGCCCGGCGAGCGGCGGGTGTTCTACCGATGAGCAGGACCCTCGCGATTTCCGGCTTGATGCTGTGGGCGGGGTCCACGCTTCTGCTGTCCCGCCTGCGGTGGTTCGCCCGCCCGAGCCTCGTCGACCGCCTAGCGAGCTACGTCCCGGGTGGTGCGGGCCGCCCTCGCCGTGGGGGCGCGCTCTCATTCGAGTCCTTCGCGGAGACGATCGGTCCGCTCTCACGAGCGGTGGGTGGGAAGCTCTCGCGCATGCTGGGGATCGGGGAGGAGCTGTCCCTGCGCCTCCGACGCATCCACTCCCCCCTCGACGTCACCGCCTTCCGGGTGCGTCAGATCGGCTGGACGCTCGCGGCCCTGGGCGGGTCCACCCTCCTCGCCCTGGCCACGAGCCCGCCCCCGCCGGTGCTGCTGCTGCTCCTCCTCGGCGCGCCTCTCCTGTCCTTTCTCGTCTCCGAGCACCAGGTTGCGATCGCCTCCGAGCGCTGGCAGCGGCGGTTGTTCCTCGAGCTGCCCGTGGTGACCGAGCAGATCGCCATGCTGCTGTCGGCCGGCTACTCCCTCACGGGAGCGATCAACCGCGTGGCGACGCGGAGCAGCGGCGCCTCCGCCACCGATCTCGTCCGCGTGTCTCAGCGGCTGCGTCAGGGGCTATCGGAGCGGGCCGCCCTCGACGAGTGGGCCACCACGGCCCAGGTCGACGCGGTCGACCGCCTCGTGGCGGTCATGGCCCTCAACAGGGAGGCGACCGACCTCGGGCGACTGCTCTCGGAGGAGGCTCGGAGCATCCGCGCGGACGTGCACCGGGAGCTGCTCGAGCGCATCGAGCGCCGCGGACAGCAGGTCTGGATCCCCGTGACCGTCGCGACCCTCCTGCCGGGCGTCATCTTCATGATGATCCCGTTCATCGAGGCGTTGCGTCAGTTCGGGACCACACCGTGATCATCCACAGGGAGGATGTGCGGTGCACCCGCGAAGCATTCATTGTCCAGTGCGTCGAGAGACAGGGAGCAACGTCTATGACCTGGTTCAATAATTTCGAGCGATGGGTGCGGGACCGCACCGGAGGCCTTGCGTCGGAGCGCGGAGAGGGGGTGATCTCCGCTGCTATCGCCATACTCGTGATCGCGTTCCTCGGGGTAGCGATGTGGGTCGCCTTCGATGTGATCATGGACGGTGCGACGACCACCATCGGCGAGCAGGTGGACCAGATCGGTGGCGGGTCGTGAGGCCTTGAGGCGCGACGACGGCAGTGGCCTCTTCAGCACGGTCTTCGGGGTGGGGATCTTCCTTTCCCTCATGATGCTGTCGGTCCAGGTGGTGCTGCACCTCTACACCACCAGCGTCATCGAGGCGGTGGGCTTCGATGCCGCCCAGATGGCTGCAGGCGCGGCGGGCGAGGATCTCGAGGGCGCCGAGCGACGGGCCAGGGAGTTGCTCGGTGGCCTATCGACAGAGCTTGAGTTCTCATGGGCCGTGGACGATGATCGAGTCGTGCTGACGCTGACCGCGGATCGGCCGCGGTTGCTGCCTCGGGCGTTGAGCGACTCGTTGGATCTGGGCGTGGTCCGAAGGACGTTTCACGCCCATCGCGAGGCGTTTCGGTGATCGAGGACGATCGGGGCGCGGTTGCGGGTTGGGAGGTCCTGCCGTTCGGATTCCTCGTCTTCGTGGTCGGCACCCTGCTCCTGGCCAACGCGTGGGGTGTCGTGGACGCGAAGATGGCCGCGTCCGCGGCGGCACGGGAAGGCGCCAGGGCGTTCGTGCACGCGGCCGACGAGTCGGCCGCCCACTCGCGCGCGGGCGGCGCCGTCGACGATGCGCTGAGGGGCCACGGCCGCTCCCCCGGTGAGGCGCACACTCTCGTCGAAGGCGATTTCGTGCGCTGCGGGCGGGTTGCGGTCACCGTGGCCATCCCCGTGCCCACGATCGGGCTCCCGTGGGTGGGAGGTCTCGGCCCGGTCTTGACCGCGCGGTCCGTTCACGGTGAATTGGTCGATCCGCTCCGCTCCGGTGTGCCGGGGGAGGCCGACTGTGTCCGGGGATAGGGAACACGGCAGCGTCCTGATGCTCATGCCCGCGGCGGTGCTCGTCCTGATGATGCTCGGCGCGGTGGCGGTGGATGCAGCCGTCGTCTTCATGGCACAACGGGAGCTCGAGAATGCGACGGCGGCTGCGGCCAACGACGCGGCGGTCGCTGCCCTCGACGAGTCGCTCTTCTACGAATGCGGCGAGCTGGGGATCGACACGACCCGAGCGGCGGAGGTGGCGTCCGCGGCCCTCGCCGCGCGCACCGCGGATGCGGTGGAGGTCGCGGGCGCGCCGGCTGTCACCGTGGAAGCGCTCTCCGGCGGGCCGCTCACGGTCTCGGTCGCGGCCACAGGATCGGTGCGCACGATCTTCGCCCCTGCGGTCGGTGGGCTACGCGATGAGGAGGTCACCGCGGTGACGCGCGTCGCGGCCGCGCTCGCCCCCGACGCGGCGCCCGAGGGGGTTTGCTGAGAGGCTCCCGCAAGAATGTAGTACAATGGAAACATAGCAAATATAGCAAGGTATCCCGTTCCGGAGCAGGTCGCAGCTGCGCTGATAGTTGGGCGATCATGGCAACAGACGAAGCTCTCGACCGGTCGGAGCCGATGCGGCCGGTTCCTCTCGTCTGCTGGGTCCTCGGGCTCGTCGCGGTCGTGTGGCTCCTCTCGGCCTGGGGCCGAGGAGCACTTGCCCCGCCGCCCCTCGATGATCCGCGGGCGCTAGGCACCTGGTACGGGACGCGCAGCGGCCCCGAGGTGCTGTTCGCGGGGCTACGTCTCGTGGTGATTGCCGCCGCGTGGTACCTGCTCGCGACGATCGCCCTGGGCATCCTCGCGCGACTCTCACGCGCCGCCCGGTTGGTCGCGCTCTCTGACGTGCTCACCGTCCCGCCGGCGCGACGGATGATGCACGGCGCTTTTGGCATGGGTCTGGCCGCGTTTACGGTGACGAGCTTGCCGACGCCTGAGGCCAGGGCCCTCGAACGGGCCGATGTGGTCGCGCTCGACGTTGACGAGGCAGTGCTCGGTGACGACTCCCGTGCGGGGGCCGTCGCCCACCGCCTGCCCTTCGAGGCGCCAGAGCACCTGCCCGGCCTCGAGGTCCTCGCCGCGCCGGACGGTGAGGACGCGGTGGTGGGTGAGCCCGAGGCGGGCACGGGGCCCGCAGAGGAGACCACCTACACCGTCCAACCGGGAGACCACCTCTGGTCGATCGCCGAGCAGGCGCTCGCCACGGACGGTCCGGGAACACCGAGCGAGGCGGACATCACCGGGTACTGGCTGGCGGTCATCGAGGAGAATCGGAATGAGCTCGTGGATCCGGGCAATGCCGACCTGCTGTATCCGGGGCAGGAGATCGTGCTGCCAGAGCTCCCAGGGCGGTGAGCATGGACCGCGCCGCCCTCCGCGCCGCCCTCCGCGCCCGGTATCCATGGTTGGACGCGACCGAGCTCGGTCCCCGCGCGGTCGAGGCGGGGGAGTGCGACCGATGCACATCGGAGGCGCGCCTCGTGGAGACGTGCGGCCCATCCGCTTGGCGGTACCTGGGGCGCAGCTGCGCCGACGCCCTCGGGCCGGAGGCCTGGTGCGAGGGTCATGGCGAGGACGCGGTCGCGTACCTCACGTGGCTTGCTGCGCTGCCTGCCGAGGCCGACGACGTGGCGCGACTGTGGTGGGTGGCAACCGGCGAAGTCCGTGTCGACCCGTCCCTGCGTGAGCGCATGGAGAACCTACAACTCCCGCACGCGGAGCGATAGTTCAGCTTCTTGTGTTGGAATCGTCCGTTTGAGGGATAATCTGACTATGCAAGTCAGGCTCCCGTGCAAGCCGACGAGTGCTCGCCTCGCCCGTGAGCTCACCAAGGAGCACCTCGAGACCTTGGGCCAGGCGCACCGTGCGGACGTGGCGACCCTGCTCGTGAGCGAGCTCGTCACCAACGCGCTCCTGCACGCGTCGACACCGATGGAACTCGATGTGTCCTGCCGCGATGGGGCGGTGGTGGTCGCCGTCGCCGACGGGTGCGAACGCCTTCCGCGCGTCAGCCCCGACGGGGACGATGAGCTCACCAGCGGGCGTGGGCTCCTACTGCTCGACACCCTCGCTGCCGAGTGGGGCAGCGACTCCCACGCGTCCGGTGGGAAGACCGTTTGGTTCATGCTCAAGGAGTACTAGGTTCGGCAGTCAGGTGTGATGAGATGGGCCCAACGCCCGAGCCTGACTGCGAACCCGACCCCGTCGCCCACCTTTGGGTGACGGGGTCGCGTCCGTCTCTCACACGGCCACGGGGGTGGCTGGATCGGTTGCGGCCTCGAACGATCCGTGCCCACCCGAACGATGCTGTTCGGGTTCGGTCTCACCGGGTCTCGGCTCGCCGTTTCGTGTCTCCCCGCGTATCGAGGCGACGTGCTGCTGTCCGCGCAGAAGGCGTTGGCCTTCGGCGCGGATGTTGGGTGCGGCGTTCACATCACGGTCGATGCGAAGCCCGCAGGCCGCACAGTCGTGGACCTGTTGCCAGAGTGCGAGCTTGGTTCTCGCTGCGCACCCTGAACAGGTCTGCGAACTGGGGTAGTGCCGGCCGACCCGCACCAGGTCGGCGGACCGGTCGGAGGTCTTGTAGTCGAGCTGGCGCACCAGCTCACCCATCGAGGCTTCGGCCACGCTGCGGCCGTTGCGCAGG
>SKQL01000114.1 GCA_007119035.1 Nitriliruptorales bacterium | reverse complement strand
GAGGAACTCGTCGTCGTAGTCGACCCCGCCGTCGATGTCGATGTTGAGCTCGAGCCCGTCGAGCAACGTGATCTCGTAGCGGTCCTCGAGGTCCGCGAGCATTCGGCGGCGTCGCAGCAGGTCCTCCCGGGAGACGCCGTTGATGGTGAGGTCCTCGCCGTGGTCGGTCACCGCCCAGTACTCCCAGCCCCGGGCGGCCGCGGCGGCGACCATCGCCTCGAGGCTCGCCTTGCCGTCCCCGGAGAAGTCGCTGTGGCCGTGCAGGTCGCCGCGCACGTCGGCCTCGGTGACCACATGCGGCAACCGGCCCTGCGCGGCCGCTTCGATCTCGCCGGTGTCCTCGCGCATCGGAGCCGGGACGAACACGAGGCCGAGCGCCTCGTACACGCGCTCCTCGGTCGTCGCGTCTGTGGCGGGCTCCTCGTCGTCGTCACGGAGCAGGCCGTACTCGCTCAGCGAGAGCCCACGGCCGATCGCGCGCTCCCGCAGGCGCACGTTGTGGGCCGCGGAGCCGGTGAAGTAGATCAGCGCGGCGCCCCAGACATCGGGGCGGACCACGCGGAGGTCGACCTGCAGGCCGCTGCCGCGTACGATGACCGACGTCTTCGCCTCCCCCGAGGCGACCACCCGCCCGACGAGGTCGGAGTCGTCGCGCAACGCGGCGGTGACCCGCTCCGGGTCGTCGGCGGCCACGAGGACGTCCACGTCGCCGACCGTCTCCCGCATGCGCCGGAGCGAGCCCGCGTACTCGACCGCGTGAACCCCCTCGACCTCGCGAAGGCGGGCGCACAGCTCCTCGGCGGTGCCGAGGACGTCCGCGGCGGGTGTCCGGTCGGTGTCCTTGGCGCCGAGGCGGTCGAGGCCTGCGCGCAGCTTCTCCGCGGTCTTCTCCCCCGCGCCCTTCATCGCCGCGACGTCGCCCCGCTCGATCGCCTCGCGGAGCTCCTCGAGCGTCCCGACCCCCAGCTCGTCGTGCAGGCGCAGCGCCATCTTGGGCCCGAGGCCCGGCACGCGGGTCAACTCGACCATCGCGGGCGGCACCCGCTCCCGGAGGTCCTCGAGCATGCCGATGCGGCCCGTCTCCCGGTACTCGAGGATCTTCGCCGCGGTGGAGTCGCCGATGCCACGGACGTCGGTGAGCCCGTCGGCGTCGAGCTGCCCGAGGTCGACGGGGGCCGACGCGATAGCCGCGGCACCTCGCTCGTAGGCACGGACCCGGAACGTGTCGGCCCCATCGAGCCGAAGCAACGTGGCGATCTCCGCGAAGCGGTTCCCGAGCTCGGTGTTGATCCAGGCCATCACGCCATTGTGGCACTCCCGATCCGTCGCCTGAGCGCGGCGGCCTGCTCCACGACACGCGCGGGCGCGGGCCCCAGCGAGGCGGCGCGTCGCGATACCGCCGTCGCGACGTCGGTGAGCGCCGCGGTGTCCGCGTCACCGAGCTCTGGCAGCAGCGCCGCCAGGGAGGCCGCGTCGAGGTCGGTGAGGTCCACTCCCCTCGCCTCGCACGCGGCGACCGCCTCCCCCACCCGCTCGTGCGCCGCACGGAAGGGCACCCGACGCCGGACCAGCTCCTCGGCGAGGTCGGTGGCGAGCGCGAACCCGCCACCCGCGGCGTCGGCGAGGCGCGACCTGTCGAACGCGAGCGACCGGACGGTGCCCGCCATGGCGGGCAGGGCGAGCATGAGCGTGTCGACCGCGTCGAAGACGGGGGGCTTGTCCTCCTGCAGATCCCGGTTGTAGGTGAGCGGCAGGCCCTTGAGCGTGACGAGCAGTGAGACGAGGTCGCCGATCACCCGACCGGACTGGCCCCGCACGAGCTCCGCGACGTCGGGATTGCGCTTCTGCGGCATGATCGAGGAGCCGGTGGAGAACGCGTCGCCCACCCGCGCCCACGCGAACTCCTTCGATGACCAGAGGACGATCTCCTCGCCGAGGCGGGACAGGTGCACCGCGAGCGTCGCGGCGCCGCTGAGGAACTCGACGGCGAAGTCCCGATCCGCGACCGCGTCCATCGAGTTCGGTGCGACCCCCGCGAAGCCGAGGGCGTTCGCGTAACGCTCGGGATCGAGCTCGAGGGTCAGGCCCGCGAGCGCACCGGAGCCCAGGGGCGACTGCCCCACCGTGCGCCCGCGGCAGTCGAGGAGCCGGGCCACGTCGCGGTCGAGTGCCCAGGCGTGGGCGAGCAGATGGTGGCCGAGCGTGACGGGTTGCGCACGCTGGAGGTGGGTGTAGCCGGGAGCGAGCCAGTCGACCGCCGCCTCCGCCTGGTCGAGGATCGCGGACTGGAGGTCGCGGACCGCGGAGACGAGAGCGTCAAGCGCCTCCGCGAGATAGCAGCGCAGGTCGTTCGCGATCTGGTCGTTGCGGCTGCGCCCCGCGCGGAGGCGACCGCCCGTCTCGCCGCAGATCTCGAGGAGCCGGCGCTCGACCGCGCCGTGGAGGTCCTCGTCATCGGGGAGGAAGACGAACGTTCCTCCGGCGAACTCCTCCCGGACCGCCTCGATGCCCTCGAGGATCGTCGTGTGCTCCTCCTCGGTGAGGATGCCGATGCGGCGCAGCTCCGCGGCGTGCGCCACGGAGCCGTCGAGGTCGTGGCGCCACAGCCGGACGTCGGTGTCGACCGAGCGTCCGAGGCGCCACGCGGCCTCGTCGGGGCGCTCGGAGAACCTCCCGCCCCACAGCCGCCCGCTACCGCTACTCGAGTCGCTCACCTCTCGGCGACTACCGCTACCGCTACTCGAGTCGCTCACAGGTCCCCTTGGCGTTGGGCCCACACCTTCGTCGGCAGGCCCCACAGCCGCACGAACCCCTCCGCCTGGGTGTGGTCGAACTCGTCCTCCTTGTCGTAGGTGGCGAGGTCGTGGTCGTAGAGGGCAACGTCGCTGCGCCGTCCGACCACGAAGGCCTGCCCCTTGAACAGCTGCATGCGCACCTCCCCCTGCACGTAGCGCTGGGTGGTCGCGAGGAACGCGTCGAGGGCGGATTTGAGCGGCGCGAACCACAAGCCGTTGTAGAGCAACTGTGCGTAGCGCCCCTCGATGCCGCGCTTCTCGACCGCGAGCTCCTGCTCGAGGCAGAGGTCCTCGAGGTCACGATGGGCGGACAGGATGGTCATGGCGCCCGGGCACTCGTAGATCTCCCGGCTCTTGATGCCGACGAGGCGGTCCTCGATCATGTCGATGCGCCCGACACCGTGGCGCCCCGCACGCACATCGACCTCCGCGATGAGCTCGCTCAAGCCGAGCTCCTTGCCGTCGACGGCGACCGGGCGCCCGTCGGCGAACGAGAGCGTCATCTCCTCGGGCTCGTCAGGCGTGTCGACGAGGGCGGCCGACCGCTCGTAGACCTCCTCGGGTGGCTGCTCCCAAGGGTCCTCGAGGATCCCGCACTCCGCGGTCCGCCCCCACAGGTTCTCGTCGATCGAGTACGGCGAGCCCTTCTTGACGGGGATGGGGATGTCCCGTTCCTGCGCCCACGCGATCGCCGCGTCCCGGGTGAGGCCCCACTCCCGGATCGGGGCCTCCACGGTCAGGTCGGGTGCGATGGCCATCGCGGTGACCTCGAAGCGCACCTGGTCGTTGCCCTTGCCCGTGCAGCCGTGGCCGATGGCCTTTGCGCCCGTCTCCCGCGCGACGCGGACGAGGTGACGGGTGATCAGCGGCCTCGAGAGCGCGGACACGAGGGGGTACTTGCCCATGTACAGAGCGTTCGCGGCGATAGCGGGGGCGACGAAATCATCGGCGAACTCCTGCTTCGCGTCCACGACCACGGACTCGACCGCCCCGCAGTCGAGGGCCCGCTTGCGGACCCGCTCGAGCTCGCCCTCCGCGGCCTGCCCGACGTCGATCGCGCACGCCACGGTGTCGTAG
>SKQL01000064.1 GCA_007119035.1 Nitriliruptorales bacterium | reverse complement strand
GTCAACGACCCGTAGAGGGCTCCCGCGTCTGCGTTCGCCACCACCACGTCGGCGGGCACGCGCTCGCCGTCGGTGAGCCGGACACCGGCCACGCGGCCTCCTGCGGTGTCGATGGACGCGACCCTCGCCCGCGTGCGGAGCCTCGCGCCGCGCTCGCCGGCGCGGGCGGCGAGCGCGGCGCCGATCCGTCCGAGCCCCCCACGCACGTACCACGCGCCGAACGCCTGCTCGGCGAAGGGGATGGTCGCGAGCGCGGCGGGAGCCCGACGGGGGTCGCTGCCCGCGTACGTCGCGTACCGGTCGAGGAGCATCCGCAGGCGCGGATCGTCGAGATACTCCCCACCGAGGTCGCGCAGGCTCCGCCCGGGCGCGATCGTGGGCGCGTGCGGCAGCCGGCGCAGCAGCGCGAGCGCGTCGAGTGGCTGGCGGAGGAAGGGCTGCTCGACCGCGTCCCAGATGCGTGCCGCGCGGCCCATGAGGCGCTGCCACTGTGCGCCGCTCCCCGGGCCGAGGCCCGCGTCGAGCGCGGCCGCCATCTGGGCCGGCTCCGCGCTCGACTCGACCCGGGCACCGTCGGCGAAGCGGTACCAGGCGATGGGCTCCACGGGCTCGAGGTCGAGCACGGAGTGCAGCGGGGCACCGGTGGCCTCGAACGTCTCCGCGAGCACGTGCGGCATCGTCAGCAGCGACGGGCCGGTGTCGAACCGGAAGCCCTCCCGTTCGCGTACCCCGAGCTTGCCACCCACCTCCGAGGCCTGCTCGCAGACGGTGACGTCGTGGCCCGTCGCGGCCAGCCGTGCGGCGGCGGCCAGGCCCCCCACGCCCGCGCCGATCACGACGACGCGCGCTGTCACCCGCAGACCTCGCGCCCACGCCACGAGAGCTTTCCGCGGGCACGTCCCCGCAGCGACGCGACGGTGAGTCCCGCCAGCACCACGATCGAGGCGGGATGTGCGAGCGCATCGACCGACGAGCCGCCGGTCCGGCGCGCGCTCACGACGCGCCCCGCGACCCCCGCCGAGTAGCCCGCGAGGCCCCACAACCGGGTTCGCCCACGACCGAGGGTCGCCGCCGCCACGGGCAGCACGTACAGCGAGCTCAGCAGCGCGAGCGTGCCAGCGGCGCCGGCCGGGGAGCCGAACGCGGCCCACAGGCTCTTCGTGTACCCCTCGCGCAGCTCCTCCCAGCTGCCGTACATCCGGCACGACGCGAGCTCCGTGCCGTCGACCACGCCCGCGCGCAGCCCGGCGCGCACGAACGCGCGACCGAGCTCGATGTCGTCGAGGACCGCGCTACCCACCGCCGCGTGGCCGCCGACACGCCGGTAGGCCTCAGCCGTGCACGCCGCGAGCTGGCCGTTCGCGGCGACGAGCGAGGCCCGCGGGAATCGCTCCGCGATGCGCAGGGGAAGGAACGTCAACCACGACCACTGCAGCAGCGGCTGGAGGAGTCGGGGGCCGAGGCCACGCGCCTCCTGGCGCGGATACGGGCAGACAAGGTCGAGGGGCGTGCTCGCGAGCATCGCGACGGTCGCCGCTACCGCGTGCGGCGCGACGACCACATCGGCGTCGACGAAGACGAGGACGTCGCTCGACGCGGCCTCCGCGAGCTGGGCGCACGCGTGTGGCTTGCCGAGCCAGCCGTCGGGCAGCGGTGCGCCCTCGAGCACCTTCACACGCGGGTCCTCGCCCGCGGTCTCGCGGACGACTCGGGCGGTGCCGTCCGTAGAGCCGTCGTCGAGCACGAGGATCTCGAGGTCGACGTCCTCGCTGGCCTGCAGCGCGCGGATGCACGGGGCGATCCGCTGCGCCTCGTCACGGGCGGGGACGAGGACGCTGCAGCGCGTTTGCTCCCGTTCGCCCGCTTCCTCCCCGAGGTTTGTGGAAAGTTGCCGCCTCACGCGGCGATTTCCTACAAACCTCCGAGAAGGAGGGGGGGAGGGGGCGGCCGAGGGGCGGCGGAGGAGGCGCGCGTTCACCGCCGCGTGCACGCTGAGCGCGCCGGCCGCCCATGCCGCAGTGGCCACCAGCCCCCGCGTCATCTCCGCACCGCCCGCAGGAATGCGAGCACGACCACGCCCATGCCCACCCCACCGAGCAGCGCGGAGCCGGGCAGGTCGAAGAACGCGACGTGGGCCAGGACCGACGAGCCGTACGTCCACAGGTAGAGCGCGTAGGGGACGCGGTCGTCGGCGCCCCGGCGGGGATCGGCGCGCCACACGGCCGCGAGCATCAGCGTCGCCACGAGCATCCACCCCGCGAAGTTCGACACGGGGACCCCCAGCAGCGCGGGGCCGCCCGACTCCCACGACCAGTGGCCCGCGTCGACCATCTGCGGGTCGAGGAACAGGTCCCAGGCGGTCAGTGCCCATCCCCCGAGCAGCACGCCCGCGACGGGGCGGTCGGTGATCCGCCTCGCGACCGTGTATGCGGGATAGGCCATCATCGTCCACGCGAGGGGGATGACCACCGGCACGCCCGCGAGCTCCCAGCCGAGGCTGCCGTGGTAGGTGTAGGAGCCGAACGGCACGCCTGTCGCGACTCCCACGATCTCCGCGACGAAGCCCCCGCCCGCGGTCGCCGCGAGCAGGATCCCGGCGAAACGCACCCCGCGGGTCGACGCCGCGTGCACGACCGAGGCGAGGGCGAACACGACCACGGTGACGACCGTGAGCCGGTCGCGGGCCGCGCCGGGCGCGGTGAGCGGGTAGGCGATCTGCAGGCCGACCACACCCACCGCCAGCACGAGGGCCGGCGCGAGGGGCCGGCGCGTGGCCACCGGGCGGGAGAGGCGCGCGCTCACCCCTTGAGCTTCCTGCGACGGTCACCGAGGTCGCGTATGGCGATCCGGGCCGCGGAGCGCCCACTGGCCCCGAAGACGCCCCCGCCCGGATGCGTCGACGCGCCCGTCAGGTAGAGCCCCGCCACGGGGCCACGGTAGCTCGAGTACTCGGGAACGGGACGCCAGCTGAACATCGCGTCGAGGCCCATCTCGACGTGCATGACGTTGCCGCGGTGCAGGCCCAGCTCCCGTTCGAGGTCGAGCGGGGTCTGTACGTGCATGTGCTCGACCGAGGACGCGAAACCGGGCGCGGCGCGGTCGACCGCTGCGACGAGCTTCTCGCCCTCGCGCTCCGCGATGTCGTCCCACCCCTCGCCGTTGGAGAGCTCGTAGGGGTGCCACTGCCCCCACACGGTGACGTTGTGCTTGCCCGCCGGGGCGATCGTGTCGTCGAACGCACTGAACGTCATCGCGAGGACCGCGGGCTCTGTCGGGGGGAGCCCCGCGACGAACTCGCCGTGGGCGCGGCGGAGCGACGTGCGCGACGGGGCGATGAGCTGCAGCGCGCGCCACTGCCCGTCGCCCGTCCGCCCCGGGTAGTGGGGCAGGTCGTCGGTCGCGAGCCGCACGACCATGCCGATGCCGTTGCCGACGCGGATGCGTCGCCGCAGCGCCTCCGCATCGGCCACGGCCTCTCCCAGTAGGTCGAGCGTGGTCAGGATGTGGCAGCCGGCGAGCACGGCGCGGCCCGCGATCCGCTCCCCGCTCTCGGTGGCGATCCCCGTCGCGTGACCGTTCCGGGTGAGGATGCCAGCGCATCCCTCGCCGAGGCGGAGCGTTCCCCCGAGGGCCTCGAAGCGGCGGGCGAGGGCGACCGACAGCATGCCTGACCCGCCCTTCGGGTGCCCCGGCGGGCGGCGGTGCATCATCGTGTTCCAGCCGACGAGATCCGCGGTCGCGACCTCGTGCGACGGTGGTCCCGACTGGGCGCCGAGCCACGAGAGCGCCGTCTTGAGCCGCTCGTCATCGAACAGCCCGTCGAGGAGGTGGTCGCCGGAGGTCAGGAACTGCCGGGCGAGCTCGAGCCCCTCGACGCCCGTCCCCCGTCCCACCGCCCACAGGTGCCTGCCGAGGGACCGCGCGGTCGGCGCCTCCTGGAAAGCCGCGAATATCCGGTCGTTGCGGGCCCCCCAGTCCTTCACGTACCCCGCGTAGGCCTCCGCGTCCCGGTCGCCGCACACCGCCGCGATCGAGTCGCAGGTGGCGGAGAGGTCGGCGGAGAAGGTCAGCGCTTCGTCCCCGAACGGCGCGAAGCCCCAGGGATCGAGGTCCTGGTACTCGAGGCCGACGGCCGCGAGGTCGAGCTCCTCGACGATGCCCGTGTGGCGCACCATGATGTGCGCCGAGGAGCCGACGTCCATCTGGTAGCCGGGGAAGCGCTCCACCGTCGAGACCGCGCCGCCGACCACGTCGCGGCGCTCGACGACCTCGACATCGAGGCCTGCCTTCGCGAGGTAGCACGCGGCTACGAGCGCGTTGTGGCCTGCCCCCACGATCACCACGTCGCGCATGCCGTCCCCATCCCGTTCGCCACCGTCAGCTCGCGCCAGTCTATGTAGTCCGCGGCGCGGGCCGGTTGGGGAGGGCGGCCAGCGGCGTCCTATGCTTGGCCCGTGACTGCGACGCGACGCGTGAGTGGGCCGGGTGGCCTCGACGGGCTCGGTGCGATCGCTGCGGTGGCCCGCGGGGCCGCCACCGGGGCCGCGCTCCTCTCCGACGCCGCGGCTCGGGCCGAGGCGCTCGAGCCCGACCTCGGCGCCCTCGTCCATACCGCCCCGGAGACACCTGCCGACGACGGCGACTCCGACCTCGGGCCACTCGCCGGCCTCGTCCTCGGCGTGAAGGAGATCATCTCCGTCGAGGGCCTCCCGCGGACGTGCGGGGCGCCGCATTTCGTCGACGACGCGGCGCGGAGCCAGGACGCGACGGCGGTCGCGCGCCTCCGTGAGGCGGGTGCCGCGGTTCTCGGCACGTTGAGTTCCCACGTGCTCGCGTTCGGCGTCATCGGGCCCGCCACCGCGAACCCCGCTGTGCCCGGGCGCATCGCGGGGGGATCGTCGAGCGGTTCTGCCGCGGCGGTGGCCGCTGGCCTGGTCCATGCGGCGCTGGGGTCTGACACGGGCGGCAGCGTGCGCATCCCCGCGGCGTGCTGCGGTGTCGTCGGCCTCAAGCCCACCCGCGGCTCCGTCTCGCTCGCGGGGGTCGCCGCCCTCGCGTGGAGCCTCGACACGGTCGGTGCCATCGCGGCGACGGTGGCCGACTGCCGGCTCGTCTCGGAGGTCATCAGGGGGTACGACCCGACCGATCCCGCGAGCGACCCGAACACGACCCGGTCCGACGCGCCCACACCCGCCGAGGTGCGCATCGGAGTGCTCGACGAGATCCACCAGGAAGCCATCGACCCCCAGGTCCGCACACGGTGGGAGGCGGCGCTCGAGGCACTCGAGGCCGACGGCGCGCGGCTCGTGCCCGTGCGACTGCCGTCGTTTCCGGAGGCCAACGAAGGCAACGGGCTCATCTTGTGCGCAGAGGCCGCGGCGGTGCACGGGGAGCAGCAGTCCCGCTGGCACGAGGCGCTGCCCGCAGACGTCGTGCGACGCCTCGAGCTCGGCTCGGAGCTCGACGCGGTCACCACCGCGCGTGCCCGACGCCTCGGGACGCTGCTCACCTGGGAGCTCCGTGCGGCCTTCCGCGACGTCGACGTGCTCGTCCTGCCCACGCTCCCGTGCCGGGTGCCCGTCCTCGGGCGGCGACAGGTCGCGGTGGGAGACGACAAGGAGCCGGTGACCGCGGCATTGACCCGCTTCACCGGCCCGTGGAACCTCGTCGGGGCGCCCGCAGGCTCGGTGCCCACCGGCGTCGACGACGAAGGCGCCCCCATCGGGATGCAGGTCGTGGGGCCGTGGCATGGGGAGGGCCCGGTCCTCGACGTGATGACCCGCCTCGAGGCGCTCGACCTCAGAGGCCACTGATGGCCTCTAAGGTAATGGGCCATGGCCGGGAGGCGCGATGATCCGGACCTCACGTCGCCTAGGGTGAGGGCGCCGTGGTCCCGCACGGGTCGACACGGGAGCCATCGAGAGGAAACGCAAAGGCATGACCCAGACGAGACGGAAACTGCTCGCACCATTGGCCGGGATGGCGCTGCTCCTGCTCACCGCCTGCGACGTCGACGGGGAGCAGGACGACGACGCGGTGACCATCGGGCTGCTCAACCCCCTGACGGGCCCGTTCGCCGCGCTCGGTGAGGATGTCAACGACGGATTCCAGCTCTACCTCGACGAGCACGACGGCCGGATCGCGGGCCGCGACATAGAAGTCGTCGTCGAGGACGAGGCCAATGACGCGTCCGTGGCCATGGAGGCCGCCGAGCGGATGGTCGAGGTGGAGGACGTGGACGCGATCGTCGGCTTCGTCAACAGCGGGGTGGCCTACGGCGCGTCCACCTACATCGCGGAGGCGGGGGTGCCGCTGATCATCTCCGTCGCGGGCGCCGACGACCTCACCCAGCGCGACGCGGTCGGGAACATCTTCCGCGTGTCGTACACAGGATCCTCGGATGCGATGCCTGGCGGCACCTACGCGTGCGAGGAGCTCGGCTACGAGACCGCGTCCGTGGTCGGCCTCGACTACGCCTTCGGCTGGGAGGGGGTGGGCGGCTTCGCGCGCGCGTTCGAGGACGCGGGCTGTGAGGTCATCCAGGAGACGTACGCGCCCCTCGACACCGCCGATTGGGCGCCGTTCATACAGGAGCTCGACACCGACGCGGACCTCGTGTGGGTCCTCGGCGCGGGGCCCGACGCGATCCGTCTCGTGCAGGCCTACCGGGACTTCGGCGTCGATGTCCCGCTGATGACCCACGGCAGCGCGGTCGACGAGGAGATCCTCGAGCAGCAGCAGGCCGATGCGGAGGGCATCATCTCGACGCTTCACTACAGCCGCGAGCTCGACACGCCGGAGAACGAGGCGTTCGTCGAGCGCTTCGAGGGCACCTACGACCGGGTGGTCTCGCGGTACGCGGAGGCGGGCTGGTCGTCGGGCCTGCTGCTCGAGGAGGCGCTCGACGGCCTCGACGCCGTCGACTACGACACGTTGACGGCCGCGCTCGCAGACGTCGCCATCGACGCTCCCCGGGGCCCCATCTCCTTCGACGAGTACGGGCAGGCGGTCTACAACATCTACGTCCGCGAGGTGCAGGAGGTGGACGGTGACTACCGCAACGTCGTCATCGACACCATCCCCGAGGTCTCGCAGTTCTGGACCTACGACCCCGACGAGTACCTCGACTATCCGCCTTACGAGGAGCTCAAGGACACCTGGGCGGGCAACTGACGCCCTAGCATCCCGGCAAGGCCTGGAGTGCCGCTAGCACTGGAGGAGACATGGCGTCGTTGCTCTCCCACGTGCTGAACGGACTGTCCTTCGGCTCCCTGCTGTTCCTCGTCGCAAGCGGCCTGACCCTCACGTTCGGGCTCATGCGCGCCCTCAACCTCGCGCACGGCGCCTTCTTCCTGCTCGGCGGATACGTCGCGCTCGACCTGCTCGGGCGGACGGACAGCTACTGGCTCGCGATGCTCGGGGCGGTCGTGGTGGTGGGTCTGCTCGGCGTCGCGTTCGAGCGCTTCCTCGTCCACCGCGTGCTGCATCGGGAGCTCGCTCAGGTCGTGCTCACCATCGGCGCGGCTTTCGTCATCGCCGACCAGATACTCGCCTACTGGGGCGGGCGGCCGGTGATGCCACCGCGTCCGCCCGGACTGGGCGGGTCGGTGACGATCGGCGACCTCACCTTCCCGTGGTTCCGGCTGAGCCTGATCGTGATCGCGCTCGTGGTGTTCGTCTCCCTGTGGCTGCTGATCAACCGGACCCGCGTCGGGGCGATGATCCGCGCGTCGGTCGACGACGAGGAGATGGCACGAAGCGTGGGCATCCGCGTGCCCGTGCTGTTCATGGCGGTGTTCGGGGCGGGCTCGGCCCTGGCCGCCTTCGCGGGCGTGTGGGGCGGGGCGTTCACGGGACTCGAGCCGGGCGGGGAGTTCTCCATCCTCCTCCTCGCGCTCGTCGTCACCGTCGTCGGCGGGCTCGGGTCGGTCACGGGCGCGTTCGTCGCGGGCCTCGGGGTCGGCCTCGTCGACGAGTTCGGGAAGTCGCTGTTCCCGAGCTTCGCGCTGTTCACCATCTACGCCCCCGTCGCGCTGCTCCTGGCCATTCGTCCCAGGGGGCTCCTCGGTCGGGTGGAACGCTGATGGCCGCGTTGCGCGGACGGTGGCCCACCGTGGTGGGGGTGCTCGCGGGCGTGGGCCTGCTCACCGCCCTGCCCGCCCTCGTGCCCTCGTTCTACGTGACCCTGAGCACCCGCATCATAGTCATCGCCATGTTCGCGCTCGCGTTCAACGTGGTGTTCGGCATGGGCGGCATGCACTCGCTCGGCCACGCGGCGTTCTTCGGCCTCGGCGGCTACACGGTCGGCCTCGGCGTGACCCGCTGGGACTGGAGCTTCACGGTGATCGTGCTCGTCGCGCTCGCTCTCGGCGCCTTCGTGGGCCTCGCGTACGGGATCCTCACCCAACGCACGAACGGCATCTACCTCCTGCTTCTCACGCTCGCGCTCGGGCAGGCGATATGGGGCCTCGCGTTCCAGCAGGTCGAGATCACCCGCGGCGACAACGGCATCTCCGGCGTGACCCGGGAGCTCGTGCCGCTCGTGGGCACCGGCGCGCTCAGCTACTACCATTTCGTCCTGCTCGTGGCGCTCGCGTCGACGGGGTCGCTGTGGTGGTTCTCCCTGTCGCCGGTCGGTCGGGCGATCGTCGGGACACGCGAGAGCCCCACGCGGATGGCCGCCCTCGGCTTCCGTGTCGGCCTGTACCGAAACATCGCGTTCGTGGTCTCCGGGCTCTTCTCTGCGCTCGCGGGCGTGCTCTACACGTGGCATCACCGGTTCGTGAGCCCCGACGCACTGCTCTGGGAGATGAGCGCGTTCATCCTCATCGTCGCGATCGTGGGGGGCGCGAACACCTTCCTCGGCCCCGCGCTCGGCGCGGCGGTGATCATCAGCCTCGAATTCTGGGTCAGCCTTCACACGCAGCGCTGGATGACCGTGCTGGGTCTCGTGTACGTGCTGACCATCCTCTTCCTGCCCGAGGGCATCGTGGGACTCGGGGGGCGGCTGCGCCGTCGCCACGCGAGCGTGGACGTGCCCGTAATCCCCGAGCCCACGGCGTCACGCAGCGGCAGGTCACACGAGTGAGCGCCTCGAGTAGCGACAGCGGTAGGCGCCGAGACAGCGCCTCAAGGAAAGCGCCCGCCCCACCCGCGGTCGCGGTCGAGCGTCTGAGCGTCGCCTTCGGGGGCCTCCGTGCGGTCGACGACGTCACGTTCGACGTCCCCGCGGGGCAGCGGCGGGCGATCATCGGGCCCAACGGCGCGGGCAAGACCACGCTGTTCAACCTCATCGGGGGCCAGCTCCGGCCCATCACGGGGGTCGTGCGCCTGTTCGGCGACGACGTGACGCACCGCCGTGTGCACCAGCGGGCGCGCGCGGGCCTCGCACGGACGTTTCAGATCACGAACCTGCTGACCGAGTTGAGCGTGTGGGACAACGTCCTGCTGGCCGTCGCGGCGCGCCACGCGCCGGTTCGGCGGCTGTTCTGGAACGCGCTGTCACGTCTCGATAGCGTCACCGGGCCCGCGGCGGAGCTGCTGCGCACCTGGGGGCTCTGGACGGTGCGCGACCACCGCGTGTCGGAGCTCGCCTACGGGCAGCAGCGGGTGCTCGAGATCGTGCTCGCCCTTGCCGCGCAGCCACGCATCCTGCTGCTCGACGAGCCGACCGCGGGGCTGTCGAAGGAGGAAGCGGGGCGCATGACCGAGGTGGCGGCCGCGTTGCCCGGGGAGCTGACGCTGCTGATCATCGAGCACGACATGGAGGTCGCCTTCGCCCTCGCCGACGTGGTCCAGGTCATGGCCGAAGGCGTGGTGCTCGCCACGGGCGCTCCTGCGGAGATCCAGCGCAACGACGAGGTCATCGCGGCGTATCTCGGAGGGGCCCGCGGCGATGCTTGACCTCCGCGACGTCGACGTCTACTACGGGTCGAGCCACGTCCTGCACCGCACCACACTGCACGTGGCCGAAGGCGAGACCTACGCCCTGCTCGGCCGCAACGGAATGGGCAAGACGACGCTGGTGCACACCGTCATGGGGTTCCTCCGTCCACGGGGAGGCGTCATCACCCTCGCGGGTGAGCGGATCTCCGGGCTGGCAAGCGAGCGGATCGCGCGCCGCGGCGTGGCGCTCGTCCCCCAGGGGCGCCGCGTGTTCCCGTCGCTCACCGTCGGCGAGACACTCGAGGTCTCGTACCGCGACGGGGGGCGCGAGGGGTGGACGCTCACCGAGGTGTGCGACCGTTTCCCGATCCTCGGGGACCGTTGGGGTCAGACGGCAGGGCTCCTGAGCGGCGGTCAGCAGCAGATGCTCGCCATTGCCCGCGCGCTCGTCACCAACAGCGCGGTCGTGCTGCTCGACGAGCCGACCGAGGGCCTCGACCCCAGCCGGGTCACCGCGGTGGCCGACGTCGTCGCCGAGCTCGCGCGGCGCGGGACGACTACGCTGCTCGTCGAGCAGAAGGTGCGGTTCGCGGTCGACCTCGCGGACCGCATCGGGGTCCTGAGCCGCGGTGAGGTCGTGCATTCCGTGGCCGGCGGCTCGATGCGGAAGGACCCGGCCCCGCTCTACGCGGAGCTGGGGTTCACCTGACGCGGAAGCACGCAGCCCGCGGGAGTGCCTGGCCCGAAGACATGAAGGAGAGCACCGCATGAGCAAGCAAGACCTAGATCCCCGCGACCTCCTCGCTGTCGACGCGCTGCTGTCCGAGGAGGAGCGGATGATCCGCGAGAGCGTCCGCGGCTTCGTGGAGGACCGGGTCGTGCCCCAGGTCGGCGACTGGTACGAGCGCGGCGTCTTCCCCCGCGAGATGGCGAAGGAGCTCGGTGGCCTCGGCCTGCTCGGGATGCACCTCGAGGGCTTCGGGTGCGCGGGGACGAGCGCCACGAGCTACGGGCTCGCGTGCCTCGAGCTCGAGGCGGGTGACACCGGCTTCCGAAGCTTCGTCTCCGTGCAGGGCTCGCTTGCGATGTACGCCATCCACGCCTACGGCTCCGACGAGCAGAAGGAGCGCTGGCTGCCGGCCATGGCCACCGGCGACGCGATCGGCTGCTTCGGGTTGACGGAGCCCGACTCGGGCAGCGACCCGGGCAGCATGCGCACGCGTGCTCGGCGCGACGGGGACGACTGGGTCCTCGACGGGACCAAGATGTGGATCACGAACGGCTCCATCGCCGACGTCGCGGTCGTGTGGGCCCAGACCGACGAGGGTGTCAGGGGCTTCCTCGTCCCAACCGACGCCCCCGGCTTCTCCGCCAATGTCGTGCACCGAAAACTCAGCTTGCGCGCGTCGGTGACCTCGGAGCTGGTCCTCTCCGGCTGTCGGCTGCCCGGTGACGCGCTCCTCCCGAAGGCGCGGGGGCTCTCCGCGCCTCTCGGCTGCCTCAACGAGGCCCGCTTCGGGATCGTGTTCGGATCGGTCGGCGCGGGCCGCGCGTGCTATGACTCGGCCCGGGAGTACGCGGCAACGCGGGAGCAGTTCGGGCGGCCCATCGCGGGCTTTCAGCTCGTGCAGGCCAAGCTCGTCGATATGGCCATGTCGGTCGGTCGGTCGCACTTGCTGGCCCTGCACCTCGGCCGGATGAAGGACGCGGGGACGCTCGAGCCGCAGCAGGTCAGCTTCGGCAAGCTGCACAACGTTGGAGAGGCGCTCGGGGTCGCCCGCACCGCCCGCGACGTGCTCGGCGCCAACGGCATCACGCTCGAGTACCCCGTCATGCGCCACATGACCAACCTCGAGTCCGTCGTCACCTACGAGGGCACCGCCGATATCCACCGCCTCGTGCTCGGCAAGGCCATCACCGGCCTGGGCGCGTTCGCCTGACTCGGAGCGCCCTCCCCACCACGTCCCGGGAAAGGAAGATCGACGATGCGCATCCGCACCGACGACGGCTTCGGGCTCCACGTCGAGGAGACCGGCCACGGCGTCCCCGTGGTGTTCGCCCACGAGTTCGCGGGGGATCACCGCAGCTGGGAGCCCCAGGTACACGCGTTCGCCCGGCAGTACCGCTGTATCACGTACGCGGCCCGCGGCTATCCGCCATCCGACGTGCCCGACGACCCCGGCGCGTACTCCCAGGGCCATGCGGTGGCAGACCTCGTCGCGGTGCTCGACGGGCTGGGCATCGACCGCGCCCACGTGGTGGGGCTGTCGATGGGCGGGTTCGTCGCCCTGCACGGGTCACGCCAGCATCCCGACCGGGTTCGCTCCGCGGTCGTCGCGGGCGTCGGCTATGGGGCGTCACCCGACACGCGCGAGGCCTTCCGCGCGGAATGCGAAGCCATGGCGGCGAGCTTCGAGACCGAGGGCACGCCGTCCGTCGCGGCCCGCTACGCGGTCGGGCCCGCCCGGGTCCAGTTCGAGAACAAAGACCCGCGGGGGCACGCGGAGTTCGCCGCCCACCTCGCAGAGCACGACGCCCGCGGCTCCGCCCACACCATGCGCGGCTTCCAGCGGGCGCGACCGTCGCTGTACGACTTCGAGGAGGAGCTGTCGGGCAGCGTCGTCCCCACGCTCGTCGTTGCGGGAGACGAGGACGAGGCCTGCCTCGAGCCGTCGCTGTGGCTGAAGCGGACCATCCCGACCGCGGGTCTGGCCGTGTTGCCGCGGTCGGGGCACACCCTCAACCTCGAGGAGCCCGAGCGCTTCAACTCCCTCGTGGCGGAGTTCCTCGCCGCAGCGGACGCTGGCGCGTGGGCGCTTCGAGATCCCCGGTCGAAGGCCTCGAGCACCATGGGCGGGAGCGACTGACGTCAGCGAGCCTCGCGACGGATGGAGCTACGTGGGGAGCGGGTTCGCGCCGAAGATCGTGCCGCGGGTCGACTCGAGCGCGAACCGTGCGAACAGCTCCTCGCGGTACCAGCCTTCCTCCGGCGTCGCGTCGACGACGGCGCGGTGCGGCGCACCCCGATAGGCGAAGTCGGTGAGCGAGCGGCTCGACTCCCACACGCTGAACGTGCCCTGCAGCCCCACGGGCGCCTCACCGATGCCCACCGCGAGGCGCAGTCCCGGCTGCTCGCGCAGCGCCGCGCTCACGGTAGGCACCGCGCGGCGGAAGGTGCGAACCCGACCCGGGTGCAGGCGCGCCCGGGTGATGGCAACCGCGGGGCCGGTGTGGGGGCGGGGCTCGAGCTCGCCGAAGGGCCGCCTCCCCGACCACGTTCCGCGACTGGCCAGGGGGCGAAGCTCCGCGCGCCACGCCTCGGTTGCGAGGCCACGCCAGCCCTCCGCGACGGGTGAGGAGGCGGAGTAGCGCGCCCGAGCCACGTCGTCCTCCCACACGGTGAGCAGCCCCCACGTGCGGAGATCGGCGTCGCGCACGTCAAACGTGCGCCCGTCGCCGGTGCCGAGCAGCTTCCAGAAGACGAGGCCCCGTGTCCGGGCGAGCCGGGCCCGGTCGGTGGCCATGCGCGTGAGGGCCGCGGGCAGCCGCGGGGTGGGGATGCCGAAGAGCTCGAAGAGCACGGGCGGGGCCACCGGTCTCCTTCCTGACGCGCGTCGGCGCCGACGAGGCAGCGTCCGCTGCCGCCTGCGTCAGGGTAGGTGCCAGAGCGACCCTCTGTGGATAGGTTTGCTCCGATGACCGACTCCACCGGACGCGGACCCCGAGCGTGCAGCACCTGTCGCCAGACGTCCTCGTAGTAGGCGGCGGGCTCGGTGGGGTCGCCGCCGCCCGGGCCGCCGCACGCGCGGGTCGTCAGGTCGTCCTTACCGAGGAGACCCGGTGGATCGGCGGTCAGCTGACCGCCCAGGCCGTTCCGCTCGACGAGCATCCGTGGATCGAGCAGTTCGGGTGCACGCAGAGCTACCGTGAGCTGC
>SKQL01000112.1 GCA_007119035.1 Nitriliruptorales bacterium | reverse complement strand
GTGTACGGCAGGACGAAGTAGCCGTCCGCGAGGCCGTGCATCAGCGCGGAGGCCCCGAGCCGGTTGGCCCCGTGGTCCGAGAAGTTGGCCTCCCCGATCGCGTAGAGGCCGGGCACGGTCGTCATGAGGTTGTAGTCGACCCACAACCCGCCCATCGTGTAGTGGGGCGCGGGGTAGATGCGCATCGGCACCTTGTAGGGGTCCTCGCCGGTGATGCGCGAGTACATCTCGAAGAGGTTGCCGTACTTGGCTTCGATCGCGTCGACACCGAGCCGCTCCATCGCGTCGGAGAAGTCGAGGTAGACCCCGTTCTTGCGCCTGCCGATCCCGTGGCCCGCGTCGATCTGGCGCTTGGCTGCGCGGCTCGCCACGTCGCGGGGCACGAGGTTGCCGAACGCGGGATAGGCGCGCTCGAGGTAGTAGTCGCGCTCCTCCTCGGGGATGTCGTAGGCCGCGCGGTCGTCGTCGGGGTCCTTCGGGACCCATATGCGACCGTCGTTGCGCAGCGACTCGCTCATCAGCGTGAGCTTCGACTGGAAGTCCTCGGACTGCGGGATGCAGGTGGGGTGGATCTGCGTGTAGCAGGGGTTGGCGAAGAGCGCGCCCTTGCGGTGCGCCCGCCAGGCGGCGGTGACGTTCGAGGCCTTCGCGTTGGTCGAGAGGAAGAAGGCGTTCGAGTACCCGCCCGTGCCCAGCACGACCGCGTGGGCGGAGTGGCTAGTGACCTCACCCGTGTCGAGGTCGCGCACGATGACGCCGGCCGCGCGGCCGTCGACGGTGACGACGTCGAGCATCTCGGCCTTGACGTGCATCTCGACGGTGCCGAGGTGCACCTGGCGCATGAGGGCCTGGTAGGCGCCGAGCAGCAGCTGCTGTCCCGTCTGGCCCCGGGCGTAGAACGTCCGCGAGACCTGTGCGCCTCCGAAGGAGCGGTTGTCGAGGAGGCCCCCGTACTCCCGGGCGAACGGCACGCCCTGCGCGGTGGCCTGGTCGATGATCTCGTTGGCGACCTGCGCGAGGCGGTAGACGTTGGCCTCACGGGCGCGGTAGTCGCCGCCCTTGACGGTGTCGTAGAACAGCCGGTAGATCGAGTCGCCGTCGTTGCGGTAGTTCTTCGCCGCGTTGATCCCGCCCTGGGCGGAGATGGAGTGCGCCCGGCGGGGGGAGTCGTGGTAGGTGAAGAGCTTGACCCGGTACCCGAGCTCCCCGAGCGTCGCGGCCGCGGCCGCGCCAGCCAACCCCGAGCCCACGATGATGATCTCGAACTTGCGCTTGTTGTTCGGGTTGACGAGCTTCATCCCGAAACGATGGTTGTCCCACTTGTCCTGTATGGGGCCTGGCGGGATCTTCGCGTCCAACTCCATGACGAGTCCTTCTAGACGATGCCGGCGAGCACGGCGATGGGAAAGCTCACGTTGCCCACGACGACGACGACCGCGAACCCTATGGCGAAGTTGCGCCGCCAGTGGTTGAAGCGGCGGTTGTTCCAGCCCATGGTCTGGAAGAGGCTCCACGCGCCGTGGAAGAGGTGCAGTCCGAGCGCGAGGTTGGCGACGATGTAGATCGCCGAGACCTCGGGGCGCGAGAAGCTCGCGACCATGTTGCCGTACACGTCCCCGTAGGTGAAGTCGGGGTTCGCGGTGCCGAACGTGAGGTCGGCGAGGTGGAAGATGACGAAGAGCCCCACGATCACGCCCGACCACCGCATGGTGCGCCCCGCGAAGTCCGCGGCGATGTAGTCGCGCTTGCTCTGGTACTTCGCGCCGGAGGGGCGTGCACGCCGGTTCATGCGGGTGAGTGAGTACGCGGCGTGGATGTGCAGGACGAACGCGGCGAGCAGGATGAGCCGCATGCCCCAGAGCGCGCCCTCCATCGGCAGGGCCGGGTATGCGATCTCGCGGAGCCACTCCCCGTAGCGGTTGATCTCCGCCTCGCCCTGATAGAGCTTCAGGTTGCCGACCATGTGGGCGAACACGTAGCCCATCAGCACGATGCCCGTGACGGCCATGACGTACTTCTTGCCGAGACCGGACCGGTAGAAGTCGCCCGCCCACGTAAGGCGGTCCCTATCACGGTCCTGCACCACGGGGGGAGTCGCCGACTTGGATGACTTGGTCGATCCAGTTCGTTCACTCGTTGCCGCCATCGCACTCTCCCGGGCGTGTGGAGCTCGAGCCGCAGGTCGGCCCCGCACCATGGTCTGCTTGTCTCGAGGGTATCAGCGGTGTGAGAGGGCGCCTAAACCCCGGCCGCGGTGGGTCACCCCTCACCACGCGCGAAATCCGACAGCGCACGGGCCGTGGCCTCCGGCGCCTCCTCGGGCACGAAGTGGCCGCTCGGGATCACGGCTCCGGTGACGTCGGCGGCCCTGCGCTCCCAACTGCGGACGACGTCGTACCTGCTCCCCACGAACCCCTTCTCCCCCCACAGGCACAGCACGGGCATGGGCAGGCGATCAGCCAGGTCCGCCTCGTCGTGGGCGAGGTCGATCGTCGCCGCCGCCCGGTAGTCCTCGCAGGAGGCGTGGATCGCGGCGGGGTCTGAGAAGCAGCGCACGTACTCGGCCAGCACCTCCTCGTCGAAGGCGAACCCGGGTGCGCTCCACCGGTCCAGCTGGGACCGCACGAAGTAGCCGGGGTCGGCGCCGATCAGCCGCTCGGGGAAGTCCGCGGGCTGGGCGAGGAAGAACCAGTGGTAGTAGGCCATGCCGAACTCGAGGTCGGCGGTGGTGAACATCTCGTGGGTGGGGGCGATGTCGATCACGGCCAGGCGCCTTACCCGGTCGGGATGGTCGATCGCGAGGCGATGTGCCACCCGGGCCCCGCGATCGTGGCCGATCAGGGCGAAGGAGTCGTAGCCGAGCTCCTCCATGACCGCGACCTGGTCGGTGGCCATCGCCCGCTTCGAGTGGCGGACATGCTCCGGGTCCCCCGGAGGCTTGTCGCTGTCGCCGTAGCCCCTGAGGTCGGTGGCGACCACGGTGCGACTGTCGCTCAGCGCCTCCGCGACGTCGTCCCACATGAGGTGGGTCTGGGGGTACCCGTGGAGCAGCAGCACGGGTGGCCCGCTGCCGCAGACGTTGGTGTTGATCCGCACGTCGCCGACCTCGATGAGGGACTGTTCCCACGGGCGCGATCGCATCGCCTGAGACAAGCACCACGTCCGGGCGGTGTCAATCACGCGTGCGCTAAGGTTCCGACTACGGGTCGTGGGCGCGTGTGGCACGTTGGAGGCGCTATGAGGATCGGAAGCTTCTCGGTCGCGACGCCTGTCGGCCTCGCGACGCGGGTGGGTGTGCTCGCCGACGGGGCGATCATCGACGCGACGGCCGCTCGCATCGCTCAGCGGGAGGGCGCGCAACCGGCGTCGGTCGCGCACCGCATCGGCGGGGCGGAGGTGCCTCCGGACCTTCGCCTGCTGCTCGAGGGCGGCGCACAGGCTCTGCGGTTGGTCGCGGAGTCGGTGGAGTACGTGCGCGCGCGTGGCCTCGATGAGACTTCCTCGCGCATCGCGATCCGTCACGAGCCCCACGAGGTGATCCTTCTCCCACCGGTGCCCCGACCGCCCGGCATCGCGTGCTTCAGCGTCTGGCCCCAGCACATCGCGGATACCGCGGAGCACGGGTTCGCGCTGAGGTTCCCTCCGGAGGGCAGCCGGATGCGGCCCTACTACAAGGGCAACCCCGATGCGGTCGTGGGCCCGGACGCGGTCCTGGAACGGCCCGCCTACGCAGGCGAGCTCGACGTCGAGTGCGAGATGGCTGCCGTCGTGGGTTCCATGGTCAAGGACGCCGACGAGGAGGAGGCCGCCGGGGCGATCGCCGGCTACTGCCTCTTCAACGACGTGAGCGTCAGAGACGTCCAAGTGGAGGAGATGCGCCTCGGCCTAGGCCCTACCAAGGGCAAGGACCTCGACGGCGGCAACGTGCTCGGCCCCTGGATCGTGACGCCTGACGAAGTGGGTGACACGAGCGGGTTGCACATGTCGCTGCTGGTCAACGGCGAGCAGTGGTCGGACTACCCCACGTCCGAGATGGCCTGGAAGTTCCCCGACCTGCTCAGCTACCTCTCACGCGGACAGACGGTGCACTCTGGCCACGTGCTCACATCGGGCAGCTATCCGGGCGGCTCCGCGATGGATCTCGGGCGTGCGCTCTCGCCGGGTGATGTCGTCGAGCTACGGATCTCCAAGCTCGGCTCTCTCGTCAACACCATCGCATAGGGGGACCACATGGCCGCGATCGTCGTACCGGACCTCGAGGCATACGACGCCATGAAGGTCGGAGCGCGGCTGGAGGAACGTGGCCTTCGCGCCCGGGCGGGCAGCGCCCACACCAGCACTCTGGAGGAGGTGCACTCGCTCGTGGACGCGGAGACCCGAGTCCTGATCGTCGCCCTCGGGCCGGTGCCCGACTCCGTCCTCGAGTCACCAGCCCTCGAGTTGGTCGTCAAGGGCGGCATCGGCACGGAGAACATCGATCTCGAGGCGGCGCGTGCCCGGGGTGTGATGGTGACGCGCACGTTGGGTGTGAACGTGGAGGGCGTGGCGGAGTACACGATCGGGGCGATGCTGATGATCTCGCGCGACCTGCGCCACGTCGACACGGCGGTCCGCCACGGTAGATGGGCGGAGGCCCGCGAGGCGGCCGTCGGACGGCACGTGGAGCTGCAGGGAAAGTCCCTTGGGATCATCGGCTTCGGCGGGATCGGCCGGCGTCTCGCTGCCCTCGCCGAGGGCTTCGGCATGGACGTGTTGGTCAACGATCCTCCTCAGCAGGCCCAGCTGGCCCGCGAGGGCGTGCAGGTCGCCTCACTGGACGACCTCCTCGCGACCTGCCAGTTCGTGTCGGTCAATCCGGTGCTCACCGAGGAGACCTACCACCTCATCGATGGGCCCGCGCTCGGCCGGATGCGTCCGGACAGCTACTTGATCAACGCGGCCCGGGGCCCGATCGTGGACACGGCGGCGTTGGCTGAGGCCCTCCGGGAGGGGCGGATCAGGGGAGCGGTGGTCGACGTGCTCGAGCAGGAGCCACCCGATCCCGACCATCCACTCCTCTCGGCCCCGAACTGCGTCCTGTCCCCCCACATCGCGGGCACCACAGCCGACGGCTACGTGCGCATCGGTGCGAGGGCCGTGGCGCACGTGGAGGCCTTCCTCGCCGGCGACTCCCTGCCCGAGGGCGATCTCGTCGTCGTGCCATGACGGCAAGGGGCAGCGGACTCATCCGGTAGACCGTGCGTTCGCGCCCTCCATCGTGGTCGCGGAGAAGACGAGTGCCGCGCTCCCGAGCAGCATGGCCGCGGCGGTGACCCACGCTGCGTCGTAGCCGACCAGGTCCGCGACCGCCCCGAGGAGCAGCGGGCCGCTCGCCGCGCCGACGAAGGAGCCGGTCATGATCATGCTCGACGCGGCTGCGGGGATGCCGCCACCGATGCGAACGGTCGCGAGATCCATGAGCGGATTCCATCCCCAACCGATCCCGAACGCGATGGTGACAGCGAGCGCGAGCGTCCACGGCTGTGTGGCGACGCCAACTGCCGCTGTCCCGATCGCACCGATGCCCATCATCGTCGTCGTGGCTCGTAGCGGGTCGAGATCGACGCGGTCGGCGAGCCAGCCGGAGAGCAGCCGGATCGCCACCGACACGAGGCTCGCGTAGGAGAGGAGCGCGCCGGCGGTGGAGGGGTCGATGCCTCCCGTCACCGCGGTATCGACGAGGAAGGCCCCGAAGGACAAGGTGGAGCCCGCCGCGAGGACGCTCGCGAGGGCGAGCCGACGCAGCGGTCTCGACGACGTCGGCGACGCCGGCTTCCCGACAGGCGCGCCGATAGGGGGAGGGGGCCCTTTGACGGATCGCGGCACGAGGAACGGCACCGCGACGAGCAGGGCGGCCGCTCCGAAGTAGACCCACCGCCAGCCGACGGTGAGCGCGATGGCGGGCACCGCGAGGCCCGCGAACAGGGACGGCAGCGGCACACCCGACTGCTTGATGCCGAACGCGATGCCCTGCCGGCGGGGCCGCAGGCCGCGCGCCAGCAGCCCATTCGCCGCCGGCTGACCGAAAGCCTGGGCCACACCCCCCAACGCCATCGCGGCGAGCAGTCCCCCGAAGCTGTCGACGACCCCGCCGATCAGGAGGAGCGCGACGACGCTGAGCCACGCGGTGATCATGACGGAGGCGCGTGCGCCGAGGCGCTCGATGAACGTCATGACGATGGGGCCGGTGACCGCAGACGCGCAGAAGAGCACGGAGACCGCGATGCCGATCTGGGTGGCGCTCATGGCGAATTCCGCGCGCACCTGGACGGCGACGGCGCCGAGGAGGAACAGCGTGGTCGAGCCCGCGGCGGTGGCGGTGATGGCCGCGGCAGCGAGCCGGAGCGTCCCCGAGCGCCACGCCCCTACCAGTGGGTTGGGTCGGGTCATCCCCTGAGGCCCTGGCTCGCGCGATGGTTGGCGTGCGCGGCGGCCAGCCAGCCGCCGGTGTACGACAGCGTCGCGCGGGCCGGCTCGAGGTCACGGGAGAGCAGCACGAAGGGATGGGCCACGCCCGCGACCCTGATGGCGGTCGTGGGGACGCCGGCGGGAACGAGCCGCTGGGCGTAGGCCTCACCCTGGTCGCGCAACGGGTCGCACGCGGCGGTCACGACAAGCGTCGGTGGGGCCCCACTGAGATCCTGCTCCCGCGCAGGAGACAACTCGGGTGCCGTCCGCAGCCCCACCTGCGGGCAGTAGAGCTCCCAGTAGCGGCGCATCATCGTCGTCTCGAGCATGTGCCCGACCCCGAAGTCCGCAAACGACGCGGACTCGTGCTCATAGTCCACGACCGGGCAGATGAGCACCTGGGAGGCGAGCGCGGCCCGGGAGCGCCCCGCTCGGCGCCGCGCGACCACGGCCGCAAGGTTCGCGCCCGCGCTGTCGCCCATCAGGCTGACGAGCGGGTGAGCGGGACTGCGCTCCTCGGCGAGCCCCTCCGCCCACCGGAGGGCTGCCTCGCAGTCGTCGACCGCGGCCGGGTAGGGATGCTCGGGGGCCAGCCGGTAGTCGACCGACGCGATGGTGAGCTCCGAGGACGCGCACAGCGCCCGGCAGAGGCCGTCGTGGGTCTCGAGGCTGCCCCTGACCCAGCCCCCACCGTGGAGATAGAGCGCGAGCCCGTCGCCCCTGCGGCCCTCCGGGTGGTAGAGCCGGACGGTGATCGGCCCGTTGCCACCGTCGATCAGCCGGTCCTCCACCGCCCCGACCCGCGGCCGGTCGCTGCGTGCCCTCGCAAGGGCCTCGAGCTCTTCCCGCAACGTCTCGACGGGGCGCTCGCTCGGCGACGCCGCGTCGGGCGTGGCGAGCTCCTCGATGATCCGTAGGCTCTCAGGGCTGAGGCTGGGCACGATGAGGTCCTTGGTCGGGACAGATGGGCTCACGGTAGCCCGGGCCACGCGTCAGCAGAAATCGGCGGCCGTAGACTTGGGTGCGCACCCGCTGCAGGAAGGATGGCCCCGTGGCTACCGACGACCCGATCCGCACCAGCTCGGGGATCCCTGTGGACGCCGTTTACCGTCCGGAGGCGATCGCCGACCTCGACTATGGCGCCGATCTCGGCGATCCGGGCCGCTTTCCCTTCGCCCGCGGCGTCTACGGGACGATGTACCGCGGCCGCAGCTGGACCATGCGCCAGTACGCGGGGTTCGCCACCCCCGCGGAGTCCAACGCCAGGTACAAGTACCTCCTCGCACAGGGGCAGACGGGGCTGTCGGTGGCCTTCGACCTCCCCACCCAGATGGGCTACGACTCGGATGCGCCGATCGCCGCGGGCGAGGTCGGCAAGGTGGGCGTCGCGATCGACTCCCTCGCGGACATGCGCGCGCTGTTCGACGGCATCCCCCTGGACGAGGTCTCCACCTCGATGACCATCAACGCCCCCGCGGCGCTGCTCCTCCTGCTGTACCAGTTGGTCGGGGAGGAGCAGGGCGTCGACCCCGCCAAGCTGCGCGGGACCATACAGAACGATGTCCTCAAGGAGTACATCGCCCGGGGCACCTACATCTTCCCCCCGGAGCCGTCCCTGCGGATCGTGACCGACACCTTCGCGTACTGCGCACAGGAACTGCCCAACTTCAACACCATCTCGATCTCGGGCTATCACATGGGCGAGGCGGGCGCGACCGCGGTGCAGGAGGTCGCGTTCACGCTCGCGAACGCGGTGGCCTACGTCGAGGCGGCGGTGGAGGCGGGCCTCGCCGTCGACGACTTCGCCCCGCGGCTGTCGTTCTTCTTCGTGGCCCGCTCCTCCCTGCTCGAGGAGGTGGCGAAGTTCCGTGCGGCGCGGCGTATGTGGGCGCGGCTCATGCGGGACCGCTTCGGTGCCCTCGAGGAGAAGTCGGGGATGCTGCGGTTCCACACCCAGACCGCGGGAGTGCAACTGACCGCCCAACAGGCCGAGGTCAACCTCGCGCGGGTGACCATCCAGTCCCTCGCGGCGACGCTCGGCGGCACCCAGTCGCTGCACGCCAATGCCTACGACGAGGCGCTCGCGCTCCCCAGCGAGAAGGCCGCGCGGCTCGCGCTGCGCACCCAGCAGGTGATCGCCCACGAGACCGATGTGCCCCTCGTCGCGGACCCGCTCGGGGGCAGCTGGCTCATCGAGTCGCTCACCGACGGGATCGAGTCCCGCGCCACGGACTACCTCGAGCGCATCGAGGACCGGGGCGGTGCGGTGGCCGCGATCGAGCAGGGCTACCAGAAGTCCGAGATCGAGCAGTCCGCCTACGAGTTGGGCAGGGCGATCGAGACGGGTGAGGAGGTCGTCGTCGGTGTGAACCGGTTCAGGATCGACGAGGAGATCGAGCCGGAGCTGTCTCGTGTCGACGACGCGGTGCACGAGGGCCAGGTCGCCGCCCTCCAGCGCATCCGGGCCGAGCGGGACCAGGCCGCGGTCGACACCGCGCTCGCCGACGTCGCGAAGGCGGCGCGGTCGTCTGAGAACCTCCTGCCCCCCGCGAAGGAGGCCCTACGCCATATGGCCACGGTCGGGGAGGTCTGCGACACGCTGCGTGAGGTTTACGGACGGCATGTGCCCGCGGATGCCTTCTAGTGCCGCTTGTGCTAACCGATCTACCCCTTCTATCCCGTTGCACAGCGAGGTTTGTAGAAGATCGCCGCCTCAAGCGGCAATTCTCTGCAGACCTTCGCCTGGGGAGTACGGGCGGGGAGTAGGGGCAGCCGAGGAGAGGGGCCCTGTCGGACCCGGAAAGGATGGAGGCCCCCCATGCGCATCGTGATCATCGGTGGCGGACCCGGCGGCTACGAGGCGGCGCTGGTGGCCTCCCAGCACGGGCAGGACGTGACGCTCGTGTCGCGGGAGGGGCTCGGCGGCAACAGCGTCCTGTGGGACTGCGTGCCCTCCAAGGCGCTGATCGTGTCGGCGGAGGCGATGGGGTGGATGCAGTCCGCGCAGCGCCTGGGGGTGCGTCTCGAGGGCGACGTCGACCTCGCGTCGCGAAGCGAGGTGGCCATGGCGGCGGTGATGGACCGCGTGCACGGCCTGGCCCAGGATCAGTCCGCGGACATCACGAAGAAGGTGGACGCCTCCGGCGTGCGGCTGGTCCAGGGCAACGCTCGCCTGTCGGGTCGTGGCATCGTCGAGGTGGAGGACCCCAGCGGTCAGACGTCCGCCCTGCCCGCCGACGTGGTGCTCGTCGCGACCGGGTCCAGCCCGCGAATCCTCCCCTTCTCGAGACCGGACGGGGACCGCGTGTTCACCTCCCGCGAGCTGTTCGGTCTCCGGGAGTGCCCCGAGCGCCTCATCGTGGTCGGCTCGGGCGCCACCGGCGCGGAGTACGCGCACGCGTTCACGCGCTTCGGGTCGGACGTGCACCTGATATCGAGCCGTGAGCAGATCCTGCCCTCGGAGGACCCGGACGCGGCCGCGGTGATCGAGGCGAGCTTCGAGCGCTGGGGCATGACCATCCATCGGCGCAAGCGCGCGGTCGATCTCGAGCGCTCCGCCGACGGGGTGCGTGTGAAGGTGGGCGAGGACGAGTGGATCGAGGGCAGCCACGCCCTGTTCTGCATCGGCCAGGTCCCGAACTCCGGTCGGCTCGGTCTGGAGGGCGCGGGCGTCAACCTCGCGGAGGGCGGCGCGATCCCGGTCGACGGCGTCAGCCGGACCAACGTCCCGACCGTCTATGCCGCGGGCGACGTCACGGGCGTCATGATGCTCGCGAGCGTGGCAGCCATGCAGGGCCGCAACGCGATGTGGCACGTGCTCGCGGAGGCGGTGACCCCGCTGCGCAGCGACGCGGTCGCGCGGTGCATCTTCACCGACCCCGAAGTGGCCACCGTGGGCATGACCGCCGAGGAGATCGGTGGTCAGCGCATCCCCGTGGAGACAGTGATGCTGCCGCTGGCCGGCAATCCCCGGGCGAAGATGGGCGAGCACACCGAGGGGTTCATCAAGATCCACGCGCTCGCCGGCTCGGGCACCGTGCTCGGGGGCGCGGTGGTCTCCGCCCGGGCGAGCGATCTGATCACGACCATCACCCTCGCGGTGCACAACCGCCTGACGGTGAGTCAGCTTGCGTACACCTCGACGATCTACCCGTCCATGGCGGGATCGATCCAGGAGGCCGCGCGCCTCCTCATGGCACGCCAGGGCCAGGAGTAGTCGACTCCCCTGCGACCCACGTTCCGCTCGCTCCTCAGGCCTCTTGACAACCGCCCGCCTCCGGGTCTAAGAGGAAGGAGCCAGGTGGACGGGAGTGGACCAACCCCTTCACGAAAGGACGGATCATGAAGTACGTCGTGCAGTGGGTCGCCCGACAGAACGCTGACGAACAGACGCAGGCCCGTGGCCTGCAGGTGTTCAGCAAGTGGACTCCTCCCGACGGGGTGCAGTTCCACGAGTTCGTCGGACGCGTCGATGGCGGAGGGGGCTTCGCCGTCGTCGAGACCGAGGACGTCACCTTGCTCGCGCGGATCAATGCGGTCTTCGCGGCCTTCTGGGACATCGACGTCTATCCGGTGCTCGAGATACAAGAGGCCGCTCGGATAGGCGGCGAGGGAAGCGAGTTCCTGGCCTCGGTGTGAGCGAGGGCCATGCCCTGACTGCTGAGCTCAGCCGTCGCTGACGACGGCGACGAGGTCGCCGACGTTGACCGCGCTGCCTGCGGCCACCTCCAGGGCGCTGATCACGCCGTCCCGGTCGGCGGAGATGTTGTTCTCCATCTTCATCGCCTCGAGGACGGCCACCACGTCTCCTGCGCTCACCGGATCGCCGACCGACACCGCGGTCTTGACGATGGTGCCCTGCATCGGCGCGGTGAGCTCGCCGGGCCCGCTCGCGACCGTGGCGCCCTTCGTCGACCTTCGGCGGCGGCGTTGCTCCGCCTCCGGCTCGAAGACGTCGACGGGGAGTCGCTTGCCGGCGACCTCCACGACGATCGATCGTGAGGGTGTCCGCGGCCCTGCGCCCGAGCTCGCGGGAGCCGCAGACCCGATGGGCGAGAGGTCCCACTCGCGCTCGACGCTGATCGTCGACACCTCCCCCGCGACGAAGTCGGGGTGGACGAGCGCGAAGCGGTGGAAGTCGAGTGTCGTCGGCACACCCTCGACCACGAACTCCTCGCACGCCCGGGCGAGCTTGCGGCGCGCTTCGTCCCTCGTGGCGCCGAACCCGATGAGCTTGGCGACGAGGGAGTCGTAGTCACCGGGGATCTCCCAGCCCGTGTCGGCGCCCTCGTCGACGCGCACGCCCGGACCCGCGGGCGGTCGCCAGCGGCGGATGACGCCGGGCGAGGGGGCGAAGCTCGCGGCCACGTGCTCCGCGTTGATGCGCGCCTCGATGGCGTGGCCTCGCAGGGTCACGTCCGCCTGCTCGAAGTCGAGGGCCTGGCCCGAGGCGATTCGGAGCTGCCAGTGCGCGAGGTCGTGACCGGTGACGAGCTCGGTGACCGGGTGCTCCACCTGCAGGCGGGTGTTCATCTCGAGGAAGAAGAACTCCCCGCCCTCGACGAGGAACTCGAGCGTGCCCGCGCCGACATAGCCGACCTCTCGAGCGACCCGGATTGCAGCCTCCCCCATCTGGGCGCGCAACTCGGGTGCGAGCCCCGGCGCGGGGGCCTCCTCGATCAGCTTCTGGTGGCGCCGCTGCGTGGAGCAGTCGCGCTCCCCGAGGTGCAGCACGTGGCCGTGGGTGTCCGCGAGGACCTGGATCTCGATGTGCCGGGGACGGGTGAGGTAGCGCTCGACGTAGACCTCGCCCCGACCGAACGACGCGATCGCCTCGCGTTGGGCACCCTCGAGCGCGTCCTCCAGCTCGCGGGGCTCACGCACCACCTTGAGGCCGCGCCCCCCGCCACCGTACGCGGCCTTGATGGCGATGGGGAACCCCGCGGTGGCTGCGAAGTCGGCGACGGCCCGGGGGTCGGTCGTGGGCTCCATCGTCCCGGGCACGACGGGGCAGCCCGCAGCGGTGGCGGCCGCACGAGCGGACAGCTTGTCGCCCATGGCGGTGATGGCTGCGGCAGGAGGGCCGACCCACACCAATCCCGCGTCGGCGACGGCTTGCGCGAAATCCGCGCTCTCGGACAGGAACCCGTAGCCGGGATGGACCGCCTCGGCACCTGCGCGCCGGGCGACCTCGACCACCCGCTCGCCGTCGAGGTAGCTCTGGGCCGCGGGGGTGGGGCCGAGCAGATGCGCCTCGTCGGCGGCCTCGAGCCACGGGGCGTCGCGATCCGCCTCGGAGTAGACGGCGATGGCGCGGACGCCGAGCTCGCGGCACGCTCGCAGGAGCCGCCAGGCGATCTCCCCGCGGTTGGCCACCAGCACGGAACGGACCAGGTTCTCAGCCACGTTGCTCCCAGACTCGTCGGGTTGCTGCCCTCGGGACCTGAAATGGAGGTCGGCGAGGGCCGGATGTGCGGCAGGGTAGGATATCGAACGCTATGATCCATGCTATGTGAAGCGGTTCACAAGAGTATGTGAAGCGGTTCACAAGGGTATGTGACGCAGTTCACAAACCCGGTGGCGGGGGGACGTGCCGGTTACGACACGAGTAGCACGAGAAGAAGGAGTAGCACTGATGCGCGTCATCCGGATTGCGCTGCTGGTGGCAATGGCGTTCGCGCTCACCGCCTGCTTCGAGGGAGAGCCGGAGTTCACGGAGGCCGAGCAGGTACCCGAGGAGGAGCGAGCCGCTCTCGAGAACGGTGATGAGGACGATGGCGCGGAAGACGCCGACGCCGACGCGGACGCGATCGCGACCGCGACCTTCGTCGCGGAGGACATCGAGTTCACCGACGCGCCCGACGAGGTCCCCGCCGGGCTCGTCGAGTTCGAGCTCGTGAACAACGGCGCCGCTGTCCACAACGTCGCGCTCGATGATCTCGGCAACGAGGTGGTCGTCGAGGCCTCGGGTGGTGAGACCGCGACCGGCACCATCGAGTTGGAGCCCGGGACGTATGAGTACCACTGCGACATCCCCGGCCACGAGGACCTCATGCGCGGGACGTTCGAGGTCACGGAGTAACACGCCCGCACCCGGCTGTTGAACGCTCGCCGTCTGATGCGACGGTGAGCGTCAGGCGTCAAGTCAGCGCCGCGAGGCTGCGTGCAGGTCCGAGGGCTCGGCGGCAGGCGCCCCACCCAGAGCCTCCCGGCGTGCAGCGAGCAGCCACGGCGCCACCACAGGCCTCTCCGCCCCGCCCGGTGCCTCCAAGGCCACGAGGACCGCGGCCACCTCCTCGGCGGTGGCCGACCCGTGGATGACGTAGGCGACGTCGTCGTCGGCGCCGCTCACAGCGGGATGTTCCCGTGCTTGCGGGGCGGGCGCGTCTGTCGCTTCGTGCGCGCGAACCGCAGCGCCTTGATCAGCGTGGGGCGGGTCGCCGACGGCTCGATCACGTTGTCGAGGTAGCCCCGCTCCGCTGCGCGCCACGGGTTGG
>SKQL01000051.1 GCA_007119035.1 Nitriliruptorales bacterium | reverse complement strand
GCGAGAGCACACCGCCCTACCGACTCGGGAAAGTTGCCAGGCATCGCAACGGACCCACCCCACCCGCACCCGAGCACCGCCGACCGAACGCACAGCGCGGGCCGCCGAGGTCCCGCCCTCATACTGATCGCGGGAGCCCTGTTCGCGGCACTGGCCGCCTGCGGCCGCGCCGACCAGCCGGCATGACGTGGTGGGTGGTCGCATTCGACGGGGACGGCGGGGTCCTCGCCCAAAGCGGCCGACGGCCGATCGGGCCCTGGGCCCGCCCGCACCTGGCCTGGTCGTGCAACTCCGGTCGAGGCTGCCTACGATGCGGTCTGCGCCTCAACTAGAACCATCTTCGATAGGAACACGCGTGGCCAGGGTCTTCAGCGGTGTGCAGCCGTCCGGCAGTCCCCATATCGGCAACTACTTCGGGGCGTGGACGCGCTGGGCGACGGAGCAGGAGGCTGGGCACTTCTACTGCATCGTTGACCTCCACGCCATCACCGCGCCACACGATCCCGCCGAGCTGCGGGAGCGGACCATCGACCTCGCGTGCTGGCTGCTCGCTGTCGGGCTCGACCCCGAGCGGTGCACCCTGTTCGTGCAGTCACATGTCCGCGAGCACACCGAGTGCGCGTGGGTCCTCGATTGCGTCGCGACCATGGGCGAGCTCAAGCGGATGACGCAGTTCAAGGAGAAGTCACAAGGTCGGGACTCGGTCAGCGTGGGCATGTTCAACTACCCCGTGCTCCAAGCCGCGGACATCCTCCTCTACCACGCGGAGGAAGTGCCGGTGGGCGCGGACCAGCGGCAGCACATCGAGTTGTCCCGCGACATCGCGGGCCGGTTCAACCAGCGCTTCGGTCAGACGTTCACCCTCCCGAAGGCGACGTTCCCGACGTCGGGCGCACGCATCATGGATCTCCAGCACGTCGAGAACAAGATGTCGAAGTCCGCGCAGTCGCCGCAGGGCACCATCGACCTCGCGGACACCGAGGCGGCCACCCGCAAGAAGATCATGCGGGCGGTGACCGACTCCGGCACGGAGATCCGGGCCGCGCCCGACAAGCAGGGCGTGACCAACCTGCTCGACCTCCTGTCGGCCGCGACGGGCTCCGGCGTGCCCGCGCTCGAGGCGGAGCTCGAGGGCCAACGCTACGGCGACTTCAAGAAGACGGTCGCGGACGCGGTCAACGAGCGCCTCCGTCCCGTGCGCGAACGCCATGCCGAGCTGCGCGAGGACCCGGCCGCGGTCCAGGCGATGCTCGCGCGCGGGGCCGAGCGCGCCCGCGAGACGGCCTCGGCGACCATGGTCGACGTACGTGCGAAGGTTGGCCTCACCGGGTGAACCTCGTAAGCGCGGAAGGGATCCGGCACACGTTCGCCGAGCGCACCGTGCTCGACGGCATGACGGTGGGGATCGACGAGGGCGACCGGGTCGGCGTGATCGGCGTGAACGGGTCCGGCAAGTCCACGTTGCTGAGGGTCCTCGCAGGCGACTTCGACCCCGACGAGGGCCGGATCGTCCACGCCACCGGCCTGCGGACGCACTACCTGCCCCAGGAGCCCGAGCTCGACTCCGCGGCCCTGCCCCTCGACGTGGTGCTCGCGGGCCCGGCGGGGTTCGATCCGCTCGAGGACCGCGCGGACGTCCAGCGGGAGGTGCGGGCGGAGGCGATGCTCGACCGGCTCGGTCTCGGAGGGGTGGCCCAGCCGTGCGCCACGCTCTCCGGTGGGCAGCGCAAGCGCGTCGCGCTCGCTCGTGCGCTCGTCGCCCCCGCGGACCTGCTCGTCCTCGACGAGCCGACCAACCACCTCGACGTCGACGTCATCGCCTGGCTCGAGGACGAGCTGCGCTCGCGTGGTGGCGCGCTGCTCATGGTCACCCACGACCGCTACCTGCTCGACCGGATCGCCACCCGGATCCTCGAGGTGGAGCGCGGCAAGCTCCACGGCAACCACGGCTCCTACTCCGACTACCTCGAGGCGCGTGCGGAGCGGGAGGCGATGGAGCAGAACATCGAGCGCAAGCGGGCCAACCTCGCGCGAACAGAGCTCGAGTGGCTCCGTCGCGGGCCCAAGGCGCGCGGCACCAAGGCCAAGCACCGCGTGGAGAGCGCCACCGCGCTCATCAACCGCCGCGAGCACGTGGAGCGCGCCGAGCTCACGCTCGACCTGCCCTCCCGGCGGATCGGCTCCAAGGTCGTGAGCCTGCACAACGCGGGCAAGAGCTACGACGGCAACCGGGTGCTGTCGGGGGTGGAGAAGGAGCTCGTCCCGGGCGACCGCGTCGGCATCGTGGGACCGAACGGCAGCGGCAAGACCACGTTGCTGGGGTTGATCGCGGGGCGCCTCGAGCCCGACGAGGGCAGTGTGCGGATCGGCGAGACGGTCCACGTCGGTTGGTACGGGCAGGACCCGGCGCAGATCGCGCCACGGACGCGTGTGCTCGAGTCGGTGAAGGAGGTCGTGCTCGAGACCAACACCGTCGAAGGGCTCCGGATATCGGCGGGGGATCTGCTCGAGCGGTTCCTGTTCACCCCCGCCCAGCAGAAGGCCTACGTCGCGGAGCTCTCGGGAGGGGAGCGGCGGCGCCTGGAGCTCCTACGGGTGCTCGCGGACGCGCCGAACCTCCTGTTGCTCGACGAGCCCACCAACGACCTCGACCTCGACACCCTGTCAGTGCTCGAGTCCTACCTCGACACGTGGCCGGGCACCCTCGTGGTCTCGAGCCACGACCGGTACTTCCTCGACCGGGTGTCAAGCGACCTGTACTCGATCGAGGAGGCCCCCGACGGCGGGCGCCTGCAGCATCACCCCCGCGGATGGGCCGGCTACCTCGAGTCCCGGGCTCGACCATCGGGTCGCGCCACCGGACGTGGCGCCTCGCCCGCGACGGGGTCACCGGCGCCCGCCCGCCCCCGCAAGCGCTCCTACAACGAGCAGCGCGAGCTCCGGCGGACCGAGTCGCGGGTCGCGGACCTCGAGCAGCGCAAGGCCGGGCTGGAGGCCGAGTTGGTCGAGGCATCCGGCGACTACGAGGCCGTCGCCCGGCTCGGCGCGGAGCTGGCTCGCGTCACCGAGGACCTCGAGGCCGCGGAGTCACGCTGGCTGGAGCTTTCCATGATCGGAGAGAACGATGGCGACTGAGCAGGTCGACGAGCCCGCGAGGATCGAGCAGCCCCTCGTATGGGTCGACCTCGAGATGACCGGCCTCGAGGTCGAGCGCGATGTGATCGTCGAGGTGGCGGTCATCATCACCGACGGGTCGCTCGAGACCGTCATCGAGGGACCCGATCTCGTGGTCCACCAGCCGGACGAGGCCCTCGACGGGATGGTCGACGTGGTGGCGGAGATGCATGCGAAGAGCGGCCTCACCGAGGCGGTCAAGACCTCGAGGACGACGTTGTCCGAGGCGGAGCGCTCGGTGATGGCCTTCCTCACCGAGCACGTGCCCGAGCCCCGGGCGGCCCCTCTGGCGGGGAACAGCGTCCATGCGGACCGGGCGTTCCTCCTGCGGTACATGCCCGCTGTGGAGGCCCACCTCCATTACCGCAACGTCGACGTCTCCACATTCAAGGAATGCGCCAAGCGCTGGCGGCCCTCCCTGCTCGACGACGTGCCTCCCAAGGAGGGAGGCCACCGGGCCCTCGCGGACATCCGCGAGTCGATCGTCGAGCTTCGCTACTACCGTGACGCGCTCTTCAGCGAGTGATCGAATAGACCTGTATTGGGGGGAGTGGCCGTCTTGACTGTCCTGTCCGATCCCTCTAGCGTCCCGATTGCTGTCCGGTGTTCCGTATACGGTCGGCGCGTAGCGGTGGCCGGAGGAGCGTGGAGATGGTGGGCGAGGACATCGAGGACCAGGCTGGCGAGACCCGAAAGCCCCGGTCACCGGCGATCGCGAAGGCCGGTGCGATCCTCGAGGCCATCAGCCAGGGGGACGGTCGTCCACTGGGCGTCAGTGAGCTCGGCCGACGCATCGGGGTCGCGAAGTCGTCCGTGGCGGCGATCTGCGACACGCTCGTGGAGATCGAGTTGCTCCACCGGACCGACCGGGGATTCCAGCTCGGAGCCAAGCTCGCGGAGTACGGCGCGGTCTACCTCGGAACGGTCGACCTCGTCGACAGCTTCAATCGCGCGGCACGGGACGTCGCGGACGTGCTCGACGAGACGATCCAGCTCGCGGTCCTGCGCAACGACCTCGACGTGGTCTACATGGCCCGCGAGTACGGCGACCACCCGATCCGTGTCGCCTCCGAGGTCGGCCAGGCCCTGCCCGCCAACTGCACGGGAGCGGGCAAGGCCCTCCTCGCGGCCCTCGACCCCGCCGAGTTCGAGCGTCGACTCGACCGGGTGGGCGAGTTGAAGCCCTTGACGGAGCGCTCGATCACCGACCGCGACGTGCTCCTCCGGGAGTTGGCGGCCATTCGTGAGCGCGGCTACTCACTCGACGACGAGGAGACGGTGGCGGGTGTCTACTGCGTCTCGATGGCGACGCCCGGCATCGACCCCCCCAGCCGGATGTTCGCGGTCAGCTGCACCTTCCTCAAGGCACGCAGGGGGGAGGCGGACGTGGACGGGATGGTCGGGACGCTGTCCACGCTGTCGGACCGGATCTGCAAAGAGCTCGGGCTGCGGTGGTCGCGGGCCCCTCGACCGCGCCCCAGCCTGACGCCTGGCTGACCGAGACGCCGATGTGCACGCAGACACCGCGGCCCGACGGGGCCGCCTGAGCAGTTGGAGCCACCGTGGGAGTAGAGCCTCAGTTCCCGCCGGAGCTCGGCGAGACCGAGCCGGCATCGATGTTGAATCCGGACGGCACGCTCGTCGCGGGGCAGAAGACCGACATGCCCCCCGATCAGATCGTCGCCGCGCTGCGCCTGATGCTGCTCGGGCGGATCTTCGATCGCCGCGCGTTCAGCCTCCAGCGTCAGGGGCGATTCGGGACGTACTCGCCCGTCGAGGGCCAAGAGGCCTCGGTGGTGGGTGCAGCGGTCTCCCTCGACCCCGAGCGCGACTGGGTCGCCCCCCAGTACCGGGAGATGGCTGCGCTCGTACGCCATGGCCTCCCCCTCGAGAACTTCGCGATGTACTTCATGGGGCACCCGAACGGCGGGCGCATCCCCGAGGACGTGAACGTCCTGCCCGTGCAGATCGCGCTCGCTGCCCAGCTTCCCCAGGCCGCCGGCGTCGCCTGGGCGCTGCAGCGCCAGGGCAGCGACGGCGTGGTGGTCGCGTTCTGCGGTGACGGGGCCACGTCGGAAGGCGACTTCCACGAGGCCTGCAACCTCGCGGGCGTGCTGCGAGCGCCGATCGTGTTCGTCGTGCAGAACAACGGCTGGGCGATCTCCACGCCGCGGCGGATCCAGAGCGCGAGCGCCTCCTTCGCCGTCCGCGGCGTGGGCTACGGCTTCCCCGGGGTACTCGTGGACGGCAACGACCTGTTCGCGGTCGAGAGCGCGGTGTCGTCTGCCGTCGCCCGGGCGCGGGCCGGCGACGGCCCCACGATCGTCGAGACGCTGACCTACCGCATGGGCGCCCACAACACCGCCGACGACCCGACGCGCTACCGCAGCGAGGAGGAGCGCGCCGCCTGGGGGGAGCGGGACCCGATCACCCGGGTCAAGCGCTACCTCGCCGCGGAGGGGGTGCTCGACGACGCGGGAGCCGACGCGCTCGCCGACGAGGTGGAAGGCGAGATAGAGACGGCGTTGCAGCATGCCCTCGACATGGCCCCGCCCACTGCGAGCGACCTGTTCGACCACACCTTCGCCACCGACTCGCCCCGCCTCGCCGCCCAACGGCAGGCGTGGGCCGCGGCCGCGGAATCCTAGGAGCACCCCATGGCCACCATGACGATGATCGAAGCCATCCACCAGACGTTGCGCGAGGAGATGACCCGCGACGAGCGGGTCATGCTCCTCGGCCAGGACATCGGCCAGCTCGGAGGCGTGTTCCGGGCCACCGACGGCTTGCAGGCGGAGTTCGGCAAGGACCGGGTCGTGGACACCCCGCTCGCGGAGGCGGCGATCGCAGGCTCCGCGCTCGGCCTCGCCGCAGCCGGCGAGATACCGGTGGCCGAGCTTCAGTTCCTCGGCTTCACCCACCAGGCGTTCCATCAGATCGGCGCCCAGATCGCGCGCTTCCGTTTCCGCTCGAAGGGGCGCTTCAATGCGCAGCTGGTGCTGCGGACCCCGTTCGGCGGCAATGTCCGGACCCCGGAGCTGCACTCGGACGCGTTCGAGGCCCTGTTCACCCAGACCCCCGGACTGAAGGTCGCGTTGCCCGCGACCGCCCACGATGCGGCGGGCATGCTGCGCACATCGATCCGCGATCCCGACCCTGTGCTTTTCCTCGAACCGCTCCGCGGCTACCGGCTGGTGCGTGACGACGTGCCCGAGGGCGACCACACCGTGCCGCTGGGCAAGGCTCGCGTCGCCCGCGAGGGCGACGACGTGACGATCGTGGCGTGGAGCGCGGCCGTGCAGGTCGCGGAGCGCGCCGCGGAGAAGCTCGCCGCCGATGGCATCTCGGCGGGCGTGCTCGACCTCCGCACGCTATCGCCACTCGACGTCGAGACCCTCGCCTCGACCGTCGCCGCCACCGGGCGGTGCGTGGTCGTGCACGAGGCGCCGATGACGGGCGGGTTCGCCGCGGAGGTGATCGCGACCCTCAACGACGAGTGCTTCTACGACCTCGAGGCCCCCGTCGCGCGAGTCACCTCGCCTGACACGCCGTACCCGCTCGGGGCTCTCGAGGAGCAGTACATCCCCGACGTCGAGCGGCTGGCCCGGACCGTCCGCAGCGTGATGGAGCTCGAAGCGTGAACACATACCCGTATCTTCTGCCCGACGTCGGCGAGGGCCTCGGGGAGGGCGAGATCGTGGCCTGGCGCGTGGCCCCCGGCGACGAGGTCTCGAGGGACCAGATCATCGCGGAGATCCAGACCGACAAGTCCGTCGTCGAGATCCCCTCCCCGGTCGACGGTGTCCTGCGTCGCCACGGCGCGGCGGAAGGCGAGGTCGTTCCCGTGGGGGAGCTGCTCGCGGAGATCGACACCGACGATGCGCTCGCGGGTGCCGGGCCCGCGGCGGGCGACTCCGAGCCCCCGGCCACCGCCGATGGCGCCGCCGGGGGGCCCGAGGCTCCAGCCAGCGAGGCGCGCCCGAGCAGGGACGGACCCGGCAAGGCAGGCCGAGCGCCGATCTCGGGCGACGGCAGGGTGAGGGCCTCTCCCTCGACGCGTAAGTACGCGCTCGCCCATGGCGTGGACCTCGCCTCCGTCGAGGGATCCGGCCCAGGAGGTCGCGTCACGCTCGAGGACGTCAAGCGCGCCGAGGCGGCCGCCACGGAGACCGCACCCGAGGAGCGTCCCGCCCCCGCTTCCACCGCCCCCGCTGTTGCGGCCGAGTCGAGCGCGGAGGACGAGGTGGTGGCCGTGCGTGGCCTGCGCCGGCAGATCGCTCGCTCGATGACCGCGTCAGCGTCGATCCCCACGATCTACGACTGGCGCGACGTCGACGCCACGGAGCTGCTCCGCACCCACGAGGCACTGCGGGCCAACGCGAGGGAGGACGAGCCGCGGCTCACGCTCCTGTCGCTCGTGGTGAAGGCGGTGACGACCGCGTTGGGGCAGCACCGGCGCTTCAACGCGACGTACGACCCCGACCGGGAGGAGATCATCCGGCACGGGTCGTGCAACGTCGGGCTCGCGACCGCGACCCCGGAGGGGCTGATCGTGCCCGTCCTCGCCGAGGCCGACCGTCGCAGTATCGGGGAGATCGGGACGGAGATCGAGCGGCTCGCCGCGGCGGCCCGCGACCGGAGCATCGAGGTCGCGGAGACCCGGTCGGGCACGGTGACGGTCTCCAACTACGGGAGCTTCGGCGCCCGCTACGGCAACCCGATCATCCGGGCGCCCGAGGTCGCGATCGTCGGAGTGGGTCGCGTCTACGACGGTGTGGTGGCGGTGGACGGGCAGCCTGCCGTGCGCCCGCTGCTGCCCCTGGCGGTCGGGACCGACCACCGCGTCAACGACGGCGATCACCTCGCCGCATTCTGCGCCACGCTCGAGGCGTACCTCGTGGATCCGCGCTTGCTGCTCTCGAGGGTCCGCTGATGGTCGTCGGGGAGATGCCCGAGTCGGTCGACCTGCTCGTCGTGGGTGGAGGCCCCGGCGGCTACACGGCCGCGTTGCATGCCGCGCGTGCGGGCCGCGACGTCGTGCTCGTCGACCGTGCCGGCGCGGCGGGCCTGGGCGGGGTGTGCCTGCACCACGGGTGCATCCCGAGCAAGGCCCTCATCGAGGTGGCGGGTCGCGTCACGGCTGCGGCGGAGTTCGAGGAGTCGGGGCTCACCCCGGGGAGCGTCGGCTTCGACATGGCCCGGTTCCAGTCGTGGAAGAACGACACGGTCGAGGGCCTGCGGCGAGGCGTGGACGGTCTCCTCGGGCGCGCGAAGGTCCGGGTCGTCGCCGGCGACCTGCGGTTCACCCGTCCCACGCAGGCGGTCATCGAGACGCCCGAGGGGCAGGCGACCTTCCTCGAGTTCGCCCACGCGGTCGTTGCCACCGGCTCGCGGCCGGTGGACCTGCCCGACATGCCCCGTGACGGCGAGCGCGTGCTCGATTCCGCGGACCTGCTCGCCCTTACCTCGCTGCCGGACTCGCTGGTCGTCGTGGGCGGCGGCTACATCGGCGTGGAGCTCAGCACCGCCTGCGCGAAGCTCGGCAGTCGGGTCACCATCGTCGAGGCCGATGAGCGCCTCCTACCGGCCATGGACGCGAAGCTGTCGCGTCCCCTCGGGTCCCGCCTCGAGGCACTCGGCATCGAGGTGCTCACCGACTCGACCGTTGACGGCCTCGACGCGGACGGTGTCCTCGTCCACACGCCGGACGGCCCTCGACACGTCGAGGCGGCCACGGTCGTGACCGCGGTCGGGCGCCGTCCGAACACCGACTCGCTGGGTCTCGACACCGCGGACGTGAAGTTGGACGACGCCGGGCGGATCGAGGTCGGCGACGACCGGCGCGCCACCCCGACGATCGCGGCGATCGGGGATGTGACCTCCGGTCACGCGCTCGCGCACAAGGCGACCGCGGAGGCAGCGGTCGCGGTGGACGCCCTCGCGGGAAGGCCCGCGGCATTCGCCCCCCAGGGGGTGCCGGCCGTGGTCTTCGGCGACCCGGAGGTCGCAAGCGCGGGCTTGTCGACCGCGGAGGCCGGCGCCCGGGGAATGGACGTGGGCTCGGTCACGTTCCCCCTGACCGCGTCGGGGCGTGCGGCCACCATGCGCGCCGCGACCGGCGGAGGCTTCGCGGAGCTCGTCTACGAGCGCGGGGACGGTGGCGTGGTCGGGGTGCACCTCGTCGGCCCCCACGCGTCGGAGCTCATCGGGGAGGGTGTGCTCGCGATCGAGATGGGCGCGACCGTCGAGGACGTGTCGCTGTCCATCCATCCCCACCCCACGTTGAGCGAGCAACTCTACGAGGCAGCCCATCTCGGTGTCAGCAGGACAGGCTCGCATGTCGACGCACGCGACTGACCACGCGCCGAGCCACGCGCCAGGACAGGAGAGGAAGATGGGCGAGGTCAGCGTCTCCCACGAGCCCCGCTACTACGAGACCGATCAGCAGGGCGTCGTCTTCAACATGTGGTATCTGGCCTACTTCGAGGACGCGCGCAACGCGTGGCTGGCCGCCGCCGGTTACAGCCTGCACGACCTGCTCGCCGAGGGGCTCGACATCCAGGTCGTCCACACGGAGATCACCTGGCACGGCGGTGTGCGATGGCCCGAGCGCATCGAGCTCGTGGCGCGTGTCTCGCGTGTGGGCACCACCAGTGTCACGTTCGACTTCGAGGTTCGCCGTGGCGAGGCCGTCACCGCGACCGGACGCACGACGTACGTCATCGTCGACGCCGCCAGCGGGGACAAGCACGAGGTACCCGAGCGACTGCGCGCGGCGGCGGGTGACTAGAGACCGGCGTTGCCGTTGCAGTACCGTCCTGTCACAGACCCCAGAGTTCGAAGGATCCCTGCATGCCGAATCGCGACCGTCCCCGGATCGTCGTCACACGTCCCAGCCTCCCCGGCGATGCCCTCGAAGCCCTCGCCGCCGACTTCGAAGTAGTGCGGAGGCAGGAGAGCGGCCCCGCGACCGCCGCGGAGGTGGCGGAGCTCGTGCGCGACGCCGACGCGCTCGTGTCGGTTGCTCAGGACGAGCTGTCCGCGGAGGTCTCCAAGGCGGGCCAGTACCTCCGCGCCGTCGGTAGCTTCGGCGTCGGGCTCGACAGGTGCGACCTTCCCGCCTTCACCGATGCCGGCATCCCGGTGGGCAACACGCCGGGAGCGGTGACCGAGTCAACGGCCGACATGACGTGGATGCTCATCCTCGGGGCCGCCCGCCGTCTCCCGGAGGCCCTCGCGGAGTTCGCCGACGGCGAATGGCCGGGGCAGGACCTCCACGGGCTCCTCGGGCTGGAGCTCTCGCGCGCGACCATCGGCATCGTCGGCTACGGGGCGATCGGGCAGGCGGTCGCTCGTCGTGCACGTGGCTTCGGCATGACGGTGCACCATTACGCCCGGACCCAGGCGTCCGACGAGGTCTCCACGTGGTTGCCGCTCGAGGAGCTCCTCGCCACCTCCGACGTGGTGTCGGTCCATACGCCGCTCACCCCGGAGACCCGCAGCCTGATCGGTGCGGACGCGTTCGCGGCCATGAAGACCTCCGCCATCCTCGTCAACACCTCCCGAGGCCCGGTGGTCGACCAGGACGCGCTCGTCCAGGCGCTTCGAGCGGGTGAGATAGCCGGGGCCGGCCTCGACGTCACCGACCCCGAGCCGATCCCGCTCGATCACCCGCTCGTCAGCATGCCCAACTGCCTCATCACCCCCCACATCGGCTCGGCGACACGGTGGACCCGGGGGGAGATGACTGCCCGTTGCGCCGCGAACGTCCGTGCCGGCCTTGCGGGTGAGCCGATGCCGTGGTGCGCGAACCCGGAGGTCTACGAGGGGAGTGGGTCACGATAGGCGCTGAAGACCTGGGGGCTGCCCCCGTCCGTGATTTCCTGGCTCCGCGCGACGTGCGTGTCGGCGACGGCGCGGTCTCGCAGGCGGGCGATGTGCTCGCGCGCTGGCACGTCGCGCCAGGCGATGTCCTCGTTGTCTGCGATCAGGCCCTGCCGGGCCTCGGCTACACCGCACCGCTCGCGGAGGCCCTCGAGTCCGCTGGCTACACCCCGCACGTGTTCGACGGGGTCGTGGGCGAGCCCGACCTCGCGGTGGCCGAGGAGGTGGTCGACCGGGTGCGTGGCCGGGCCCACGTCGCGGTCGTCGGCATGGGTGGCGGCAGCTCGCTCGACCTCGCGAAGGTGGGCGCCGCGCTTGCGACCTCTCCCGGTGGCGTCCTCGACCACGTGGGGCTCGAGAAGGTGCAGGGCACGCCGCTCCCGTTGCTCCTGATCCCGACGACCGCGGGGACAGGCGCGGAGGCCACGCGCATCGCCATGATCTCCCACGAGGGGGAGAAGCGGATCCTGAACGACCCCCGACTCCTTCCCCTGGGGGCGCTCCTTGATCCGGAACTGGTCGCCTCGCTGCCTCCCGCCGCTACCGCCGCGACCGGCCTCGACGCGCTCAGCCACGCCATCGAGTGCATCCTGTCGACCTCCGCCACACCGTTGACGACCCGGGTCGCGCTCGACGCGGTGGAGCTGCTCAGCGACTGCCTGCCGCGGGCCTACGCCGACGGCACCGACATGTCCGCGCGGCGGGGGACGCTCTACGGTGCCTATCTCGCGGGCCTCGGCCTGAACGCGGGTGTGGTGCTCGGGCACTCGATCGCGTACACGATCGCCAACCGGGTTCACCTTCCCCACGGGATCACCGCGGCGATGGCGCTGCCCTACTGCGCGGTGTACGCCGCGGAGCACGCGGGCAGCCGCCTCGGGCAGGCCTTCGAGCGGGTCGGGTCCGCGGCGCAGGGTCACCCCACGTTGTACGCGTGGCTCGACGCCCTGGGCGAGAGCCTCGGCGTGCCCGCGAGCCTCGAGAGCGTCGGCCTCCCCGAGTCAGAGGCTCCCGCGATGGCCGCCGAGTGCATGGACCGGTACGCACGGCCGACCAATCCCGTCGCACTGGAGCTCGGGCCCCTCGAGGAGCTGTACGGGTACATGTGGCGCGGCGACCTCTCGGCCTACGCCGCGGCCCGTGGCGCGACATAGGCGAGCTTGCCCCGAGATCCGACCGCACCGAACCTCACCGAAGCGGAGGAAGAGACATGAGCGCACGCACCATCGAGAACCTCATCGGAGGAGACTGGACCGGGGCGCGCAGTGGCACCACCCGCACGCGCCTCAACCCCGCGGACACCGACGAGGCCGTCGTCACCTATCCGGCGATGGACGCGGAGGACGCGGAGGTCGCTCTCCAGGCCGCATCGGCTGCTGCCCGTGACTGGGGCCGCGCGGGCCCCTACGCCCGCGGCCGCGTCCTGCTCGACGCGGCGGTGATCCTGCGTGAGCGCACCGAGGAGATCGCGCGCGACGTGAGCGCGGAGAACGGCAAGACGCTCGCGGAGGCGCGCGGCGAGTGCGGTGCTGCGGCGAACTTCTTCGAGTACTACGGCGGGTTGGGACGCGCGCCGCACGGCAGCCGCCTGCCCGACGCCCGTCCCGGCGTGGAGACGGTCACCCGACGTGAGCCGCTCGGCGTGGTGACGCTCATCACGCCCTGGAACGACCCGCTCGCCACACCCGCTCGCAAGCTCGGGCCCGCTCTGCTCGCGGGCAACGCGGTCGTCCTCAAACCCGCCGGCGAGACGCCGCTGTCCGCCTGGCACCTCGCCCGGGCCCTGGACGACGCGGGAGCGCCCGCGGGCATCCTCAACGTGGTGACGGGGCCCTCGAGTGTCGTCGGCCCCCCGCTGCTGCTCGACGAGCGGGTCCGCGCCGTCTCGTTCACGGGCTCGAACGAGGTCGGGCGCGAGCTCAGCCGTCAACTGGCCGGGCGCTCCACGCGGCTCCAGGCAGAGCTTGGGGGCAAGAACGCCGCGCTCGTGCTGGAGGACGCGGACATCGACCTCGCGATCTCGACGGTGACCGCGGCGGCGTGCGCCCAGGCCGGCCAGCGTTGCACGGCCACCAGCCGTGTCATCGTCGCCGACGCGATCGCTCGCGAGTTCGTCGAGCGCCTGATCGAGCGCGTCGGAGGCTTGCAGGTGGGAGCGGGCAACGCCGAGGGGACCGACGTCGGCCCGCTCGTGACGGACTCCCATCGGGAGTTCGTCGAGTCGGCGATCTCCCGCGCCGTCGACGACGGTGCGAGGCTCGCCGTGGGCGGGCGACGGCCTGAGGGCGCCGCGTTGGCTCGTGGCCACTTCCTCACGCCCGCGGTCCTCACCGGCGTGAAGACGGACACCGCGCTGTGGCGGGAGGAGATCTTCGCGGCGGTGATCGCGGTCGCCACCGTGGGCACGTTCGACGAGGGGCTCGCGCTCGTCAACGACAGCCCGTTCGGCCTCAGCGCGAGCCTGTTCACCCGGGACCTCGCCGCCGCGCAGCGCTTCGCGGGGGAGGTCGACACGGGCCAGGTCGCGGTCAACCTGCCCACCGCGGGATGGGACGCGCACATCCCCTTCGGTGGCTTCGGGGAGTCCGGTTCGCCCTTCAAGGAGCACGGCCTCGAGGGGCTCGCCTTCTACACGCGTGTCAAGAGCGTCGCCATGCGCGCGCAATAGCGTGGACACGGCGAGCGGCCCCGGCTCACGCTCACTGAGGCCCCGGCGGGTCGCTATCGCGGGTGGGGGGATCATCGGCCTCGCGGTGGCGCGCAGCCTGATCGCCAAGCGCCCTGGTGACGAGGTCGTGGTCCTCGAGAAGGAGCACCGCCTCGCGGCCCACCAGACGGGGCACAACTCCGGTGTGGTGCACGCGGGCCTCTACTACACGCCTGGCTCCCTCAAGGCCAGGCTGTGCGTGGACGGTGTCGCCCAGCTCCGCGGGTACTGCCGGGAGCGGGGCATC
>SKQL01000047.1 GCA_007119035.1 Nitriliruptorales bacterium | reverse complement strand
GAGTTGGGCGTCGACGACTTCGACGACCTGGGCCTCGGTGGCTTCGCCAACATCACCATCCAGCCCATCGACGGTGACGGCACCTTCTACATCAAGACCCGCAGCGGCGGCAGCAACCACGGGATGCTCGCGATCGACAACTCCGGGGGGCTGGCCGATGTGGACGGAGACGACCGCGTCGCCGGAGACGACCGCATCACCACGGCTGTGGAGATCTCGCAGGAGTTCGACGAGGCCGACACCGTCCTCATCGCACGAAGCGACGACTACGCCGACGCGCTCGCCGGCGCTCCGCTGGCCACCAGCGTGAACGGTCCCATCCTGTTGACGCCGCCCCATGGGCTCGCTCCGGCCGTGGCTGCCGAGGTGGAGCGCCTGGGCGCGGATACGGCCTACCTCCTCGGTGGCGAGGCCGCGCTGTCGTCCTCCGTGGAGTTCGGCCTCTCGAGCGCCGGCGTCGGCAGCGTCCAGCGGTTCGCCGGTGTGAACCGGTTCGACACGGCCGCCCAGATCGCGGAGGCGCTGCCCGAGCCATCGGGCAACGCGTTCGTGGTGGAGGGGACCAACCCTGACCCCAACCGCGGTTGGCCCGACGCGGTGGGTGTGTCGGCGCTGGCTGCGTACACGCAGACGCCGATCCTGCTCGTTACGAGCGACGTCGTGCCTCCGCAGACACAAGCTGCGCTCGAGGGACCCGACGTGACCGAAGCGACGATCGTCGGTGGCTCCGTCGCTGTCTCGGAAGGCGCGGAGACCTCCATCGAACAAGCGATCGGCGACCCCGGCGCCGTCGAGCGCATCGCCGGTGCGAACCGCTACGAGACATCGGCCATGGTGGCCGACGCGTCGATGGACGAGGGCATGGATCCCGCGAACGTGTGGACGGCGACGGGACGCGGGTTCGCGGACGCGTTGGCGGCTGCGCCCGTGGCCGGATCCACCGCCCCGGAGATCGCCAGCGAGGCCGGTGTGCTGTTGATGGTCGACGGTCTCGACCTCGACAACTCCCCCGACAGCCGCAACTGGCTGAGCACGAACGCGTCGGCGATCAACCGCGTCCGCGCGGTCGGCGGCACCGCGGTGATCACCGACGACACGCTCAGCCGGATGCGCGAAGCGGCCGGGATCGAGTAGGGAGAAGCGACGCCGGTCGTGACCCGCGGCTGCACTCAGGGCTGCGGGTCGCGACGGTTCGCTCGCGGCGCTAGGCCAGCGCTGACTCGAGGTCAGCGATGAGGTCGTTCACGTCCTCGATGCCGACGGAGAGACGGAGCAGGTCGTCGGGCACCTGCAGCTCGGTCCCTGCGACCGAGGCGTGGGTCATGAGCCCCGGGTGCTCGATCAGGCTCTCGACGCCACCGAGGGACTCCGCGAGGAAGAACAGCTCCGTGCGTTCCGCGACCGCCTTCGCGGCCTCGATCCCACCCGCCACCTGGAAGGACACCATCCCACCGAACGCGCGCATCTGCCGTGCGGCCAGCCGGTGGGCCGGGTGGTCGGCCAGGCCGGGGTAGCGCAGCCCGGTGACCTTCGGGTGCTCGACGAGTGCCTCGGCGATCCGGGCGGCATTGGCGCTGTGGCGCTCCATGCGGACACCGAGGGTCTTGACCCCGCGCAGGGTCAGCCACGCGTCGAACGGCCCGGGTACGGCCCCGACGGCGTTCTGCAGGAACGCGAGCTCCTCCGCGGTCGCCGCGTCCGTGCACACCGCGCCTCCGACGACATCGGAGTGGCCGCCGATGTACTTCGTCGTCGAGTGCACGACCAGGTCCGCGCCGAGCGATGTCGGCTGCTGCAGGTAGGGCGTCGCGAACGTGTTGTCGGCGGCGAGACGGGCTCCGCGGTCGTGTGCGATCTCCGCGAGGGCGGCGAGGTCCAGGATCTTGAGCAGCGGGTTGGACGGGGTCTCCGCCCACAGCAGCCGGGTGGTGTCGCGGAAGGCCGCGGCGACCGCGTCGAGGTCGGCGAGGTCGACCGCGGTCACCTCGATGCCCCAGCGGGCGTGGACCTGGGCGATCTGGCGCCACGTTCCGCCGTAGACGTCGTTGGCCATCACGACGTGGTCTCCCGGCGAGAGCAGCCGGAAGATCGCGTCCTCGCCGGCGAGTCCCGACGCGAAGCACACGGCGGCGTCGGTGCCCTCGAGCGAGGCCAGGCACTCCTGCAGCGCCGTGCGGGTCGGGTTGCCGGTGCGCGCGTACTCGTAGCCGAGGTGCTCGCCGACGTGTGGCTGCGCGAAGGTGGACGTCTGGTAGATCGGCACGACCACCGCACCGGTCGCCGGCTCCGGGTCCTGTCCGACGTGGATCGCGCGTGTGTCGAAGCGGTGACCCTCGCGGGGGGGACCGTCCGGGGATCGGGGTCTGTCGCCCCGGCGGTCCGGCGTCTCGTCGTTCTCCCCGGTCAACGTCCGCCCCGATCGGCGAGGTAGGTCAGCACGTCGGCACGGGTGATCACGCCCACCGCCCACCCCTCATCCATTGCCATGACGGCTGGAGCGCCAGCGGACAGCTTACCGAGCACCTGGTCCAGTTCCTCGCCGGTGTCCGCGACCGGGAGCGGTGGCTGGAGCACCTCGACGATCGGCCTGGACATCACCTCGGGATCGCCTAGGGCCGCGTCGAGCAGCGCGTTCTCGCGCACGGAGCCGATGACGTCGTCCGAGTCGGCCGCCTCGTGCACGCCGTCGCGGAAGACGGGCATCTGCGACACGCCGTACTCCTTGAGGAGCGTGATCGCGGCCGAGACGGTCTCGCCGGGATGCAGGTGCACCAGCGGGGGGAGGTCGGCACCCTTCGCGCGAAGCACGTCACCGACGGTCCCGGCCCCCCAGGTGTGCTCGACGAACCCGTGCTCCGCCAGCCAGGTGTCGTCGTAGAACTTGGACAGGTAGCCGCGGCCCGAGTCGGGCAGCAGGACCACGATGGTGGCGTCCGCCGGTTGCGTCGCGGCGTAGCGGTGGGCGGCCACGAGCGCCGTGCCGCAGGATCCGCCGACGAGGATGCCCTCCTCGCGGGCGCACCGTCGCGCCATCGCGAACGACTCCGCGTCGGAGACCTGCTCCCACTCGTCGACCATCGTCGGGTCGAAGCTCTCGGGCCAGAAGTCCTCGCCGATGCCCTCGACGAGGTAGGGCCGCACCGTCTCGCCCGAGTACAGCGAGCCCTCCGGGTCCGCGCCGATGATCTTCAACTCGGGCTTGCGGGCCTTGAGGTAGCGACCGGCGCCGCTCACGGTGCCACCGGTGCCGACACCGACGACGAAGGCGTCGATCTGCCCGTCGGTCTGGCGCCACAGTTCCGGGCCGGTCGAGAACTCGTGAGCCTGGGGGTTTGACTGGTTGAAGTACTGGTCGGGCTTGAACGCGTTCGGCTGCGACGCGAGGCGGTCGGACACCGAGTAGTACGAACGGGGGTCCTCAGGCTCCACCGCGGCCGGGCACACCACGACCTCCGCGCCGTAGGCCCGCATCAACGAGATCTTGTCCTGGCTTACCTTGTCGGGCACGACGAAGACGCACCGGTAGCCCTTGCGAGCCGCCACGATGGCAAGTCCCACCCCGGTGTTGCCGGAGGTCGGCTCCACGATGGTCCCACCGGGCTTGAGGGTGCCCGCAGCCTCCGCGGCCTCGATCATCGCGATGCCGATGCGGTCCTTGACCGACCCGCCCGGGTTTAGCATCTCGAGCTTGGCGATGATGGTCGGTGGCACGTCGGCGGAGAGCCTATCGAGCGCCACCAGCGGGGTGTCGCCCATCAGGGCGATGAGGTCGGGGGCGACCTCGCGACCCCGCTCGTCGAGGTGGCGTCGTGGGAGCTTCAGCGGGTCGTGCTCGACCCCGATGGTGCGCTCGTAGATCGAACGGTCGCTGACGTCAATGGTGGCCATCCGTGCTCCTCGGTCGCAGGGGTGAGGCGAGAGTAGATGCGGGCGGGAGCGGCTGTCCACGACGACGACTCCCGCGTCCGGCGTCCGGTGGGAGGCCGAGGCCGTGGGTCGGCGGGCCGGGCCCCGCTACCCGCGTCCGCG
>SKQL01000055.1 GCA_007119035.1 Nitriliruptorales bacterium | reverse complement strand
GAGCTCGGGCGGCCCATCGGCTGCCGCTCTGTTCGCAGCCCTCCTCGGCGACGCCCTTGCCGACAGCTCCCACGCGGGCACGGAGAAGGCCAGCGAGTCTCTCACCGCGTCGGTGGAGCAGCTGACGGCCGAGCCATCCCTCGACATGACCACGACTCTCGACGCCGCGCTGTCCGCGGTCCTCACCGAGGAGGTGGGGGATTGGGACCCGGCCGCGCTCGACGCGGTCCTCGCTGAGTTGTCGGGGGAGGCGCAGGAAGGGGACGGCGCTGTGCTCGCAGCCATCGCGAAGCTCGCCGAGGGGGACGCCCGGGGCGAGGACGGCCCGGAGCACGGGGCGGAGGAGGCCTCGAAGTCCCGGCTCGTCCGCCCGGACGTCGGCACCCGCCCGGTCGTGCCCCAGGACCGGGACGAGGAGGCGGACGGTGAGCAGACGACGCGACTGACCGTGGGAGCTACCTCGCTGCGGGGCTCGTCGCCACAGCGGACGGTCGTCGACGAGGCGGATCACGCGGAGGACGCGGAGGGGGAGGAGAGCGAGCCGGCGAGGGTCCAGCCCAGCCCCAAGCGCACGGGCGCCAGTGAGGAGCCTTCGACGGAGGAGCGCGCGCCCGCCCTGAGGGCGTCGCGAGCCGAGCCCGCGCTGCCCCAGGCCTCTCGGAGCGAGTCGCTCGTGCGCGCGGACCGCAGCGCGCTCGCGGCACGGGTGGCTGACATCGCCGAGCGGCTCGAGAGCGCACCGCCGCCCCGCCAGATGACGGTCGAGGTGGGGGAGTTGCGCCTGTCGGTGAGCCTGCGGGCCGACGGGGCCGTCCGTGTCGCCGTGGTGGGGGAGGTCAATCAGGCCGCGGAGCAGGCGTGGCGTCGCGAGCTCGCCGAAGCCCTCGCGGGACGCGGCATGGACCTCGAGATGTCGGACCCGCGTGGCCATGCCCAACATCAGTCGGGCAACGGCCAGAAGGGGTGGGCGCCGCAGCGTTCCCCCGTGGTCGCCGCCCGCCCCACGAGCGACGACGGAATCCGGCTGTAGCCGGTCCGCGGGAGGAGAAGAACATGCCGTTCATCGAAGCCGCCGGAATCGGGGCGACCCCCCAGCAGCCGTCATCGACGGGAGGCCTGGGTGACCTCGACAGCGACGCGTTCCTGCAGCTGCTCGTCGCACAGATGCGTCACCAGGATCCCATGGCGCCGAGCGACCACACCGCGATGCTCCAGCAGACCTCGCAGTTCACCCAGGTCGAGGCGCTGCAGCGTGTCACCGAGATGCAGCAGCAGCTGCTCGGGCTGTCGCAGGCGACGATGGCCGCTGACCTCGTCGGCAAGGACGTCACCGCGCACACCGGCGACGGCGAGGCGATCTCGGGGACCGTCGATGCCATCCGCTTCACGGCCGACGGGCCGGTGCTCGCGATCGGCGAGCACGAGGTTCCCTTCGCGTCGGCCACAGAGATCCGTGCGCCCGGCACGGAGCTGGAGTCGGCCACGGTCCGGTCAAGCGCCACCGACCCCGAGATCTGGTCGGGACCGTGGTCGCTCGACTGAGCTCACGTCCTGCTCGCTCCATCTGACCTGCCGCAACCCGAAAGGAAACGCTCATGCTCCGCTCCATGTTCGCCGGGATATCCGGCCTCCGTTCCCACCAGACCATGATGGACGTGGTCGGAAACAACATCGCAAACGTCAACACTCACGGGTTCAAGTCGAGCCGCGCGACCTTCCAGGACGCGCTGTACCAGGCTCAGCGGGGGGCGACGGGTGGCGTGGCCGCCGACGAGGGTGGGGTGAACCCCACCCAGATCGGCCTCGGCTCCAACATCGCGGCCACGGACCAGAACTTCGGTCAGGGCGCGCTGCAGCCGACCGGGCGGTCGACCGACGCCGCCATCACCGGTGACGGCTTCTTCTCCCTCGACAACGGCAACTTCACCCGGGCAGGCACCTTCAACTGGGACAGCGCGGGCAACCTTGTGACGCCTGGCGGGGACATCGTTCAAGGAGCGACGGCGGGTGGCGATCCTGCCGACCTTGACCCGATCAACGTCGATCCCGATCTCCTGAACAGCCTCCGGGATATCTCGATCGGCCAGGACGGGACCATCACCGGTCGCGACGAGGACGGCGAGCTCGAGGAGCTCGGGCAGATCGCCACGGTGACGTTCGTCAACCCCAACGGGCTCAACCGGATCGGGGATAGCCAGTTCGCGGCCTCGGCCGCGAGCGGGGATCCGGTGGCCGGCGCTCCCGGCGTGGAGGGCCGCGGAGGCCTCGAGGGCGGCGCTCTGGAGATGTCGAACGTCGACCTCGCGGAGGAGTTCACCGGCCTCATCATGGCCCAGCGCGGGTTCCAGGCCAACGCACGGACGATCACCACCAGCGACGAGTTGCTCCAGGAGCTGGTCAACATCAAGCGGTAGCCCGCGGTCGGCCGCGCCGCGCGCGTCGTTTGTGGTCGATGTGGCCGGTATGGCGGCCGGATGCACCGCTACGGGGGTGGTGGGGGGTGTGCGTGGCGGCGCGCGCGTCGTTTGTGGTCGATGTGGCCGGTATGGCGGCCGGATGCACCGCAACGGGGCCTCAGCCGGTGGCTTCGGGCGCGAGTCTGATCGCCCGCTGACGCCACCTGGCCACGAGCGCCGCGGTCAGGACCAGCGGTGGGAGCATCGCGACGTTGAGGAGGGTCCAGCTCGCGAGGTGCACGAGCGTGCCGGACAGCAGCGCACCCGCGGCGACAGCGGAGAAGACCACGAGGTCGTTCACACCCTGTACCTTCCCGCGCTCGGCGGGGGTGTGGGTCGACGCGAGCAGCGTCGATCCTCCGACGAAGAGAAAGTTCCAGCCCACCCCGAGGAGCACCAGGGCGACGAGGAAGTGCGTGAGCGTCACACCCGCGACCGCGACGACGCCGGCGGTGGTCATCAAGGCCGCCCCCGCCAGCAGGACATTGGCGGTGGTGTAGCGCGCGATGAGGTGGCCGGTCACGAACGAGGGGAGGAACATGCCGAGCACGTGCCACTGCATCACCCTCGCGGAATCGGCGAGGTCGAACCCGTGGGCACGCATCGCGAGCGGCGTCGCGGTCATCACCAGGATCATGAGGGCGTAGGCGACGGCGGCGGCGACGATCGCGACCGCGAACGCGGGTTGGGCCGCGATCTCGCGCAGCGGCCGCTGCGCTCCACCGCGCGCCGCCGCCTCGCCCGGGATGCGCAACGTGGCGAGGAGCCCCACCGCCACCAGCGCCAGCACGAGGATCACCGCGTAGGGCCCCGCCTCCGCAGGCGGCAGCAGGTTCACCGCGGCGCGTGCGTTCCACGGCCCCGCGAACGCGGCGACCACGCCGCCGGCCATCACCAGCGACACCGCGCGGCTGCGAAAGCTCTCGCTGGCCGCATCGGCGGCGGCAAAGCGGTAGTAGGCCGCGAAGGCCTGGTAGAAGCCCAGCAGGAGATTGCCCGCGACGAACACCGCGAACGACTCGATGGATATGCCGAGGACGCTGATCCCACCCCCGGCTGCGCCCGCAAGCGCGCCGATGAGCAGCCCGGGGCGACGTCCGACGCGCTTCATCAGCAGCGACGCGGGAAGGGTCGCCGCGACCGTGGCGAGCATCATCGCCGCGATGGGTGCGGTCGCGAGGCCAGGTGAGGGCGCGAGCCGCTCGCCGACGAGGCCGCTCAGCGTCATCACCGTGATCGCGGCCACGAGGAACAGCGCCCAGCTGACCGCGAGGACGAGCACGTTCACCCGCTCCCGTGTGCGGGTGGACGCTGCCGGACTTCCCATGTCGACCCTCCGATGCTCGTTCAGGAGGCGGAGGCTACGCCGTTTCCCTCTCCCGTGGCGCTCCACACCGCCTCGTGCTCGGCGCTTTGCGAACGGCATCACCGACGCAAGGAACAGGGCGGCGCCGAGTCGCCTCTCGGTAACGGCCCTTGGGCAGCCGCTGGCAGCCAGGTTTTCGCGGAGAGCAAGAGCGGGCATGTTCAACCGTTATGGGACTGTCCCCGCGGCCATGCCCGGTGACGACACCAGGAGGCGGTATCGAGCGCGAAGCGGAGTTGACCGAGGCGTTCGTGCAGCTGGCCGACACGCTGGTCAACGACTTCGACGTGGTCGAGTTCCTGGAGCTGCTGACGCGTCGCTGTGCCGACATCCTCGGTGCGGACGCGGTCGGTGTGCTGCTCAGCGATCGCACGGGGAAGCTCACCCTGGCGGTCGCGTCCAGCAAGCAGTTGGAGGCGGTCGAGCTGTTCCAGCTCCAGCGGAGCGAAGGCCCGTGCTGGGACGCCTTCCACCTCGGTGAGCAGGTCATCGTCGACGACCTCTCCCGCGAGGGTGAGCGCTGGCCGACGCTGGCGCCCCGCGCGTTGGAGGCGGGGTTCGCCTCAGTTCACGCGTTTCCCATGCGGCTGCGCGACGAGCGCCTCGGCTCGATGAACATGTTCTCCGCCAAGGCGGAGCCTCTAAGCAACGCGGATGTGCGTGTGGGACAGGCGTTGGCGGATATCGCGACGATCAGCATCCTGCAGGACCGCGCCGCGCAGCAGGCGAGCGAGCTCAGCGACCAGCTGCAGTACGCCCTCGACTCACGCGTAACCATCGAGCAGGCCAAGGGATTGCTGGCCGCCAGGCACGACATCGGCCCCGACGAGGCCTTCGATGTCCTCCGTGACGTGGCGCGCCGCAACCGACGTCAGCTCCGAAGCGTCGCGGAGGATCTCCTCGACGAGCACGGCAAGTCCCCCCGGGGCGATTGAGCCCCCTCGCCTATTCGCGGGCCATGACGAGGCGGAGGACGTACCAGAACAGCAGGGCGAGGGATGAGAACAGATGCATGGCGGCGGGCACGACCGCCTCGGGTGGGAACGTGCGGTAGACCTTCTGGGTGTCATACAGGATCGCCCCGCCCGCGAAGGCGATCATGGCGACGGAGAACCAGGTGCCGAGGGTGGCGCCGAAGATGACGGAGCCGACGATCAGGCACAGCGCGATCACGCCGCCCCACATCAGGATGCCACGCATGAACGAGAAGTCCTTGCTCGTCGTCAGGGCGATCGCGGACAGCCCGATGAACGCACCGATGGAGATCCACGCGGCGGTGCTGATGGCCCCCGGCACGAAGGCGTTGGCCTGGTACAGCGGCGCGGCGAACAGCAGGGCATTGGCGAGCACGAGCAGCCCGTACGCGCCGTAGGCACCGCCGGTGGTGGTGGCCCGATGCGACAGGTGGGTGGCCAGCCAGGACACGATCATGAAGCCGCCTAGGATGAGCAGCCAGTTGGTCCCGATGACGATGTTGTGGATGGTCTCGGCCCAGCCGCTGTCGAACAGGAACAGCTGCAGGCCGACGAAGGCGGCGATGCCGCCGATGAGGTGGGCGTAGACGCTCCTCATGAAATTGCTGCGGACATCGGGCGCCGCCTCCGCGACGGGTCGGTGCGCGGTCATGTCACTCATCGATGCGTCCTCGCGGTAACGGTTCGTAGGATGCCGGCCGGCAGCCGTTGCCACCCACCCATCGTGCCACTTCGAGGGCAGAGGGTAGTGCCACCTCAATCCAAGGTCCACACCGTCCACGCCTGTTCGACCCGTCGAGCGCGGGACGAGGCTTCGGACGGGCATGCGGGCGGCTACGATCCCGCCATGCGCACACAGGCACTTGGACCGGCGGCCCCGTGCTCGTGTCAGGCGAACGCGGCATGACGGCCAGGCGCCTGGTCGCCGAGTCACTCGGCACTGCGGGACTGCTCACAGCGATCGTGGGCTCGGGGATAACCACCGCGAGCGATGGTGCTGCCTCCGCGCAGTTGTTCCAGCACGCGGCCGTGGTGGGTGCGGCGCTTGCCGCGCTCATCGTCACGCTCGGGCCCGTCTCCGGTGCCCACTTCAACCCCGCGGTCACGCTCGTCGACACGCTGTTGGGTGGGACGAGCGCGCGGATGGCGGTCGCCTACGTCGTGGCCCAGATCGTCGGTGCCGTCGGCGGCGTGGTCGGCGCGAACATGCTCTTCGGGCTGCCGGCCGTGGTGGTGGCCACGACCGACCGCACCGGAGCGGCCTTCGCCGCGAGCGAGGGCATCGCGACCGTCGGGTTGCTGCTCGTCATCTTCGGGCTCCTGCGGTCGGGCAGCGCGCGGGCGGTTCCGGCCGCAGTGGGCGGTTGGATCGCGGCCGCGATCTACTTCACGTCGTCGACGTCCTTCGCCAATCCCGCGGTCACGGTCGCCCGGGTGCTAACTGACACCTACACGGGAATCGCACCACCCGCCGTGCCCGGGTTCCTCCTCGCCCAGCTGGTCGGCGCCCTGCTCGCCGCGGGCCTCGTCGGATGGCTGTTCCGCCCGACCGTGCCGGTGGAGCGCACTCGAGGCGGGGACGAAAGACTTTACTGAGGGCCTGACCTGCCGACATCGCGGACAGGGTCGGCGGCTCTCGCCGTCGGCGAGGAAGCCCCGGCGCGGTGCGCCATAGGCCTCGGCGAAGGGACCCTCATCTACGCAAGGGGCAGAGCACCTGTGCTGGGTCGGTGGCCGATGGCGCGCGCCGGGCTGTTGACCGGTGCGCTCTACTTCGCCGCGTCCCGGTACATGGAGGTCCTGGCCGACCCTGTCAGCGCGGGAGCGGTCTTCTGGCCCGGTGCAGGCGTCTCGGTCGCCGCCCTGCTGCTCACACCCACCTCGTGGTGGCCCTTGCTCCTGGCGGCCGTGGCGGGTGGCGAGCTCGCCAGCAACGCCCTCGACGGGTATCCGCTGGCGAACTCGATGCTGTGGGCGGTCGCGAAGGTGGTGGTGGCGCTCTCGGCGGCAGGGCTCGTGCGTCGGTGCCGAGCGGAGTCCCTCGCTGACACCCGCTCGATCGTCGTCTTCGGCGCGTTCGCGGTGGTGCTGGGACCGCTCCTCGGTGGGCTTCTCGCAGCCCCGGCGACGGTCGCCCTGGATTCCACCCACAGCTACCTGGCGATCGTGGTGCGATGGGCTGTCGGCGACGCGCTCGGTGTGCTCACCGTGGCACCCGTCGGCCTCGTCCTCCTGCGCGACCGGGAGGCGAGCCGCCAGTTGCTGCGTCCAGAGGCGATCGTGCTGATGGCTGCGGCCACGATCACGAGCATCGGCGTCTTCTGGCTGTCCCCGTGGGAGCTCTTGCTGCCCTACCTCGTCTTCCTCCCCCTGCTGTGGGCAGCCATCCGCTACGGCACCGCCGGGGCGGCAGCGACGAGCTTCCTCGTCTCTCATACCGCCAACATCGCCGCCGCGTTCGGGCAGGTGCCCTGGATGGCGTGGGGGCCGGAGGAGGGCGCGGCCCTGTGGCTGCTGCAGGTGTACCTGCTCACCGCGACATACACGACGCTGATGATCGGCGCGCGCACGAGGGAGGGCCGTGTGCACCTCGCGTTGCTCGGGGCCGCGCGTCGGGACGCTCAAGCGGAGCGGGCCTCGCGGGCCGAGAGCGAGCAGTTGGCCGCATCCCAGAGGTTCGCGCGGCTGCTACTGGACTCGACCGGCGATGGCATCTACGGGCTCGATCTGGACGACCGGTGCACGTTCGCCAATCCCGCCTGCATCCGCCTGCTCGGCTACGAGGACGAAGGGGAGCTGCTCGGCCGGAGGATGCACGACCTGATCCACCGCACGCGGCCGGACGGCTCGCCATACCCCGCTGCCGAGTGCCGGAACTCCCAGATCAGGCGGGATGGCGGGGAGGTGGTGGGCGAGGACGAGATGCTCGTCCGCAAGGACGGGGCGATGCTCCCGGTGGAGTACCGCTCGTACCCGGTCCGGGAGGACGGGGTGGTCACCGGCTCGGTCGTGACCTTCACCGACATCACGGCCCGTCGTCGGGACGAGGCCGAGTTGGAACGGGTGCATGCATTGCAGCGCCTCGCGGGGGGGATGGCCGGCCTCGGTGGCTGGTCCATCGATGTCGCGGCGGACCAGGTGACGTGGACCGACGAGATGTTCGCGATCTTCGAGCACCCGGGTGAGCAGGCGCCCGAGCGGGAGGAGGTCCATCAGCTCTATGCGGCCGAGCACCGTGCGCGCATCGATGCGGCGGTCGACGCGTGCGCCGCCGAAGGGGTCGCCTTCGATATCGAGCTCGAGCTCCGCACGTACAGGGGGCGGATGGTATGGGTTCGGGCCATGGGCGAGCCGCGCTACGACGACGACGGCGCTGTCACCCACGTCATCGGCGCGTTCCAGGACGTGACCGCGCTCAAGGAGGCCGCCGAGGAGGCCCGGTTGCTCGCCGAGAGGTACTCGACCACGCTCGAGAGCATCACCGACGCCTTCTTCACCCTCGACCGCGATTGGCGGTTCACCTACGTCAACCACCAGGCGGAACGACTGCTGCGCCGTACTCGGGAGGCATTGCTCGGGCAGCGCATCTGGGAGGAGTTCGCGCCCCTGGTCGGTACGGAGGCGGAGCGGGGGTACAGACGGGCGATCGAGGAGGACGTCACCGTCGTCCTCGACGACTTCTACTACGAGCCGCTCCACGGCTGGTTCCAGATCAACGCCTACCCCTCCCCGCAAGGGCTTGCGGTCTACTTCCGGGAGATCACCGCGCTCAAGATGGCCCAGGAGAAGCTGTCCGCCCGGCTCGGGCAGGAGAAGGCGGTGGCCGAGCTCGCGAGCGTCGCCCTGCTGATCGACGACCCGGACGAGTTGCTCGATCACGCGGCGAAGGCCGTCGCGGCGATCTTGGAGGTCCCGCACGTGAGCATCCTCGGGCCCGGGCTCGAAGACGACGCCTTCCTCGCGATGAGCGCGCCGATCCGTACCCCGCGGCGGGCCTACGGCACCATCGGGGTCCACGCGACGGGGACCCGCGACTTCACCGAGGACGAGCATGTGCTCGTCCGATCGGTCGCGGGCATCCTCGGCAGCGCTATCGGGCGCTTGGAGGCTGAGTCGGATCTACGGGAGCAGGCGCTGTGCGACCCGCTGACCGGGCTTGCTAACCGCACGCTGCTGCTCGACCGCACCCGCAAGGCGCTGGCAAAGCTGCCCCGCACCGGTGGCACCGTCGCGGTGCTCTTCCTCGACCTCGACAACTTCAAGCCGGTCAACGACAGCCTCGGCCACGACGCGGGCGACGCGGTGCTCGCCCAGATCGGCAGCCGCCTGGAGGCGGTGCTGCGGCCCCCGGACACCCTCGCTCGCTTCGGTGGCGACGAGTTCGTCATCCTCTGCGACGCCCTCGAGGAACCCCGGGACGCAAGGCTCATCGCCGAGCGGGTCCTCGACACCATGGCCGAGCCCTACCACCTCGGCGACCGGCCGCTGCAGATGACCGCCAGTGTCGGCGTCGCGACCGCGACCGAGCCGATCGACGCGACCGAGTTGCTGCGCAAGGCGGATGTCGCGATGTACGGCGCCAAGGAGCGTGGCCGGGCCCGCGTCGAGTTGTTCGACGACGACCTACGGGCGCGGGCCGACCGGCGGCTCGAGACGCAGCTCGACCTGCGTGACGCACTCGACCGGGGGGAGTTCCGGCTGGCCTATCAGCCCCAGGTCGCCACCGAGGGAGGGCACATCACAGGAGCGGAGGCGCTCCTCCGCTGGGAGCACCCCACGCGAGGGCTGCTGACACCAGGCGACTTCCTCGAGGTCGCGGAGAAGACGGGGTTGATCGCCCCGATCGGCGCGTGGGTGCGGGAGCGGGCCATCCGTCAGCTCGCCGCCTGGGATCGCCAAGGCACCCGCCTGGCCCGGCTGGCGGTCAACCTGTCGTCCCGGGACCTTGCCGACACAGGGTTTGCCACGGAGCTCGCGGAGCTGCTGGCCGCCCACCGGATCGACCCACACCGCCTGAGCGTCGAGGTCACCGAGACCGCGATCCTGCACGACACCGATGCGGCATACGACACCCTCGAGGCGTTGAGCGGGCTCGGGATGAAGGTCGCGCTCGACGACTTCGGGACGGGGTACTCCTCGCTGCGCCACCTGCACGAGCTACCCGTGGACATCGTCAAGATCGATCGCACCTTCGTCATGCGCCTCGACCGCAACACGGGGGGCAATCAGTTGGTGGCTGGCACACTTGCCATGCTTTCCACCATGGGCCTCGACGCGATCGCCGAAGGCGTGGAGACACGAGGGCAGCTCCACGTCCTGCGACAGCTCGGCTGCAGCACCGCGCAGGGCTATCTCTTCTCCCCGCCCGTTCCTCCCGCGGAGCTGGCCGCCCTGCTCCACGCGGGCGTGCTCGCCCCACAGCTCGCGCCCTCGGCCGCGTAGGCCGGGGGTTACGCGCCTGCGGCGCCGTGCATGATGGGCAGGCGAGGGGGCGGAGACGTGGCCTGACCCCGAGCCCCGGGTCGGCGATGAGGAGTGGGCGATGGGAGCGGTCAAGGAAGCGACGGTGCTCGTCACCGGCGCCACGGATGGCCTGGGTCGTGCGTTGGCGACGACGCTCGTAGACGACGCTCGTAGATGAGGGCACCCACGTTCTCGTCCACGGCCGCGATCACGACCGTGTCCGCGCGAGCGTCTCCGCTTTGCGGGATCGCGCACAGGGCGAGGTCCGGGGCTACGTGGCGGACCACTCCGCCCTCGCGGAGGTCCGCCGACTCGCCGACGAGGTCTCCCGTGACTGTGAGACGCTCGACGTGCTCGTGAACAACCCAGGGATCGGCGCGGGCCCCAAGAGCGACGGACGACGTGATGCTCGAACGCGGCTACGACGGCTGGCGGGCGTACTCCCAGAGCAAGCTCGCCATGGTCGCGGACACGTTCACGTTGGCGGAGCGGCTGGATCCGGATGAGGTGACCGTCAACAGCCTGCATCCCGCGTCCCTCATGGACACCAAGATGGTGCGGGAGAGCTTCGGCACCGCGATGACCTCCGTCGAGGAAGGGGTCGACGCGGTCATGCGCCTCATCGCGGACCCGACGCTCGAGGGCACCACGGGCCGCTATCTCAGCGGGCGCTCCGAAGCCCGCGCGGGCGAGCAGGCTCGCGACCCCGAGGCACGGGCACAGCTCGAGTGGCACGCGCGGGACCTCGTCGAAGCGGCGTTGGCCATGCCGCCGCCGGCGGTGTAAGCCCGCCCAGCCCAGAAGGCGGTAGCGCCGACGACGTTAACCCATCGTGGACGCTGCCGACACGGTGCGTTACGAGGGATTGCATAACGTGCACACGGAGGTGCTACGTGATTTGGGTTCATCGATTGAAGGGCGAGCCCTTCGTCGTCAACGCGGACTTGATCGAGACGACGCCGGACACGGTCCTGCGGCTCGTCGACGGTCGCCGCGCGATGGTCGCGGAGACCCCCGACGAGGTCATCGCCCGCGTCATCGGATTCCGGGCATCGGTGCTCGAGGCCGCGGAGATGATGCGGGCCACCCGCTCGACGGAAGCGCCGCGCCCCAACCTCACCGTCCTCCCGAGCGACGAGGCCTGAGCGATGGTGATGTTCCTGGGCGGCATCGCTCTGATTCTCACCGCCATCGGTGCCGCGATGGTCATCGACGGCAACTCCCTCGGGGTCCTGCTCGGGCCCTCCTCCTTCGTCCTTGTGTTCTTCTCGACCGCCGGTGCGGCGGTGATGGCCTACGGCCTCTCCGAGCTGAAGTCGATACCCAGGGTGATCGTCGCCGCGCTGCGGAACGCTCCCCCTGACCTCGACGAGACGGTGACGACGTTGGCCTCCCTCGCCGATGTCGCCCGGAAGGAGGGCATGCTCGCGCTCGAGTCGAGGCTCGAGGAGATCTCCGACCCGGGCATCCGCCAGGCGCTGCAGCTCGTCGTGGACGGCATGGAGGCCGAGCAGGTGCGGGAGATGGTCGAGATCGACCTCGAGTCGGTGGAGAAGCGCCACCAGTTCGGGATCTCCTTCTTCCGGTCGCTCGGGTCCTACGCGCCCACGTTCGGGATGGTCGGCACGGTGATCGGGCTCATCAACATGCTTCAGAACCTGAGCGACCCGTCACAGCTCGGCATCGGCATGGCCCTGGCCATGCTCACGACCTTGTACGGGGTGATGCTCGCGAACATCGTGTTCCTGCCCGTCGCGAGCCGGCTCGACCGGCAGAACGATGCGGAGATCGCGGTCCGTGAGGCCGCCCTCGATGGCGTGGTCGCCCTTCAGGGAGGCATCAGCCCCCGACTCCTCGTCGAGCGCATGGAGACATTCCTGCCTCCCGAGCGGCGCGTGGGCTACTCGGTGCGGGCGGGTCGGACCTCGCCCGCCCAAGAGGCGGCCTGATGGCGGGCAGCACCGCCCGCGCGTCCCGTGGTCGTCGGCGTCAGCGCCCAGGCTCGAGTACGGGCGAGACCCGGTGGATGCAGACCTACGGCGATGCGATGACGCTGTTGCTCGCGTTCTTCATCATGCTCTACACGATGTCGCAGATCGATGCGACGAAGTTCGAGGCGTTCGTGACGGGCCTGGAGGTGCCGTTCGGCAATCCCGCGGGGGAGGGCATCCTCCCTGAGAGCACGGGCATCGTCGGAGACGCCGAGATGCCGGAGGTACCCGTGTCCGAGATCGCTCTCCTCCAAGAGGCGGACACGGCCGACGAGCGGGCGGTCGAGGACGGGGGGGACGAGGGGGACGACGGGGACGAGGACGACGACCCGTCTCCGATTTCCACGCGGGACCTCGATCAGCTGCGCACGGTCCGCGACGCGCTGACCGACTCGCTCGGCAACGCGGGATTCGCGGAGGCCGCCGACCACCGGATAGACGAGCGCGGGCTCGTGGTGAGCATCTCCGCCGAGGACGTGCTCTTCGAGTTGGGCTCCACCGACGTGTCAGATGAGGGCCGCCTGCTCGTGGCGGCGGTCGCGGAGGCGCTCGAGGGATTCCCCAACGACGTGGTAGTCGAGGGGCACACCGACGACGTGCCGATCATGCGTGCCGACTACACGAACTGGAACCTGTCGACGGATCGGGCGGTGGCGGTGCTGTCCCTGCTCTACGAGGAGTTCTCGATCGAGCCGGGGCGGCTGGGCGCTGCCGGCTACGGCGAGTGGCGGCCCCGGGCCGAAAACGACACCGCTGAGAACCGGACGATGAACCGGCGGGTGGACGTGCTCGTCGTGGCGCAAGGAGTCAGCTGAGATGGCCCGGAGGCTTTGGTCCCCACGCAAGGACGAGACCGGTGGTGAGCAGGCCAGTGCGCGACTGCGCGGCAAGCCGCTCGTGCTGGTGGCCGTCTTGCTTCTCGCTGTGGTCGTCGCCGCGGCCTACTGGCTGGTGCTGCGACCGTCGGACGAGGCGCTGGCCGACCCGGAGCCGCCCGAGGACGGCGACGTCGTCGAGGTCGCGGAGCTCACCGCCAACGTCGCCGGCGAGGAGCTTCGCTATGCGCGCCTCTCGTTCGCAGCGGTGCTCGAGGAGGGCGCGGGGGCTAACGACGTCTCCGAGCGCTTCCCCATCCTGAAGGACGCCGCGCTCAGCGAGCTCACCACGATGACACCGCACGAGCTCCGCTCCGCGGAGGGACTCGATGCCCTCCGGGAGCGGTTGACCCGCCGTGCCGACGAGACCTACCCCGACGGGGAGGTCCTGCGGATCCTGGTGACCGAGCTCGTCGTGCAGTGAGCAGACGGACTACGCTTGAGTCCTTGAGTCGGCCCGCTGCCCGCCGATGGGAAACGACGACGCTCCACCCGTGACCACGGGATGGGCAGTCTCCCCGAGGGACAGCACGCGGGATGGCGGACATGGCGGTGCATGGCGACGCTGAGGTCGCGACGCTCGACTTCCGGCGTCCGAACCTCATCAGCCGCGAGGACACGCGTGCCCTCGAGGTCGCCCACGAGCTGTTCACACGCAGGCTGTCCACGCTGTGGGGACAGCAAGCCCGAGCGGTGCTGCAGCCGGAGCTGCTGGCCATCGACCAGTTGCGCTACGACGACTACCTGCGGTCCATGCCCACCCCGAACGTGCTCCTGACGGTGAGTCTGCCGCCGCTGCCCGGGCAGGCCATCGTCGAGCTGAACGGTCAGCTGGCCCTCGGCTTCGTCGACCGCTTGCTCGGTGGCACGGGTGTCCGCTCCGCCCAGGACGAGGCCCCGCGGCGGCCGACCGAGCTCGAGAGCGTGCTCGTGCGCGACCTTCTCGGCCAGGCCGCGGACGCGTTGGCCGAAGCGCTGCGACCGCTGGTCGACGACGCCGCCCCGGTGGCGCTCGACTACAGCGCCCAACACGTGCAGATCGCGGGGCCCT
>SKQL01000008.1 GCA_007119035.1 Nitriliruptorales bacterium | reverse complement strand
CCAGTTCCTCGCGACCGCCTCCCGCGGCCGGCCCGAGGCCCCGCGCACGGGCGGCCACCAGGTCGACCTGCGCTTCGGCAGCGCGTCGTACCGCTGCACCGTGTACCGCCTCGGCGAGCAGACCTACCGCGTCGACGTCGCGGGCCACCCCGTCGACCTGTCCGTCCACCCGCTGGGCCCGTACGAGAACCGCGTCCGGGTGCAGGGCACGATCCACCAGGTCATCGCCCACGTGCGGGGCCCCCTGTTCCAAGTCGAGGTCGACGGCGCGCCCCACCGGATCCTGCGCGACGACGGCGGCGTCGTCCGCGCGAGCGCGCCCGCGCTCGTGATCGCGGTGGCCGCCCAGCCCGGCGACGAGGTGGCCGCTGGCGACCCGCTCGTCGTGCTCGAGAGCATGAAGATGGAGACGACCGTCGCGGCGCCGTTCCCCGGACGGGTCCAGAGCATCGACGTCACTGCGAACGAGCAGGTCATGGGCGGCGCGCCGCTCGTGCACCTCCAACCGACCGCTGAGGCGGGCACCACCGTCGCCGACGACGCGCAGATCGACTTCTCGGCCCAGTACCCCTCGCCTCCCGCGGCCAGCGACGGGACCGCGCGGATCACCCAGTTCTTCGACGCGCTGCGCTCCTACCAGCTCGGCTACGACCTCGACCCCGCGACCATCGAGGCGCTAGCCACCGAGCAGAGCGCGCTCCACGCGTCGGTCGACGCGGAGGACCCGGAGCTGCTCGCCCGCGAGGAGGAGGTCCTCGACCTCTTCGCCGACCTCGGCGCGCTGTCGAGGCGCCGACCCGAGTACCTCGACGAGCACGAGGGCGAGCCCGTCGCGAGCGCGCAGGAGTACCTGTTCACCTACCTCGCGTGGCTCGACGCGGAGCGGAGCGGGGTCCCCGAGCGCTTCCTCGAGCGCCTCGAGCGGGCGCTTCGCCACTACGGGGTGACGAGCCTCGCCCGCTCGCCCGAGCTCGAGCAGGCGCTGTTCTGGATGTACCGGTCGTTCGTGCGCGTCGAGGACATCACCTCCCTCGTCACCGAGATCCTCCGCCGTCGCCTCGACGCGTTCCCCGCGCTCGCCTCGAGCGCGTCGGAGCACCAGCGGGCGCTGCTCGACCGGGTCATCGCGGGCGCGGAGGGGCGCCACCAGGTCGTGAGCGACCTCGCGCGGGAGGTGCGCTTCAAGGCCTTCGACGAGCCGGTCATGGAGAGCACCCGCGAGCAGGTGTTCGCGGAGATGGACGAGCTGCTCGACCGCCTCGAGCGCGAGCCCGACCACCCCGACCGCAGCGAGTGGATCGACGAGCTCGTCTCGTGCCGCCAGCCCCTGCGGGCCCGACTGCGCGACCGGTACGCACGGGGCGGGCCCGCCCTGCGGCGCGTCATCCTCGAGATCAACCTGTGGCGCTTCTACCGCATGCGCGAGCTGCGCGACGTGCGCTCGCTCGAGGTCGACGGCCACCTCCTCGGCGTCGCCGAGTACGAGAGCCGGGGCAAGGACTTCCACGTCGTCACCGCGTTCGCGGAGCACGAGCGCCTACCCGAGCTGCTCGGCGCGGTCGGGACCCACCTGGGCGGCGTCGGGTCGTCGCTCGCACCGATCGTGGGCCTGTCGCTCTGGCGCGGCGGGCAGCGCGTCCCCGGCGACGAGATGGCGGAGATGCTGCGCGGGCAACTCGACGCGCACTGGGACGGCCCCGCGCCGCACCGCGTCGACCTCACCATGACCGGCGGCGGCGAGCGCCCCGAGCACGAGCGCACCCAGCAGTTCACGTTCCGCCACTCAGACGGCTCGTTCGCTGAGGACCTGCTGTACCGCAACCTGCACCCGATGGTCGCCAAGCGCCTCGAACTGTGGCGGTTCGCGAACTTCTCCGTCAGCCGGCTCCCCTCCGTCGAGGACGTCTACCTCTTCCACGGCGTCGCGAGGGACAACCCGCAGGACGAGCGGTTCTTCGCGACCGCGGAGGTGCCCGACCTCACGCCCGTCCTCGACGAGGGCGGCAAGGTCGTGAGCCTGCCCCACTTCGAGCGGATGGTCCTGCAGGCGTTCACCGCGATCCGCCGCGCGCAGCTGCAGCGGCCGATGCGCCGCCGACTGCTGCTCAACCGCGTGATCCTCTACGTGCGTCCGCCGTGCCTCATCCCCCCCGAGGCGTGGCGCGACCTCGCCCACCGCCTCGCGTCCGCGTCGATCGGGGTGGGCCTCGAGAAGGTCGTGATCCGGGCGTGGATCCCCGACCCGGAGACGGGCGAGCTCGAGGACTCGGTCCTGCACGTCGAGAACCTCGCGGCCCACGGGGTCACGGTGCGGCGCAAGCCCGCGGGCGACCAGCCGATCCGCCAGCTGTCCGACTACCGTCAGAAGGTGCTCAAGAGCCACCGCCTCGGGGTGCCGTACCCCTACGAGATCCTGCGGATGCTCGCGCCCTCGGAGGGCACCGCGTCAGACTTCCCCTCGGGCACGTTCGTCGAGCACGACCTCGTCGCCCACGACGAGAACGAGCTCGTCCCCGTCGAGCGGCCCCCCGGCCACAACACCGCCGGCGTCGTCGTCGGCGTCATCAGCAACACGACGGACAAGGTGCCCGAGGGCATGCGGCGGGTCGCGATCCTCGGTGACCCCACGCGCAGCCTCGGCTCGCTCACGGAGGCGGAGTGCCGCCGCGTCATCGGCGCGCTCGACCTCGCACAGCGACTCGACCTTCCCGTCGAGTGGTTCGCGGTCTCGTCGGGGGCGCGCATCGCGATGGACTCCGGCACGGAGAACATGGACTGGATCGGCGCGGTGCTCCGGCGGCTGATCGAGTTCACCCAGGACGGGCGTGAGGTCAACGTCATCGTCACCGGCGTCAACGTGGGCGCGCAGCCGTACTGGAACGCGGAAGCGACGATGCTGCCGCACACCAAGGGCATCCTCGTGATGACGCCCGACAGCGCGATGGTGCTCACCGGCAAGCAGGCACTCGACTTCTCCGGGGGGGTCTCCGCGGAGGACAACTTCGGCATCGGCGGCTACGAGCGGGTCATGGGCGGCAACGCGCAGGCCCAGTACTGGGCGCCGGACCTCCAGGGGGCCTGCGACATCCTCCTGCGCCACTACGACCACTCCTACATCGTCCCCGGCGAGGCCTACCCCCGACGGGCACGGACCGACGACCCTGTCGACCGCGATGTGCGCGACTACCCCCACGCGGCGGTGGATGGCACCGACTTCACGCGCGTGGGCGATGTCTTCTCCGCCGAGCGCAACCCCGAGCGCAAGAAGCCGTTCGACATCCGGTCGGTGATGCAGGCCACGTGCGACTACGACCACGCACCGCTCGAGCGTTGGAAGCGCTGGCACGACGCGCACACCACCGTCGTGTGGGACGCCCACGTCGGCGGCTACCCCGTGTGCATGCTCGGCATCGAGTCCCGCACCACCGCCCGCAAGGGCTTCGTGCCCGCCGACGGCCCGCCGTCGTGGACGTCGGGCACGTTGTTCCCGCAGGGCTCGAAGAAGGTCGCGCGGGCGCTCAACGCGGCGAGCGGCAACCGGCCCGTGGTGATGCTCGCCAACCTGTCGGGCTTCGACGGCTCGCCGGAGTCGATGCGCAAGCTGCAGCTCGAGTACGGCGCGGAGATCGGCCGAGCGGTCACCAACTTCGCGGGCCCGATCGTGTTCGTGGTCGTCTCGCGCTACCACGGCGGCGCGTTCGTGGTGTTCTCGAAGACGCTCAACGAGAACCTCGAGATCGCCGCGATCGAGGGCTCGTACGCGTCGGTGATCGGCGGGGCGCCCGCGGCCGGCGTGGTGTTCGCCCGCGAGGTGCGTGCCCGCACCGACCAGGACCCGCGGGTGGTGGCCGCGCGGGAGCAGCTCGCCGTCCACGGTCAGAGCTCTGAGGCCCGTGCCCGCCACGAGGAGGCGATCGAGGCGGTGCGCGTCGACAAGCTGCGGGAGCTGGCCGCGGAATTCGACCGGGTGCACTCGATCGAGCGTGCGCTCGAGATGGGATCGGTCGACCGGATCATCCCTGCGCCTGAGCTGCGCCCCTACGTGGTCGACGCGCTCGAGCGCGGCATGCGGCGGGCGT
>SKQL01000003.1 GCA_007119035.1 Nitriliruptorales bacterium | reverse complement strand
GTCGGCGCTGCGGGAGATGGCCGAGGAGCGGGGCCTCGTGACCGCGGGTAAGCCGGATAGCCACGACATCTGCTTCATCCCCTCCGGCGACATCGGAGGCTTCCTGCGTCCCCGCCTCGGCGAGCGCGCGGGGGCATTCGTCGGCCCGTCGGGCGAGGTGGTCGGCGAGCACGACGGGGCCTACCGGTTCACGGTCGGTCAACGACGCGGGCTCGGCCTCAGCGGCTTCGGGGAGCCGATGTTCGTGACCGCCATCGAGGGCTCGACGGTGCACGTGGGGCCGCGCGAGCACCTCGAGGCGCCTGCACTCGAGGCCGCGTCGGCCTCGTGGGTCTCGGGCGCACCTCCCGCTGCGCCCGAGGTCGAGGCACAGGTGCGCTATCGGGGCGAGCCGCTGCCCGCTCGCCTCGAGGAGCTGGGCGGCGACCGGCTGCGCGTCTCGTTCAACGCCGACGTGCCCGTGGGGGCCGCGCCCGGGCAAGCGGTCGTCTTCTACGACGGGGACGAGTGCCTGGGAGGCGCTACGATCACCGCGACCTAGACTGCTGCCGAGATGGCCGATACCGCTGTGCGCCGACGAGTCGCCGATCTCCGCGTGGAGCTCGAGCGGCATCGCTACCGTTACTACGCCCTGTCCGACCCCGAGATCTCCGACGATGAGTTCGACGCCCTCCTCCGTGAGCTCGAGGAGCTCGAGGCCGCGCATCCCGAGCTCGATTCCCCTGGCTCCCCCACGAGGAAGGTGGGCGCACCGCCCGATCCCGCGTTCCGCACCGTCGAGCATCGCCAGCCCATGCTGTCGCTCGACAATGCGTTCGAGCCCACGGAGATCGACGCGTGGTGCGAGCGGGTGCGCAAGGGCCTCGAGGAGGCACGTCCGAGATTCACCTGTGAGCTCAAGATCGACGGGGTCGCCTGCAGCCTGTCATACGTGGACGGCCACCTCGAGCAGGCACTGACCCGTGGTGACGGCCGGGTGGGAGAGGAGATCACCGCGCAGGTGCGGACGATCGACGCGGTGCCGGACTGGCTCGCCTTGGACGACCCCCCCGCGCTTCTCGAGGTCAGGGGCGAGATCTACTACCCGACGACTGAGTTCGAGGCGATGAACGCCGCCCGTGCGGAGGCCGGCGAGCCGCGTTTCGCCAATCCCCGTAACGCGGCCAGCGGGGCACTGCGCCAGAAGGATCCGCGGGTGACCGCGAGCCGACCGCTCTCGATGATCTGTCACGGCATGGGCGCGAACGAGGGCCTCGAGGTGTCGAGCCACGGCGAGTTCCTCGCGCTGCTCTCGCGGGCGGGCCTCCCCGTCGCGGAGGAGACACGGACGGCGGACGCCGTCGAGGAGGTGCACGCGTTCATCGGGCACTGGGGGGAGCACCGCCACGCTCCGCCGTTCGAGATCGACGGTGTGGTCGTCAAGGTGGACGACTATCGCCACCAGCGCCGCCTCGGCTACACGGCCCGGGCCCCACGGTGGGCGATCGCCTACAAGTACCCCCCGGAGGAGCGCGAGACCCATCTGCGCGATATCGAGGTCAACGTCGGGCGAACGGGCAAGGTCACGCCCTTCGCGGTGCTCGAGCCCGTCCTCGTCGCAGGCTCGACGATCTCGCTCGCGACGCTCCACAACGAGGACCAGGCTCGCCTCAAGGATGTGCGGCCCGGCGATACCGTCACGGTGCGCAAGGCGGGCGACGTGATCCCCGAGGTGGTCGGGTACGTAAGGGGTAAGCGTCCACCTGAGGTTGAGGCTCGGGGCCCGTGGGAGATGCCCACGACCTGCCCGTTCTGCGGGTCGGCCATCACCCGACTCGACGGTGAGGCGGCGAGCTACTGCCCCAACCTCGACTGCCCGAACCGGCTGCTGGAGTCCCTCGCGCACTTCGCGAGCCGCGGTGCGATGGACATCGAGGGCCTCGGGTACGAGACCGCGAAGCTCCTGCTCGCGGAAGGTCTCGTCGCCGATCTCGCCGACATCTACTCGCTTGACCGGGAGGCCCTTCTCGCGCTCGAGGGGTTCGGCCCGAAGAAGGTGGACAACCTCCTCTCGGGGATCGAGGCGTCCAAGTCCCAGCCCCTCGAGCGTCTCCTGGTGGGGCTCAACATTCGCCACGTGGGGGGGACGGTCGCACGGATGCTGGCGCGCCACTTCGGGGACCTCGAGAAGCTCCGGGGCGCCTCGGAGGACACGGTGGCCGCCGTGCCGGGCGTCGGGCCCGTCATCGCCCAGGCGGTGGCGGCCTTCTTCGCGAACCCCCGGAACGCGGCGTCGGTCGACAAGCTCTTGGAGGCCGGGGTCCGCACCGATACGGACACCGTCGAGCGCAGCGACGTCCTCGAGGGCTTCACCGTCGTCCTCACGGGCGGGCTCGAGGGCTTCACGAGGGACGAGGCCAAGCAGGCGATCGAGGATCGCGGCGGCAGGGTCGCCTCGAGCGTCTCGGGCAAGACCTCGGTCGTGGTGGTCGGGGACGACCCGGGAACGAAGGCCGATCGCGCGGCCGAGCTCGGGGTGCCGACGGTCGACGAGGCCGGCTTCGCGCATCTTCTCGAGACGGGAGAGATGGCGTAGCGCGGTGCGGCGCTGCGGTACGTTGGCGGTCTGTGGAGCTCACGCGATAGCGTCGCGCTCCCGCGCCCGTCCACCTCGATCCGGGAGGCACCGTGTCCCTGTCAGAAGCCCAGGTCCGCCACGTCGCACGGCTCGCGCGGCTGGCCCTGACCGACGAGGAGATCGACGGCCTGGGGGCGCAGCTCGACGACATTCTCTCGTATGCGGAGAAGGTGGGGCAGGTCGCGACGGTCGATGTGGCGCCGACGAGCCATCCCTATCCGCTCGCCAACGTGGCCCACGTCGACGAGGCGCGGCCTTCGCTGCCCCGCGAGGACGCGCTCGCGAACGCTCCCCGGGTCGAGGGGAACCGCTTCCACGTGCCACGGATCGTGGGTGAGGAGCAGTGAGCGCCGAGGAACGGGACCAGGACCTCGTGCGGCTCGACGCAGCCGCTCTCCTTCGCCTCTACGACACGGGTGAGGTGTCCACGACCGACGTCGTCCGGGCCCACCTCGACCGCATCCACGCGACCGACGAGCGGATCGGCGCATTCGTTCGCACACTCGATGCGCCCGCGCTCGCCCACGCCGCCGATGTCGACCGGCGCCGCACGGCGGGGGAGCACGTGGGCGTGCTGGCGGGGGTCCCGCTCGGCCTGAAGGACATCCTCTGCACGAAGGGTGTGGAGACCACCTGCGCGTCGCGGATGCTCGAGGGCTTCCGCCCGCCCTACGACGCGACCGTCGTCGAGCGTCTGCGTGACGCGGATGCGGTCGTGCTCGGCAAGACCAACATGGACGAGTTCGCGATGGGGTCCTCCACGGAGAACTCGGCGTTTCACCCCACCCGCAACCCGTGGGACCTCGCCCGTGTTCCCGGAGGGTCCTCGGGAGGCTCGACGGCTGCGGTCGCGAGCCATCAGGCGCCGCTCGCCATCGGCACCGACACGGGCGGGTCGGTCCGCCAGCCCGCGGCGTTGTGCGGCGTGGTCGGCATGAAGCCCACCTACGGGCTCGTCAGCCGGTACGGCCTGATCGCCTTCGCCTCCTCGTTGGACCAGGTGGGCCCCATCGCGCGAACCGTACCCGACGCCGCCCTGCTCTTCTCCGCGGTCGCGGGTCACGACGGCAACGACGCGACCTCGATCCCCGAGGATGCTCCTGACGTCCTCCCGGGTCTCGACGGAGGTGTCGACGGGCTCCGGGTCGGGGTCATCACGGAGTTCATGACGGGCGAGGGGCTCGAACCTGACGTCAGGGCCCGTGTGTCGGAGGGCGTGGAGCGCCTGGCCGCGCTCGGCGCGGAGATCGTCGAGGTCAGCCTGCCGCACGCGTCCTACGGCGTCAGCGCGTACTACCTCATCGCCCCGAGCGAGGCGTCGTCGAACCTCTCCCGCTACGACGGGGTGCGGTACGGGCTGCGCGTGGACGGGCCCACGACCGAGGAGATGATGGCGGCCACCCGGGGGGAGGGCTTCGGCCCCGAGGTGAAGCGCCGCATCATGATCGGGACCTACGCGCTGTCGGCGGGCTACTACGACGCGTACTACCTTCAGGCCCAGAAGGTGCGCACGCTCATCCTCGCCGACCTCGCTGCCGCGTACGAGCGGTGCGACGTGCTCGTGAGCCCCACCGCGCCGACCACGGCCTTCGCCCTCGGCGAGAAGGTCGACGACCCGCTCGCGATGTACCTGAACGACATCTACACGGTTCCCTCGAACCTGGCCGGCACGCCTGCGCTGTCGTTGCCCGCCGGGCTCGACTCCGCGGGGCTGCCCGTGGGGCTGCAGCTGATGGCGCCCGCTCTGCACGAGTCGACGCTGTTCCGGGTCGCGGCCGCGCTCGAGCGTGACCTCGCCTTCGATGTGGCCCCGCCTGGGCTGGACGACGCGATGGAGGTGACCTCGTGACGACGACCGCGACGAGGTACGAGGTGGTGATCGGGCTCGAGGTCCACGTGGAGCTCGCCACCGAGACGAAGATGTTCTGCGGTTGCCGTACGGAGTTCGGGGGTGAGCCCAACATCCGCACGTGCCCCGTGTGCCTCGGGATGCCGGGCTCCCTGCCGGTGCCCAACGGCGAGGCGGTGACCTCCGCGATCAGGCTCGGGCTCGCCCTCGGATGCGCGATCACCCCGCGCAGCCAGTTCCACCGGAAGAACTACTTCTACCCCGACATGCCGAAGAACTACCAGATCAGCCAGTACGACGTGCCGATCTGCGAGAACGGCAGGCTCGAGGTGCCCACGGCGGAGGGCGCCGCTGAGATCGGCGTCACCCGCGTGCACATGGAGGAGGACACGGGCAAGTCCATGCACGTCGGTGAGAGTGGGCGGATCCGTGGGGCGAGTCATTCGCTCGTCGACTTCAACCGCGCGGGTATCCCGCTCCTCGAGGTGGTGAGCGAGCCCGACGTCAGGAGCGCCGAGCAGGCACGGGCGTACCTGGCCGAGCTGCGCGGCATCGTGCTCGCCCTCGGCATCTCCGACGCGAAGCTCGAGGAGGGCTCGATGCGCTGCGACGCGAACGTCTCGCTTCGCCCCATGGGCACCGAGGCCTACGGGACGCGCGTGGAGGTCAAGAACATGAACTCCCTGCGCTCCCTGTACCGGGCGGTGGGCTACGAGATCGACCGGCAGACCGTTCTGCTCGACGCGGGCGAGGAGGTCGTCCAGGAAACCCGTCACTGGGACGAGGCGGCGGGTGCGACGTCGACGCTCCGTGCGAAGGAGGAGGCGTTCGACTATCGATACTTCCCCGACCCCGATCTCGTCCCCATCGCCCCCGACGCCGCCTGGATCGAGGAGTTGAGGGCCGGCCTGCCCGAGTTGCCCGCGGAGATCCGCGCTCGCCTGACGAGCACGTACGGGCTGGGTGCCGAGCAGGCGGTCACGCTCGTCGACGCGGGGCTCGGCCCGCTCCTGGACGAGGCGGTCGGAGCGGGCGCCCCACCATCGGAGGCGGGCAAGTGGCTCGCCAACGAGGTGCTGGCCTGGTGCCGTGACGAAGGCGTCGAGCCCGCTGACGTGCCGTTGACGGGCGAGCAGCTCTCAGAGCTCATCGACCTCGTGGACCACGGCGCCCTGTCGACGAAGCTCGCCCGCGAGGTGCTCCCCGGTGTGCTCGGTGGCGAGGGCTCCCCCGCGGAGGTCGCGAAGGCACGCGGCCTCGAGCAGGTCTCGGACGAGGGGGAGCTGGGGCAGATGGTCGACGACGCGATCGCCGCGCAACCGGAGGCTGCGGCGAAGATCCGAGCCGGCAACGACAAGGCCATCGGGGCGCTGGTCGGCGCGGTCATGAAGGCGAGCCGTGGCCAGGCCAATCCGCAGCGCGTCAACGAGTTGCTCCGGGAGCGGCTCGGTATCTGACGGGCGCTGCGCTGGTTCCCGGCGGAGCGCCGTGTACGGTCATCGTCGCCAGGGGATGGATAAGGCTACAGTGGCGGCGGCGTGGGGTCGCCCGAGCAGAGCGAGGTTTTCATGCGGGGCCCAACCGCAGGGGAGCGCAGGACCGCGCAGGGTCGGCCTATCAGCGCCCTCGACGCGGTTAGCGAGCCGATAGATGGGGTCCTCGACGACTTCCTCGGACGCCGCCTCGCCGATCTCGTCGAGCTCGACCCCGCCCTCGAGCCGGTGGGCCGGGCGGTCGTCGATCTCGTGGCTGCTGGTGGCAAGCGACTGCGGCCGGCCTTCGTGTACTGGGGCCACAGGGCCACGGGCGCGGAGCACGACGACAGCGTCCTCGGGCCCGCGGGGGCCGTGGAGCTGCTGCACACGTTCGCGCTGATCCACGACGACATCATGGATCGCTCACCGGAGCGACGTGGCCATCCCGCGGTGCACGAGGCGCTCGCGGCCGCCCACTCGAGCGAGGGGCTGGCGGGCGACCGGAGTTGGTTCGGCGTGGGCGGCGGGATCCTGGCGGGCGACCTCGCGTTCGTGTGGGCCGACCAGATGCTCGACCAGGCTTCGCTGGCACCCGAGGCGCTCGACCGGGCACGGCGGGTGTTCACCGACCTGCGGGTGGAGGTCATGGCCGGCCAGTACCTTGACCTGCGCCTCGCGGGCTTCCCTCATGCGGTCGAGGACGATTCCCGACGGGTGGCACTGTTGAAATCCGGCCGATACACCGTCACGCGTCCGCTGCAACTCGGTGCGGCCCTCGGCTCCTCCGATCGTCTGCTCGATGCCGCGCTCGCGGCATACGGCGACGCGGTCGGCCTCGCGTTCCAGTGGCGCGACGACGTCCTCGGCCTCTTCGGCGATTCCGCGGCGACAGGCAAGGGCGCGGTCGAGGACCTGCGGGAGGGCAAGCGCACGGTCCTGATGCTGCGCGCGCTCGAGCTCGCGGGAGATGCGGAGCAGGCGGTCCTCACCCGCACGCTGGGGGATCCGGACCTCGACGACGTCGACGCGGACCGTGCGCGACAGATCGTCGTGGACAGCGGTGCGCTCCAAGCGGTGGAGCGGTCGCTGCGCACACAGCAGACCCTCGCGGAGCGGGCGCTCGCACCCATCGCCCAACCCGCCCGGGACGCGCTCGCGGAGCTCGCGGAGCTCGCCGTCTCCCGGAACGACTGACCGGTGACGGCCCGGAGCGCCTCGCGGTGAGCGGTCACAGTCGTGTAGTGGTCGTGGGGGCGGGCTTCGGCGGCCTTGCCACCGCCATCCGCCTCGCAGCTGAGGGGGTCGCAGTCACGTTGCTCGAGCGTGGTGACCGACCGGGGGGTCGCGCGGGGCGCGTGGAGCGGGAGGGCTTCGCCTTCGACACCGGCCCGAGCGTGCTCACCATGCCCCACCTGTTCGAGGAGCTCTTCGCGCTCGGCGGGGAGCGTCTCGCGGACCACGTCGAGCTCGTGCGACTCGACCCCGCCTACCGGGCGACCTTCCATGACGGCTCGGTGCTGCGGGTCCGTGCCTCGGTCGACGCGATGGCCGAGGAGGTGCGTGACGTATGCGGCCCTGACGAGGCCGCCCGGTTCCGACGCTTGAGCGCCCGGCTCCGAGACCTGTACGACGCGGAGTACCGCACGTTCATCGACCGGAACTTCACGTCGGTCGCCGATCTCGCGCGGCCGCTCATCATGGCCCGTCTCGCGGGCCTCGGCGGATTCCGGCGCGTGTACCCGCTCGTGTCGGGCCTCGTGCGTGACTGGCGCCTGCGACGGCTGTTCACCTTCCAGTCCATGTACGCGGGGATGAGCCCGTTCGAGGCGCTCGGGGTCTACGCGGTCATCGCCTACATGGACACGATCGCCGGTGTGTACGCGGCGAGGGGCGGTGTGGCCACGGTGAGCGGTGCCCTCGCGGACCTCGCCGGCCGGATGGGCGTCGAGGTCCGCTACGGCACGGAGGTCGAGCGTGTGGAGACCGGCGGTGGCCGGGCGGTGGGCGTCCGCGCGGTCGGGGGGGAGCGCTTCGCCTCCGATGTCGTCGTGCTCAACGCGGACCTGCCCACGGCCTACCGTGACCTCCTGCCCGCGGAGGTGACGCCGAGGCGCGTCAAGTCCCTGCGCTACTCGCCGTCGTGCGTGGTCGTGCACCTCGGCCTCGACACCCGCCTCGACACCGCAGCGCATCACAACATCCACTTCGCCGAGGACTACGAGGCCTCGTTCGACGACGTCCTCTCCGGACGCCTGCAGCGCGACCCCTCCTGGTTCTTGAGCGTGCCCACGGTGAGCGACCGCGCGCTCGCGCCTCCGGGGGGCGAGGTGGCCTTCTGGCTACTGCCGGCACCCAACCTCGTCGACGGCGGAGACTTCGGTTGGCAGGCCCAGGCCCCCCGCGAGCTCGTCCGCGCCCAACGCACCATGGAGGCGGCCGGCTACGGCAGGGTGGCCTCGCACACGGTCACGAGCGAGGTGGTCACGCCCGTGGATTGGGCGCGGCAGGGCATGGCCGCGGGCACCCCGTTCGCGGCGAGCCACCACTTTCGTCAGACAGGCCCGTTCCGGCCGGCCAACGTCGCTCCGAAGGTGGGTGGCGTCGTCTTCGCCGGCTCCGGCACGACTCCCGGGGTCGGGGTGCCCATGGTGCTGGTCTCGGGGAAGCTCGCCGCGAGGCGGGTCATCCATCAGCTCGACCGTCGCCCGAGGGTCGCGGCATGACCGCACCGGGGGCGACGGCACGCAGGGTCGGGGCACGGCCGACGCATCAAGGAGGCTACGCGCGCCCCGCGCCCTCGACGACGCTCGTCGCGCGTGATCTGCGTGCGCGGCTGCTCTCGGGCTCACCGACCGGGGCCCCCGTGGAGGTGGCCACGAGCTACGAGGTCTGTCGCGGCCTCCTCGCCGCACACGGCCGGACGTACTACTTCGCGACCCGCTTCCTTCCCGCCTCCGAGCGCCGCCACGTGTACGCGTTGTACGCGTTCGCGCGCTACGCCGACGACCTCGTGGACCACCTCAGCCTCGGGTGGGATCCCGCGCGCCGTCGACAGGCCCTCGAGGCGTGGAGCCGCTCGTTGCTCGACGGCCTCATGACGCGGTCCAGCGCGGATCCGGTGCTGTCCGCGGTCGTTCGGACCGTCCACGACCTGGGCATCTCCCACGACGATCTACGCGCGTTCCTGCGCTCGATGGCCATGGACCTCGAGGTGGACCGCTACGAGACCTACGAGGATCTCCACGAGTACGTCTACGGATCCGCAGCGGTGATCGGCTCGATGATGCTGCCTGTGCTCGGGGCAAGTCACCCGCAGGCCCGCGAGCGCGCGATGGACCTCGGCATCGCGTTCCAACTGACGAACTTCCTGCGCGACGTCGCGGAGGACTGGGACCGAGGTCGTATATACCTCCCGCTCGAGGATCTCGAGCGCTTCGGCGTCACGGAGGCGGATTTCGAGAGCCGACGCGTGGGGGCGGGCATGCGGCGGCTGCTCGCGTTCGAGGCTGCCAGGGCGCGTGAGCTCTACGCCCGTGCGGAGGCGGGTTGGATGATGCTCACTCCTCGCAGCAGGGTGGCGATCCGGATCGCCCACCGGCTGTACGCGGAGATCCTCGACCGCCTCGAGGCTCAGGACTGGCAGGTGTTCGAGCACCGTGCCCACGTCCCCTGGCGACGCAAGGCGGCCGTCGCGCTGCGGGAGCACGCGGTGCCCTCCCACCCACGGACGTCCCCGGGCCGGGCCGATATAGATGCACATCTGTGAGTTCGATAGAGTGTCCTCACACTCGTTCACATCGACGGATGACCGCACGGAAGCCTCGGGTGCCGCCGACTTCCGCTCATCTGGCTGGAGGCATTGAGCATGCAGGTTCCTCGTACGGTCGGGACACCAGAGGCGATCGACCTCGTCTCGCGCCAGCCGGTGCTCGTCCGGCACCGCATCGACCTCGCCACCGAGCGGATGTTCCATGTAGTGGACATCACCGACGACTGCGGCGACCTCGTGGCCTCGAGCGGCGTCCAGGACGGCTCCCTGTCGGTCTTCACGCCGCACACCACGACGGCGGTGAAGATCAACGAGCGCGAGACCTGCTTCCTCGAGGATCTGCGGCTGTTCATGGAGAGCCTCGTGCCCGCGGCCTCGTACTACCGCCACGACGACTTCGAGATCCGCGACCCCTCGACCCTGGACACGACACCCGAGGAGGAGCCGGTCAACGGTCACGCGCACATCAAGCAGATGCTGCTCGGCGCGTCGTCGGAGACGATCCCCGTGCTCGCGGGCGAGCTCGGCCTCGGCAGGTGGCAACGCGTCTTGTTCATCGAGCTCGACCAAGCGCGACCGCGTTCCCTGCACCTGCAGGTCAGCGGTTGGTCGTAGCGACCCGTGGGGCAGCGTCGGGAGACCCCGCTCGAGGCTCGCAAGCGTGAGCATCTCGCCGTCGTGCTCGAAGGCGAGGTCGGCTTCGACTCGATGACCACGGGTCTCGACGCGGTGGGCCTGCGATCCAGGGCCCTGCCCGAGTCGAGCCTTGCGGAGGTCGATCTGTCCCGGACGCTTTGGGGCCGGTCCTTGTCCGCGCCCCTCATGGTCTCCTGCATGACCGGGGGGACGGGCGAGGCGGGCCCCGTCAACGAGGCGCTCGCGATCGCGGCCCAGGAGCATGGCCTGGCGGTCGGGCTGGGCTCGGGGCGCGTGTTGCTGTCGGATGACCGCCGTACTGAGGGGTTCCTCGTCCGCGCGGCGGCACCCGATGTGCTGCTGGCCGCGAACCTGGGTGCCGTGCAGCTTCGTGAGCACGGGGCGGCCGACTGCCGCCGACTCGTCGAGCGCTGTGAGGCCGACGTCCTGGTCCTGCACCTGAACGCGGTGCAGGAGGCGGTGCAGGGTGACGGGGACACGGATTTCTCCGGGCTCGTCGACCGTATCGCCTCCGTGGTCGCGGAGCTGCCCGTCCCCGTCGTGGTGAAGGAAGTCGGCTTCGGGATGGCCCCCGAGGACGTCGCGATGCTCGCGCGCGCAGGTGTGGCAGGTATCGATGTCGCGGGGGCGGGGGGCACGAACTGGGCGCGGGTGGAGGGCCATCGCGACGGCAGCGCCGCCGATGTGGCGTCCGCGTTCCTGGATTGGGGTTGGCCCACAGCCACCGCTGTGCGTCAAGCGCGCACGACGCTCGACCAGCTCGAATTGCCCGAGGTGGAGCTGATCGGATCGGGCGGCCTACGCCACGGGGTGGACGCGCTCAAGGTCCTGTGCCTCGGCGCGTCACTGGCCGCGGTGGCTCGGGGCGTGCTCGATGCAGCCTCACAAGGCCCTGCTGCCGCGGTTTCCGCGCTCGGCGTCATGGTGGACCAGCTTCGGATCGGAGCATGGGCATGCGGCGCAAGGGGCGTGACAGACCTGAGCCCGAGCCTGCTCGCGAGCCATGCCCTGCCGACCTCCGCATAACCATCTGTAGTCCTGGACGGGTGACTAGTCACTCCTTGTGATCCTCCCGTCAGGTAGGACTAATGGTCTAGTCATTTTGGCATACCACTTGTGCTATATCTCTTGGTGGGAGGCCTCCCTTAGGCAGTCGTGTCGTGCCGAGCAGGCAGCGGTTCCGACCGCGAGGCGCGATTGGCTGGTTCTGTCCTGACACACCATGCCTGACATGGAGGTAACTCACCGTGAAGAAACTCTCACCTCGCGCAATGCTCCTGATCACCGCGCTGACCGCGCTCCTCGCCACCGGCGGGGCGGCTCGTCAGCTCTGGTAGCTCCGCTACCCCTGATGCGCCATCGGAGGCGTCCTCTGTAGACGTTGACGTTGCCGGCGGCGCCAATTCGCCACCGTCTCCAACCTGCTCTGTTAGGTTGGGGCGGTGGCGATTTTTGTGTTCAATTCGACACGGATAGGACACGGTCGTGCCTAGGGACAGGAGCCGCTGGCCCCTGCGTTTCCGTCTCTACGTGCTGGCACTGATGCTTCTTGCTTCCCCATTCGTGCCGGGCGGATTGAGTGCACTGCTCGCTTCTCCGGGCGAGGGCGCGCTCTGGCTCCTATTCATATCCGCCGCGAACATGCTGCGCATCCCCGTGCTGCCTCGCTTCAACATGGAAGTGACCTTGGGTGCCCCGGTGGTGGTTGCGGCGGCAGTCCTGCTCTCGCCCGCGTTCGCGCTGCTGCTCACCGGCCTGGCCCTCACCGGGGAGCGTGAGTTGAAGCTCCGCGCGCCGTTGTGGCCCGCGCTGTTCAACAGAGCCCAGGAGGCGCTGTCCGCCGGAGGGGCCTCCGTGGCCGCGGCTTGGCTCGGTGCGCAGATGGGTCAATCCGTCCCCGCGCTCGTGGGCCAGACGTTGATCGCGGTGATGGTGTTCAACGCCGCCAACATCGTCCTGGTAACGGTGGGCCTGTGGTCGCGGGGCCAGTTCGAGGGCTCGGAGGCCGTCAAGCACACGAGCGCCCCGTTCCCGAGGTTCGCGGTGGACTTCGGGCTCGTGCTCTTCCTGGGCGTTCTCGTGGTGGTGGCCTACGACGCGGTCGGGCCGTGGTCGCTGTTCCTCCTCGCATTGCCGCTCTGGCTCGGCTACAGCGCCCTCAGCTCGGCGCGGGAGAGCGAGGACCGGGCGGAAGAGCTGGCCCTGAGGGTCCGTGAGCTCGAGACACTCAACTCCCTCGGCACCGAGCTCGTGCAGGCGAGAGCGCGGGAGCAGGTCGAGGCGACCACGAGGCAGGCCCTTCAGGAAGCGCTCGGGACGGAGCACGTCGAGTTCTCGTTGGACGGCGACATCCCCGAGGAGCGTGACGTCGTCAAGGTGCTCGGCTCCGAGCCCGCGGCCGTGGGAGTGCCCTTCGACCTCGGGGCGCGCTCGTCGGCGGTGGTGCACGCCGTCGCGGGGCTCGCGGGCATGGCGTTGCAGCGCCTCGACCTCGAGCGTGAGCTCGCGGAGAACGAGAAGGCGCGTGCCCGCCTCTCCGAGAGGATCCTGGAAGAGGCGACACAGGAGCGCAGCCGCATAGCCCTGTACCTGCACGACGACGTGCTGCCCTGTTTCGCGGCCGGGGAGATCCAGGCGGACAACGTGCGTACCGCGCTCGCGGTCGGCAAGCCCGAACAGGCCGACGATCTCGCGGGCAGCGTGCACGCCGCCGTCCACGACGGGATCGCCCGCCTCCGGCAGGTGCTCGACGAATTGCGCGATCAGGTTCTCGTCCCCGGTGAGTTGCGCGACGGGCTGCAGGGCGCTCTCGACGACCTGGGGCTCCGGTCGGGGGTCAAGGGATCGCTTATCGCGCCCGATTCCCTGCCGACACTTCCCCTGGCGATCGAGATCCTGGTCCTCGAGGTGGTGAGGGGATGTTTGACCAATGTCGCTCGCCATGCGCAGGCCGAGCACGCGGAGGTGCGTGTCGACCTGCACCATGAGGGCCTCACCGTGAGCGTCGTCGACGACGGGGACGGCTTCGACATGGCCAATGTCGGGACGGATCACCATGGGTTGGATCTCATGCGACAGAGAGTAGAATTGGCAAGGGGTCGCATGGCCATCGAGAGTCAGCCCGGCGACGGAACACGAGTGCACCTGGAGGTGCCGCTGTGAACGCGTTCGGCGTACCGAGCACGACAGCCGAGACCCGCGTGCCGGGGACGGTCATCAGGGTCCTCATCGCGGAGGATCACGGAGTCGTGGCCGATGGCGTGGCGACCATGATCTCCTTCGAGGAGGACATGGAGGTCGTCGAGGTCGTCGAGTCCGGCGAGGACCTCATCACCTCGGTCCGCGCGAGCCGGCCGGACGTCGCGCTCGTCGATGTGAACCTCGTCGGCATGGACGGCCTCACGGCGGTGCGTCAACTCGATCGTGAGAACCTGCCGACCCGCATGATGGCGCTGACGATGTTCACGGACCACGACACCGTGACCCGGGCGGTCGCCGCCGGAGTCTCCGGCTACCTGCCGAAGAACGTCCGCCGCGAGGAGCTCGTCCAGGCGGTCAGGGCGGTGGCGGAGGGCAAGGGCTTCCTGCACCCCGACGTCACCCGGCCGTTCCTCGAGCGGGTCGGCCCACTCGCGATGCACGCGAAGATCCAGCCGCTCACCCCCCAGGAGCAGAGGATCCTCGAAGAGCTCGCGAAGGGAAGCTCCACCACGGAGATCGGCGAGGGGCTCGGCATGGAGGAGGGCCTGGTCACCTCCGAGCTGTCGAGCATCTACGACAAGCTCCGTGCCGGGGACCGGGTGCAGGCCGTCGTCATCGCGATGCGCCACGGCCTGGTCCGCTGAGATGGCGGGCACGAGCCCCGAGGGGGGGAGGGCGCACCGTCTGCGGCGGGAGGGGGCGGGAACCCGCCCGCCGCATGGTGCCTTGCGGTCTGAGCCCATAATGCCCATCACGCGACCTCCCAACCAGAAATCAAGGATCGGTCTGACGCGAGACCCCGCAGCCGGCTGGGAGACGGCGCCGGAAGGTGCGTCGGCCTGGTTGACAGTGGTATGGTGAGCGTCACAGACTGAAGGAACGAGCGCGAGGGAGGTGCCACATGGACATCGGGAGCCGGATGATCACCAACGGCGCCGACTCCGGCGTGCTCGTACTCGTAATTAGCTCGCGCCTGGTCTGCATGCGCTGAAGTCGCACGCACACCAGGCGCGAACCTCTCGACCGGATCCCCGGCGGGAGGTTTTTTGTTGGTCATGAACCGAGCAGGCAGGTAACGAGAGAGCCCGACGGCTGGAGCGAGGCAAGCATGAACGAGATCACCGGTGCGCAAGCGGTCATCCGAGCCCTGGAGGAGCAGGGCGTCGAGGTGATCTTCGGTCACCCCGGCGGCGCGATCCTTCCCGCCTACGACCCGCTGCTCGCCTCCTCGATCCGCCACGTGCTCGCGCGTCACGAGCAGGGTGCGGGCCACATGGCAGAGGGATATGCGCAGGCCACCGGCCGGGTGGGGGTCGCCCTCACCACCAGCGGCCCCGGGGGCACCAACCTCGTCACCGCCCTGGCGGACGCGTACATGGACTCCGTGCCGATCGTCGCCCTGACGGGTCAGGTCCCAACCGCCGCGGTGGGCGGTGACGCTTTCCAGGAAGCCGACATCACCGGCATCACCATGCCCGTCACGAAGCACAACGAGATGATCGTGGACCCCGAGCGGATCTCCGGCGCCATCAAGGAGGCGTTCCACATCGCCTCGACCGGCCGGCCGGGCCCCGTCCTGCTCGACCTGCCGAAGGACGTGCTCAACACGACCTTCTCCTACGAGCCCGCCGATCGTCTCGCCCTGCCCGGCTACAAGCCGACGATGCGGGGACACGGTCGCATGGTTCGCGAGGCGGTCCGTGAGATCTGTGCCGCAGAGCGGCCGGTGATCTACGCGGGTGGGGGCGTCATCAAGGCCAATGGCCACGAGGCCCTGCGCCGCCTCGCCGAGCAGGCGAACCTGCCGGTGGTCACCACCCTGATGGCGAGGGGCGCCTTCCCCGACAGCCATCCGCAGCACCTCGGCATGCCTGGCATGCACGGGCATTGGACCGCGGTGACCGCGATGCAGAAGGCTGACCTGCTGATCACGTTGGGCGCGCGCTTCGACGACCGGGTGACGGGCAACCTCGAGGCCTTCGCACCGGACGCCCGTGTGATCCACGTCGACGTCGACCCCGCGGAGATCGGCAAGAACCGGGAGCCGGAGGTGCCGATCGTCGGTGACTGCCGGCTCGTGACAGAACAGCTCTGCGACGCGCTCGGCAGCGCGATGGAGAGCGATCCCTCGCTGCTGCCCGACCTCTCCGCGTGGTGGGAGACCCTCGACACGTGGCGAGCGGAGCACCCGCTGCGCGACACCCAGCAGGCGGAGGGGCCGCTCAAGCCGCAGACGGTCATCCGCGCGATAGGCGAGCGGCTCGGTGGGGAAAGCATCGTCGTCACCGGGGTGGGCCAGCACCAGATGTGGGCGGCCCAGCACATCTCTTATGAGCGTCCCCGGAGTTGGATCAACTCGGGAGGGCTCGGGACCATGGGCTTCTGCGTCCCCGCCGCCATCGGGGCGAAGACGGGTTGCCCGGACCGACTCGTGGTGGCCATCGACGGTGACGGCAGCTTCCAGATGACCCTGCAGGAGCTGGCCACCGCCAAGACCGAGGGCATCCCCGTGGTGTTCTGCGTGATCAACAACGGCAGTCTCGGCATGGTCCGCCAGTGGCAGGAGCTGTTCTACGACAAGCGCTACTCCTCGGTGGGGCTTGGCTTCGGGGTCCCCGACTTCGTCAAGCTCGCGGAGGCCTACCAGATGCCGGGCTTTTACTGCGAGACCGTCGAGGACATCGACGCGACCCTCGACAAGGCGCTCGCGGTGAAGGACTCGCCGGTGCTCATCGACTTCCGGGTCGACACCGACGAGAAGGTCTTCCCCATGGTCCCCGCGGGCGCGAGCAACGACGACATCCTCGAGTCCTCGGAGGAGTGGTACGCCCAGACGGGTTCGACCGGTGAGGCGGGGGAGCCGGGAGGCGCGGGGCTCCCCGAGCGCCTGCGCGAGGGCAACGTCGTCTAGACCGGGGCTCGCCCGAGCTCCCTTCAGAAGGAGAACCGCAGTGCCTACGCACACGCTGTCCGTCCTCGTGGAGAACAAGCCCGGCGTGCTCGCGCGCGTCTCGGGGCTGTTCAGCCGTCGGGGCTTCAACATCGAGTCGCTCGCCGTCGGCCCGACCGAGGTCCACGAGGTCAGCCGCATGACCATCGTCGTCGACGCGACCCAGGAGATCGAGCAGGTCACCAAGCAGCTGAACAAGCTCGTGCACGTGCTGAAGATCGTGGAGCTCGAGCGCGACGACGCGGTCACACGCCAGCTGTGGCTGATCAAGGTCGCCGCCGAGGGGCGCACGCGGGGCGAGGTGATCGAGCTTGCGGAGGTCTTTCGCACACGGGTGGTCGACGTGGACGCCGACTCCGTCACGTTCGAGGCGACAGGATCCCAGGACAAGCTCGACGCGCTCGTGCGCCTCCTCACCCCCTACGGGATCCGGGAGCTCGTGCGCTCGGGGACGGTCGCCGTTGGCCGTGGCTCGAAGTCCATCACCGAGGGACGGGCCCTGCGCCTGGAGCGCAGCGCCTGAGGACTGCTCTAGGCTCTCCCTCGGCTGCTTCCCGAACCGAAGACAGGACAGATCCAGATGGCCACCATGTATTACGACGACGATGCGTCGCTCGACCTGCTCGCTGGCAAGACCGTGGCGGTGATCGGCTATGGCTCGCAGGGCCACGCCCACGCACGCAACCTCCTCGAGTCCGGGGTCAATGTGGTCGTCGGCCTATACGAGGGCTCCCGCAGCAAGGCGGATGCGGAGGAGGCGGGCCTCGAGGTCGTGAGCACCGCGGAGGCCGCGAAGCGCGCCGACGTCGTGGTCGTGCTCCTTCCCGACACCACCCAGCCCAAGGTCTACGCGGAGGAGATCGCGCCGAACCTGTCCGCAGGCAATGCGCTCGTGTTCGGCCACGGGTTCAACATCGCCTTCGGGCAGATCGCTCCCGCTTCGGACCTCGACGTGTTCATGATCGCCCCCAAGGGGCCCGGCCACATCGTGCGACGGACGTACGTCGAGGGCACGGGCGTCCCGGCTCTGCTCGCCGTCGAGCAGGACGCCACCGGTAACGCGCACGCGCTCGGCATGGCCTACGCGAAGGCTCTCGGCGCGACTCGTGCGGGGGTCATCGAGACCACCTTCCGCGAGGAGACGGAGACGGACCTCTTCGGCGAGCAGGCAGTGCTGTGCGGGGGCGTCTCGAGCCTCGTGCAGAAGGCGTTCGAGACCTTGACCGAGGCGGGCTACCAGCCTGAGGTCGCGTACTTCGAGGTTCTCCACGAGCTCAAGCTCATCGTCGACCTCTTCTACGAGGGCGGCCTCGCGCGCATGCGCTACTCCGTGTCGGACACCGCGGAGTACGGTGACTACCACTCCGGTTCCTTCGTGGTCGACGACTCCGTCAAGGACCGGATGCGAGAGACCCTCGCCGCGATCCAGAACGGTGAGTTCGCGCGCGACTGGATCCTCGAGAACCAGGCGGGTCAGCCCGCGTTCCGGGCGATGCGCCGCCGTCATGCGGAGCACCCCATCGAGGAGGTCGGCGAGCAGCTCCGGTCGATGATGGACTTCCTGCCGAAGCCGACCGACCACTGAGGGCCTGCGGTGCGCAGCTGGCGGGCCCGGGCCCGCCAGCCCGCCGGGCCGGCGGGGCCATAGGGGAATAATTGCGCCGCGACGAGCTTTGTGAAACATTGCACAAGGCGACGGCCAGATGAGCGAGGAGATTTCCAACATGCGCGTGCTCGTAGCCGACAAGCTCTCCGACGCGGGGGTTCACGAGCTCGAGGAGCACTTCGACGTCAACGTCCGGACGGGGCTCTCCAAGCCCGATCTGATCGCGGAGATCGGGCAGTACGACGCGGTCGTCATCCGTTCGGCGACGAACATCGACGCGGATGTGATCGCCGCGGCCGATCGGCTGCAGGTCATCGCCCGGGCTGGCATCGGGCTTGACAACATCGACGTGGCCGCTGCGACGGCCAGGGGTGTCATCGTCTGCAATGCCCCCCAATCCAATGTGATCAGCGCCGCCGAGCACACCGTGGCACTGATGCTCTCCCTCGCACGCGACATCCCGCAGGCCCACGCGAGCCTCACGAGCGGCAACTGGGACCGCAGCGCCTTCCAGGGTGTGGAGTTGCACGGCAAGACACTCGGCATCGTGGGTCTCGGCCGGGTCGGTGCCCTCGTGGCGCAGAGGTGCTCGGGCTTCGGGATGCACCTCGTCGCCTACGACCCCTACATCTCTCCCGAGCGGGCCGCCCAGATGGGCGTCGAGCTGGTCCCGTCCGTTCCCGTTCTCTGCGGGATCGCGGACATCGTGACCGTGCACCTGCCCAAGACCGCGGACACCGCCGGGATCGTCGGCGAGGACGAGCTGAAGGCCATGAAGCCGGGTGCGTTGGTGGTGAACACCGCCCGCGGCGGGATCGTGGACGAAGAGGCGCTTCACACCGCGCTGTCCGAGGGCTGGATCGCAGGCGCGGCGCTCGACGTGTACGAGAGCGAGCCCACTACGGAATCGCCGCTGTTCGACCTCGACAACGTGGTGGTGACGCCCCACCTGGGTGCCTCCACCAGCGAGGCGCAGGACAAGGCGGGGAGGATGGTCGCGGAGTACGTGCGACTCGCGCTGTCCGGCGACTTCGTGCCGAGCGCGGTCAATGTGCAGGTCTCCTCGGGGATCCCCGAGACGGTGAAGCCGTTCATGGGCCTCACGGAGAAGCTCGGGCGCGTGTTCACCGCCCTCCAGGACGGGCCCGCGCCCGAGCTGACCGTCGAGTACCGGGGGAAGCTCGCCGACGAGGACACCCAGATCCTCACGCTCTCCGCCATGCGGGGCCTGCTCTCCGGCATCTGCGGAGAGCCGGTGACGTTCGTCAACGCCCCGCTCCTCGCGGAGGATCGCGGTCTCAGGGTCTCGACGCTCTCCGCACGCGCCACCCATGACTATGTCTCGCTCGTGCGCCTGTCAGCGGGTGACGTCGCCGTCGCCGGTACCCTCGTGGGACCCTCGAACCGGGAGCGGCTCGTGGAGATCTGGGGATTCGACATCGACATGGAGCCCTCCGACCACATGGTCTTCTTCCGATACTCCGATCGGCCGGGGATCGTGGGGCTGATCGGGGGCAGGCTCGGTGAGGCGGGCATCAACATCGGCACCATGCAGGTGGGACGCCATGCCGCGGGAGGCGAGGCGCTGATCGCGATGAGCGTCGACTCCGCGATTCCCGAGGATGTCGTCGAGGAGATCGCCGAGACGATCGGCTCCCCCGAAGCCCGTCAGATCGACCTGGAGTCTTGAGCATGACCCAGCCGCGTATCGCGGTGGCGCCGCTCGACGCGCCCGAGCACGTCTGCCAGGCGATACACGACGGGGGTGGGCGCCTGGTCGACGCCGCCGACGCGGACGGCCTCGTGTGGACGGACCCCCATGGCCCGCACGGCCTGCGCGATCTGCTCGACGAGCACCCGACCATCCGCTGGGTCCAGTTGCCGTGGGCCGGGGTCGAGGCCTTCGCCGCTGCAGGGGTGATGGACGGCGGTCGTCTCTGGACCTCCGGCAAAGGGATGTATGCGGAGCCCGTGGCCGAGCACGCCCTCGCGCTCGGGCTCGCGGGGATGCGGGAGATGAAGCGCTACGCGCGGGCGAGCTCCTGGGAGGAGGAGGCGGGCATCAGCCTCGTCCGTGGTCGGGTGACCATCTTCGGCGGCGGGGGCATCGCGAGACACCTCGTTCGCCTGCTCGAGCCGTTCGAGTGCCACGTGACGGTGATCCGCCGCCGGCCCGACGACATCCCCGGGGCGGACAACGTGATCGGGTTCGATCGTCGCTACGAGGCGCTCAAGGGCGCAGACGTCGTGTTCCTCACCCACGCGCTCACCGACGAGACCGCGGGGACGATCGGCTCCGTGGAGCTCGAGCTCATGGAGCCGCACTCCTGGCTGGTCAACGTGGCCCGCGGCGAGCACGTGGTCACCGAGGACCTCGTCGTGGCGCTGCGCGAGGACGTCATCGGGGGCGCCGCTCTCGACGTCACCGAGCCCGAGCCCCTGCCCGAGGGCCATCCGCTGTGGGAGTTGCCCAACTGCCTCATCACCCCGCACGTGGCCAACACCGAGGACATGGCCCAGCCCCTCCTCGCCGGCCGCATCGCCGAGAATGTCCGGCGCTTCGCGGAGGGCAAGGACCTCCTGGGCCCCGTTCACGTGGAGCTCGGCTACTAGTCGCCCTTCTTGTAGCCCGGAGGGGTCGCGCCTAAGATCTATGGGCACCCTATGATCTATCATCGGCCTAACCGGGCACGGTGGTGGCACTCCGACAGCAGCGGGGCGGCAATCCCGCACCCTGCGCGTACGAGGAGCGACGAGGGATGAGCGACCGTACTGAGCCCGCCGTGCCCGATGCCACGTCGCTCCTCCCCCCGATGCGGCCCGTCCAACTGCTCGACGAGGGCGGGGAGCTCCACGAATCCGATGACTTCCCCCTCGACCTCAAAGACGACGATCTCGCGGCGATGCACCGCTTCATGGTGTTGGCGCGGCGGGTTGACCGGCAGTCGATCGCGCTGCAGCGCCAGGGGCAACTCGGGGTCTACGCCTCCCTCCTGGGTCAGGAGGCCGCACAGGTCGGCAGCGCCTACGCCCTCGGTCCCTCCGACTGGGTGTTCCCCACCTACCGGGAGCTGGGCAGCGCCCTCGTTCGGGGGCTGGACCCCGAGCACCTCCTCCACTCCTTCCGGGGGACATGGCTGGGTGACCATGATCCGCACGAGCACCGTTTCGGCCTGCTGTCCATCCCGATCGCCACACAGGCACTGCACGCCGTGGGCTTCGCCATGGCGGCGAAGCTCGATGGTGCCGACTTCGTCACCGCGAGCTACTTCGGGGACGGGGCGACGAGCGAAGGCGACGTGCACGAGGCGTTGAACTTCGCTGCGGTCTTCGACGTGCCATGTGTCTTCTTCGTGCAGAACAACCAGTACGCGATCAGCGTCCCCGTTTCCGAGCAGACCCGGGCCCCCACGCTCGCCCACAAGGCAGTCGGCTACGGCATGCCGGGCTATCGATGCGACGGGAACGACGTCCTCGCAACCTACGCCGTGATGCGCCACGCGGTCGACCGTGCCCGCCGGGGCGAGGGCCCGAGCATGATCGAGGCCGTCACGTACCGGCGGGAGTCCCACACGACGGCGGATGATGCCACTCGCTACCGGAGCGAGGAGGAACTCGCGGAATGGGTCCCTCGTGACCCGCTCACGAGGTTCGAGACGCTCCTCGAGGGCCGGGGGCTGCTCGATCAGGACCGCAAGGCCGAGTTGGAGGCAGAGGTCGACGCGCTCGCGCTGCGGCTGCGCGAGGAGATCTACGATGCGCCGCACGGCGACCCACTCGAGCTGTTCGAGCACGTCTACGTGAGCCCACCCGCTTCCTACGAGCGTCAACGGGAGCTGCTACGCGGGGAGATCGACGCGGGCACGTACACAGACGACGCACGGTAGGGGGCGGCGATGTCCGTGACGATGGCGCAGGCACTGAACACCGCGCTCCACGATGCCATGACCGCCGACGACCGCGTGATCTGCTACGGGGAGGACGTCGGCATGCTCGGCGGCGTCTTCCGCATCACCGACCGCCTCCAGGAGCGCTTCGGCCCACAGCGCTGCTTCGACAGCCCGCTGGCCGAGTCGGGGATCGTCGGCACGGCGATCGGGATGGCGATGTACGGCTTCCGACCCGTCGTGGAGATGCAGTTCGACGGCTTCACCTACCCCGCCTTCGACCAGATCGTCAGCCACCTCGCGAAGATGCGCAATAGATCCCGCGGCACGGTCACACTGCCGGTAGTGGTGCGGATACCGTACGGTGGCGGGATCGGCGCCGTGGAGCATCATTCGGAAAGCCCGGAGAGCTACTTCGCGCACACCGCAGGGCTGCACGTCGTCACGCCCGCGACCCCCGGCGATGCCTACGGCATGCTCCGGCGCGCACTCACGGGCGCTGATCCCGTCATCTTCTTCGAGCCCAAGCGGCGGTACTGGGCGAGCGAGGAACTCGATCTGCCCCATGAGAGCGCGCCGTTCGGTCAGGCGGAGGTGCGGCGCCAGGGAAGCTTGGCGACGCTGATCTCCTACGGGCCGACCGTCGCGACCTGCCTCGACGCCGCGCACGCGGCGGCGGAGGATGGCTGGGACCTCGAGGTCGTAGACCTGCGCTCGCTGGTGCCGCTCGACACCGAGCGGGTGGTCGAATCGGTGAGGCGCACGGGAAGAGCGATCGTGGTGCACGAGGCGCAGGTGTTCTCGGGCTTCGGCGCGGAGCTCGCGGCGCAGATCACCGAGGAGGCGTTCTACCACCTCGAGGCCCCTGTGCTGCGGGTGGGCGGGTTCGACATCCCCTATCCGCCCGCCCAACTCGAGCACTACCACCTGCCGGGGACGGACCGGATCCTCGACGCGGTCGAGCGGTCGCTTGCCTACTAGCGGAGGTCGGTCGATGCGCACACGCCACTTCGAGCTCCCGGACCTGGGCGAGGGCCTGACGGAGGGGACGATCGTCGAGTGGGTCGTCGACGTGGGGGACACCGTCGCCGTGGACGACGTGGTCGCCCGTGTGGAGACCGCCAAGGCCCTCGTCGATGTCCCCTGCCCCTTCGCGGGGGAGGTCGAGGCGCTGCACGTCGAGCCGGGCTCGGAGGTCGAGGTGGGCGAGCCGATACTCGCCATCGCAACGACCGAGGACGCGGGCGAGTCTGGCTCGGGTAGCGTGCTCGTCGGCTTCGGCACAGGCGGGGAGCGCAAGAGCAGGCGCCGCAGGGGCGCATCGGCCGAGCCGTCGCCCAGCCCAGGTGGCGATGGGGGCGCATCCGCATCCTCCTCCGCCAACGGCCACCCGCCCTCGGACCCCTCGGGCCGACCCCTCGCCAAGCCGCCTGTGCGCAAGCTCGCGAAGGACCTGGGGGTGGACCTGGGGAAGGTGGAGCCCAGCGGCCCCGACGGGGTCATCACCCGAGAGGACGTTCACGCCGCGTCCACCTCATCGGTGGACACCCAAGGCGGGGAGGCGGACCGCGAAGGGGTGGAGCGGATCGCCGTCAGCGGCGTTCGCAAGCGCATCGCCGAGCAGGTCACACGGTCCCGCCTGGAGATCCCCGAGGCGGCTTCGTGGGTGGACTGCGACGTCACGGAGACGATGCGGCTCCGCGAGGAGCTCAACGCGACACAGGAGGAGGTCCGGGTCTCCCCCCTCGCGATCATCCTGCGCGTGGTCGTCGAAGGCCTGCGGCGCCATCCGGAGCTGAACAGCTCCTTCGACGCGGAGGCGGGGGAGATCCACCGTCACCGACGCATCCACCTGGGCGTTGCCGCGCAGACCGAGAGAGGGCTGCTCGTGCCTGTCCTCCGGGACGCGGAGCAGCGGACGATCCTCCAGCTCGCCGAGGACCTGCAGCGCACGGCCGAGCGCGCCCGCGAGGGCAACCTCGAGCCGGGGGAGCTTACAGGTAGCACGTTCTCCGTCTCGAACTTCGGGTCGTTCGGCGTCGACGGGGGCAGCCCGGTGATCAACCATCCCAACGGGGCGATACTCGGCGTGGGCCGGATCGCGGAGCGCCCGTGGGTGGTCGACGGCGAGCTCTCGGTGCGCAGCGTCTGTCAGCTGTCACTCGTCTTCGACCACAGGATCTGCGACGGGGCGGAGGCCGGGGGCTTCCTGCGCTTCGTGGGGGACTGCCTGGAGCGGCCCGCCCTCCTGCTCGGCTCGCTGTGAGCTATCCCGCGCTGGTCCGCGCGGGCTGCCCCGTCGCGAGAAGGCTGAGCCGCAGGAGAGCTTCCGCCCGGTCACGCTCGGTGTCGGTGAACCGGTAGTCACGGGTGAGCGCGAGCACCCGCTCGTCCACGTCGAGCACCATCGTCTTGCTGGAGGCGGCAGGGGCGGCCTCGCGGTCTGACAGCTCGGCGCTCGAAGCGCGTAACTGACCGCCGATCAGCGTCGTCAGGCCGAGGTCGGCCTCCGCCTGGCCGGTGAGCAGCGCCTCCAGGGAGACGGCGAGCCGGGTCATCGCGTCCCCGGGATGCCCACGGGAGGGGCCCGCATGCACGAGGTCGACGTTCGGTATCGCCGCGAGCTGCTCGAGCATGGACGCGCCGCGCTCCGCGTCGACGACGATGAGCAGGTCGTCGAGAACCCGACCGTCATGGTGCTCCACGACATCGACCGATTGGATGTCGCCCCCCGCCTTGCCGATGGTGCCCGCCACCTCCGCGAGCATCCCCGGCTCATCGGGCAGCTCGCACCGGACCATTATCTCCACGCGTGCTCCGAGTTCGTATGTACGGGCTCCAGCGCCCCTGTTCCCCGCGTGACCAGCCTATGTCACGTCAGAGGCTCCATTCTCCCACGTGCCGCGTGGAGCTCTGTCCCCACGCGCCGCCGCACGGTTGACAGCGCGGTCGTGTGGCGCTACAAGTTGGGGCGTGAACACGGGTGCATCGAACATCGTCCGGGCGAGCCACATCGCTGCCCGGAGTTCGCGTGCCCGCTTCCTCGCGCCCCTTCTCGGGCTCCTCCTCCTTCTCCACCTTTGACGCCGCGGGGCGGCACCAGCCGACGCACCGAGCCCCCCGCGGAGGTCGTCATCACGGGTGCGGCCACGCAGCCTGAGAAGGAGCTTCGACCATGACCGCAAGCGAGCAACCACACGTCCGGATTTTCGACACGACGCTGCGCGACGGCGAGCAGGCGCCGGGGATCTCCCTCGACGCGAAGGAGAAGCTCGAGATCGCGGAGCAACTCGCAAGGCTGAACGCGGACTACATCGAGGCGGGCTTCCCGATCACCTCGCAGGGCGAGTTCGAAGCGGTGCGCGGGATCGCGGAGACGGTCGGCACCCAGGTATGGGGCTCCGCCACCGCGCCCCCTGTCATCACGTCCTTGGCCCGATGTCATCCCGACGACGTCAAGCGCGCCGCGGACGCGATGAGGTCCGCGCAACGGTCGCGCATCCACGTCTTCCTGTCCACGAGCGACATCCACCGCCACGTCCTGCACCACGGGGCGTCCGAGGACGAGATCGTCGCGCAGGCGCAGGAGGGGATCCGGCAGGCGCTCGAGTTCACCGACGACGTGGAGTTCAGCCCCCAGGACGCCACCCGTACGGACAAGGACTTCCTCAAGCGGATCGTCGAGGCAGCCGTCGAGGCGGGTGCGACGACCGTCAACATCCCCGACACGGTCGGGTACGCGATCCCGTACGACTTCGGTGCCACGATCGGCGACCTCGTGCGCCGGGTGGGGCCCGAGGTCGCGATCAGCGTGCATTGCCACAACGACCTCGGCCTGGCGGTCGCCAACTCGATCGAGGCGGTGCGTCAGGGCGCTCGTCAGATCGAGGTAGCGGTCAACGGGATCGGCGAGCGCGCGGGCAACTGCTCCCTCGAGGAGGTCGTGATGGCGTTGGCCACCCGCAATGATCTCCTAGGCCTCGGCACCCAGATCGACACGGTCGAGATCGGCCGCACCTCACGGCTGGTGTCGACGCTGACCGGCTACAACGTGCAGTACAACAAGGCTGTCGTCGGCAAGAACGCGTTCGCGCACGAGTCGGGCATCCACCAGCACGGGGTGCTCCAGGACCGGCTGACGTACGAGATCATGGATGCGGCGAGCGTCGGCATGGTCGGAAGCCAGATCGTGCTCGGCAAGCACTCGGGCCGTCACGCCTTCTCGCGCCAACTCGAGGACATGGGCTACGAGTTGGGCGCAGAGGAGATCAAGCGCGCGTTCGACCGCTTCAAGGAGTTGAGCGACAAGAAGGTCGAGGTGACCGACGCGGACCTCGAGGCGATCGTCGCCGACGAGATCTCCGCTGCCGCCGACGAGGCATTCGAGCTCGAGGACCTCGAGGTGACGGGTGGGACCGCGGCCCGACCCCATGCGGTGGTGCGGATCAGGAGGAGCGCGGACGCAGTCGTCTTCGAGGAGTCGGCCGGTGGCGACGGCATGGTCGACGCGGCCTGCGGGGCGATTCGCCGCGCGGTCGGCGAGGACGCCACGCACGGCGCTGCGCTGCGGGACGCAAGGCTCGCGGACTTCAAGGTCGCGGCGGTGACCGGCGGCATCGATGCGCTCGGCGACGTCACCGTCCAGGTCGATGTCGCTGGGCAGCGCTACACCGGCCGGGGAGTCTCGACTGACGTGGTGGAGGCGAGCGCCCGCGCGTTCCTGTCCGCGCTGAACCGCTCGGTGCGCCTCCAGCGCGTGCAAGCGACGACGGAGACCCCGTAGGAGGGGATCAAGTGAGCATGAGCACCCCGAAGACGATGATGGAGAAGGTCTGGGATCGCCATGTGGTGCGACCAGGTGGGTCAGGGCCGGACGCGGAGCCCGATCTGCTGTACGTCGACTTTCACCTCGTGCACGAGGTCACGAGTCCCCAGGCGTTCGAGGGCCTGAGGCTCGCGGGCCGACCGGTGCGGCGCCCCGACCTGACCGTCGCCACGATGGACCACAACGTCCCGACCACCGATCGGTCCGTGCCGATCACCGACGAGCTCTCGAAGAAGCAGATGGACGCCCTCGAGGACAACTGCGAGCACTTCGGCGTCCAGCTGTTCGACATGAACTCGACCCAGCAGGGGATCGTGCACATGATCGGCCCCGAGCGGGGGCTCACGCAGCCGGGCATGACGATCGTGTGCGGCGATAGCCACACCGCCACGCACGGTGCGTTCGGTGCCCTCGCCTTCGGGATCGGCACCTCCGAGGTCGAGCATGTGCTCGCCACCCAGACACTCGCGCAGTCGAAGCCTCGGACCATGGCGATCGAGGTCTCGGGGGAGCTGCCCTTCGGCTGCAGCGCCAAGGACATCATTTTGCGCGTCATCAGCGACATCGGTGTCGAGGGAGGTGTGGGCTACGTCTTCGAGTACAGGGGCGAGACGATCCGCTCGCTGTCGATGGAAGGCCGGATGACCATCTGCAACATGTCCATCGAGGCGGGGGCGCGTGCGGGCATGATCGCCCCCGACGAGACGACCTTCGCGTACCTCGAAGGGCGCCGTCATGCGCCCCGGGGCGCGGATTGGGACGCGGCCGTCGCGTCGTGGTCGGAATTGCCCACTGACGAGGGCGCGACGTTCGACGCGGTCTACGAGCTCGACGCGAGCACGCTCGAGCCCACCGTCACATGGGGCACGAACCCCGCGATGAGCGTGCCCGTCACGGGCACCGTACCCGAGGCGGAGGCCACCCGGGACCCCGAGCAGGCGGAGCGTGCGCTCGATTACATGGGGCTCCGAGGGGGGGAGCGGATCGGCGACATCCCGATCGACCGCGTCTTCCTCGGCTCGTGCACGAACGCCCGGATCGAGGACCTGCGGGCGGCCGCCGCCGTGCTCCGCGACCGCAAGGTCGCCGATGGCGTCCGGGCGATGGTGGTGCCCGGGAGCTACCCGGTGAAGCTGGAGGCTGAGGCCGAGGGCCTCGATGTCGTCTTCAAGGACGCGGGGTTCGAGTGGCGGGAGCCCGGGTGCTCGATGTGCCTCGGCATGAACCCCGACATCCTCGAGCCGGGGGAACGGTGCGCGTCCACCTCGAACCGGAACTTCGAGGGCCGTCAGGGCAAGGGGGGACGCACCCACCTCGTGTCGCCCGTCATGGCCGCCGCGGCGGCGGTCCACGGTCATTTCACAGACGTGCGCAACGAGCCTGTCCGGCTCGGGGAGGGATAGCTCGCATGGAGCCCGTATCGGTCATCACCGGGACGATGGTGCCGCTGTGGCGCGCCGACGTGGACACCGACCAGATCATGCCCAAGCAACACCTGAAGCGGGTCGAGCGCACCGGCTTCGGGGAGTTCGTCTTCGGTGACTGGCGTCAGGATCCCGACTTCGTGCTCAACGATCCCCGCTACGAGGGTGCCAACGTGCTCGTGGCCGGTCCCAACTTCGGGTGCGGCTCCAGTCGTGAGCACGCGCCGTGGGGACTCCAGCAGTACGGCTTCGAGGCGATCATCGCCCCCAGCTTCGCCGACATCTTCCGGACCAACTGCGCGAAGGTCGGACTGCTCACCGTGGAGCTCCCCACGGAGAAGTGCCGGGCGCTCGTCGACTCAGCGATCGAGGACCCCGCCACGCCTGTGCGGATCGACCTGCCCGAGCAGAAGGTGTCTGCCCCCTCGCTCGAGACCGGGTTCGACATAGACGGGCACGTCAAGCACATGCTCGTGGGCGGGCTCGACCCGATCGGGCTCACGCTCACGTCCGTCGACGAGATCGCCGCGTTCGAGGCGTCGCGCCCGAGCTTTCTTCCCTCGACCACCCGCTGACGCGCAGGGCGATGCGCGCGCTCTCCCTCGCCGAGGCGCGGGGCGCCGCGGTCGCGGCTGCTGGCCTGGCCGACGCGCGGCCCGGACGCGTCGATGCGCGGCACCTGCGCCGGCTGTTCGGGCAGGTCTCCTCCGTTCAGATCGACTGCGTCAATGTCCTGGCGCGGGCGCACGAGATCGCCCTGTACAGCCGTCTGGGCGCGTACCCGGCCGACCTGCTCCATCGCCACGTCTACGAGCGCGGGGAGGTCTTCGAGTGCTGGGCCCACCAGGCCTCCTACGCGCCTGTGGAGCTGCAGCCGCTCCTCCGCCATCGCGGTGCCGAGTACGCCCGACGGACCATCGACCGGCGGCTCGCGGACGCGCCTCCCGGGTTCCTCGCGTCCGTGGAGGCCGAGATCGCCGAGCGCGGCCCGCTGGCTGCATCGGAGCTCTCCGGCGCGGGATCACGGAACGGGCCGTGGTGGGGTTGGTCCCCGGGGAAGGCGGCGTGCGAGGCTCTGTTCGCCACCGGGCGGTTGGCCATCGCGGATCGGCGTCACTTCACGCGCGTGTACGACCTCGCCGAGCGGGTCCTACCAGCTCGTGTCCTGTCGACGCCCACCCCGGGCCCTGAGGAGGCGCACCGGGAGTTGCTGCTGCGAGCCGCGCGCGCGTGCGGCGTCGGTACCGCGGCCGACCTCGCCGACTACTTCCGGCTTCCCGCCGCGCCCGCCCGGCGCCTCCTCGCAGACCTCGTCGCGGAGGGCAGCCTCGAAGAGGCCGAGATCGAGGGGATCGACGAGCGTGCGTACCTGCACCCCCACGCCCACCTGCCCCCCGCCCCGGGCGCACAGGCACTGCTCAGCCCGTTCGACTCCCTCGTGTGGCACCGGCCCCGCACCGAGCGCTTGTTCGGCTTCGTGTTCCGCTTGGAGATCTACGTGCCCGCCGCCGAACGCACCCACGGGTACTACGTGCTGCCGTTCCTCCTCGGGGATCGCCTCGTGGCAAGGGTGGACTTGAAGGCCGCCCGCGAGCAGGGTCGCCTGCTCGTACGTCACGCGTGGGGCGAGCCCGCCGCGGACCTCGACGTCGCCGTGCCCGCGCTCGCGCACGAGCTCGGGCGCATGGCCGCCTGGCTCGGTCTCGGTACCATCGAGGTCTCCCACCGACCCACGGTGCCGCCAGCGCCGGCTCCCGGCCAGCAGGATCTGCTCGAGCCCCTGGCTGCGGTGACCGCCCAGGGCGCCGGGAGCGGCCAGCCCTCGCTCGAGCTCGGATAGCCCACGTGACGCGCGTCGACTCGGACCCCGACCCCCGTCGAGGATCACAGGAAGCGGATGCCGCAGTGTCGACCGAGGGCCTCACGAAGACCTTCCCCGATGGGCTCACCGCGGTGGTCGGGCTCGACCTCGAAGTCGCCTCGGGCGAGATCTTCGGGTTGCTCGGCCCCAACGGTGCGGGCAAGACCACGACGATCGGCATGCTCACGACCCGGGTGGTGCCGACCGGGGGCCGGGCTCTGGTCGGCGGGGTCGATGTCGTCCGCAGGCCCTCCAAGGCGAAGCGGGAGATCGGCGTCGTGCCGCAGACCAACACGCTAGACCGCAGCCTCAACGTCTGGGAGAACCTGTACTTCCACGGGCGGTACTTCGGGATCGACCGTGCCGGTGCCCGCGCACGGACCGACGAGTTGCTCGCTCGCTTCCAGCTCACCGACAAGGCGACGCGCAAGGTCGGGACCCTGTCAGGCGGCATGGCCCAGCGGCTCATGGTCGCCCGCGCCCTGCTGCACGAGCCTCGTGTGCTCTTCCTCGACGAGCCCACGACCGGGCTCGATCCCCAAAGCCGCATCGCGCTGTGGGATCTCCTGCGAGACCTGCACGGCGCGGGGCAGACCATCGTCCTCACCACCCACTACATGGAGGAGGCCGACCGGCTGTGCGACCGCCTCGGGATCATAGACTCGGGGGCGATGCTCGCGCTCGGCACGCCGTCGGAGCTCAAAGCCGGGCTCGACGCGGACTCGGTCGTCGATATCGCAGCCGATGGCGATCTCGACGAGCTCGCCCGGGCGCTGACCCGGGTGCCCGGCGTGTCGCGCACCGATGTGCGCGACAATGGCGTCCGGGTCTTCGCCCCCGTGGTGACGGGGATGCTGCCCCCGCTGCTCGCGAGCGCGCAGGCCACTGGCGCGACGATCAGGGATGTGAGCGTCTCCGAGCCCACGCTCGAGTCGGTCTTCATCGCACTGACAGGGAGGGACCTCCGTGAGTGAGGGAGCCGGATACCCGGCGATCCCGTCCACTGCTCGTGACCGCAGCGACCGTCACGCGGCGACCGTCGCGTTCGCGGGCCTTCTGATGCGGGATCTGCGCGTGCTGACCAAGGAGCGCGGCCGCTTCATGGTCCGGACGGTGAGCCAGCCGCTGCTGCTCGTCTTCGTGTTCACCTATGTGCTCCCGTCCATCGGCCGGGATTTCGGCGGGTCCACCGACGGCGGGTCGTTCACCGACATCCTCGTGCCGGGGGTGCTCGCGATCGCGATCCTGATCAAGGGCGTGCAGGCCGTCGCGCTCCCGCTGGTCCATGAGTTCGGCTACACGAAGGAGATCGAGGACCGCATCATGGCCCCCCTGCCCGTGTGGGCGGTCGCGATGGAGAAGATCACCGCCGGCGCCGCGCAGGGACTCGTCGCCGCGGCGATCGTCGCGCCCATCGTCGCGATCGTCCCTGCCGAGGCCGTCCAGCTCGAGATCTCCTGGCTCGTCCTCGTGGTGGTGCTCCTCATGGCGTCCGTGCTCGGCTCCGCGCTGGGACTGGTGATGGGCACGTACGTGGAGCCCGACGACGTGCCGCTGATGTTCAGCGTGGTGATCCTGCCCGCGACCTTCCTCGGCGCCACGTACTTCCCATGGGCTGAGCTCGAGACCATCCGCTGGCTGCAGGTCGCGGTGCTCGCGAACCCGCTCGTCTACATCGCGGAGGGCTTCCGCTTCGCCCTGACGCCCCAGTTCCCCCACATGCCCCCGTGGGCGATCCTCGGCGCGCTGACGCTCTTCACCATCGGCTCGTGCCTGCTCGGCATCCGGGGCTTCAAGCGTCGGGTGCTGAGCTGACGAGGCGCCGTGCGGGGTCCTTGCATTCGTCGCCGCGAATCGTGACCCTGCGGTAATGTCACAACGTCCCCCCCAGTACGCGTGGGCCTGGCTCCAGCGCTCCCGCCCCGTCCTGGCGGAGGCGGCGGATCGCCTCACCGGCCAGCCGCCCGACAGTCGTTTCGTCGACGACCTCAAGGAGCGCTTCGAAGACGACGCGTTCACGCGTGACGTGGTGATCGGGGCCATAGCCGACGTAGCGTTCTCGGGTCGGGTGCCCCAACGACGGCCGGCAGGCGTCTCCTGGGACCGGGGGCTTATCTGGTGGGCCGCGACGCTCGCGGGCACCTCCACGGCGGAGTTCGAGGGCACACCGGACGCCGGGACGGATCAGGCCACGCTGTTCGAGCCCTCGCGGGAGGCGCGCCGCACCGCCGCGCTGGACCGCCGGGCACGGGATCGGGCGGTCCAGCGCCTGAGCGTGCGCTCACCCGACCGAGCTGCCCTCGTGGCCCGCCTGCGTGACCTGCTCGCCCAGGCCGAAGGCGATCAGGTGCCCGCCGATGCGGTCCGGGACCTGATCGCCGAATTCGAGTAGGCGGCTTCGAGGTAGGGCGGTGAGCCTCGAGCGCGTATAGCGTGGGAGGGTCCGTCGTCTGGAGCTCACAAGGGGGACGATGCTCCCGGAACTGCAACTAACGTTCGCGCCCAACGCCGTGGTGCCCGCAGCGGGTCGGCTCATCCTGTACCTCTCGGACGGGGGCGATGCAGGGTTGGGGGACGCGGCGCGACTACTGGGCTTTGAGGGGGGAGTGACCGGCACACGAGCCCTTGCCCTCCACGGGCTCGACGACGCGGTGGGGATCGCTGATGTCCCCACGTTGTCCTTCGCCCCGGACGAGGCCCTCCCACGCCTCCTCGCCATGCCCGCGGGGCAGGTGGGGGGGCTACGGCGCACGCCCCCCGGCGCGCAGGTCTGGGCGGTGGCCGCGCGCGTCGCGGCTCGCCTGATCCGGGGCCACCATGTGGTGCCCTCACTGACGCTCGACGAGGACGGCGTCGCCCACGGGGTATGGCGGACGCTGCCGTCGGCGGACGAGGACTCGGCTGCGGCGCTCGCGCGCCTGGCAGCGGCTATGCCTCCTGCCGCTCATGCGGTCCCCCTGGGCCCGGGCCGCGTGTGGGCGCCCACGGAGCTGCTCGAGGCCTTCTGCGACGCGGTGGCGGACACAGCGGGACGTCGTGGGACGAAGGATCCGAGCGCGGGGCGTCCCCGCGGACGTGTCCTACCGTGGACAGCCCGCTGGGAGGAGGCGCTACGCGACCCCGCTGACAGCTCCGTGCCGTTGCGCGAGGGGGCAGCCGACCTCGTCGCGGGGGTCACGGAGTGGCAGCGGTCGATCGCCACCTCGGACGCGGACGGTCTCACCGAGCTGCGTCTGCACGCCCCGTACGACGAGCAGCGACCGTGGCGACTCGACCTCGGAGTGCGGACGGAGACCGGCGAGCTTCTGCCTGCGTCGGAGGTGTGGGGCCGTGGGGACGGTGACGAGGACAGCGCGCGCCGCCAGGAGACGCTGCTCGCGGGCCTCGGACGCTGCTCGCGGGTCTTCGGCCCGCTGGAGGCCGCGCTCTCGGAAGCGGTTCCGGAGTCAGTGGAGCTCGACATCAAGCAGGCGTGGGAGTTCATCAGCGATGCGGCACCCCTGCTGAGCGGCGCGGGGATCGTCGTCCGGCTGCCCGCGGACATCGACGAGGGTGCCCTGCGCCTGCGTCTCCGGGTGGGCGCCGAGGACCAAGGGGACGAGACCGCGGCCGAGCCCGGAGATGAGAACGAGGTCGGCTACCGGTGGGAGATCGCGTTGGGCGACGACCCGCTGTCCTCCGAGGAGCTCGCGGACCTCTACGCGTCGGGCCAGCCGCTCGTGCGCTGGCGGGACCGCTGGGTTCGCCTGGATCCCGACGAGGTCGAGCGGCTGCGCAATCTCGTCCCACCGGGGACGCTCGGGCTCGCCGAGGCGCTCTCGCTCGCGCTCGCGGGCACCCAGCCCGCCGGCTGGGACGGGCCGACCGGCAACGACGCGGAGGCCGAGGTCGTCGCCGACGGGCGTGTGGCGGTACAACTCGACCGCTTGCGCGACGCCGCAGAACTGCCTTCGGTCTCCGCCACGCCGGATGGGTTCGTCGGTGAGCTGAGGCCCTATCAGCAGCGGGGAGTGGCGTGGTTGCACGGAATGGGCAAGGCGGGGTTCGGGGCGGTCCTCGCGGACGACATGGGCCTCGGCAAGACGATCGAGCTGATCGGCTACCTGCTCGAGCGCGACGCCCACGCCGCGCACCTCGTCGTCTGCCCCACCTCGGTGGTCGGAAACTGGGAGCGCGAGATGGCGCGCTTCGCTCCCGGGCTGGCCGTCACCCGCCATCACGGGCCCGAGCGTGCGAGCACGGTCGCCGGCGCGACCGGCGTGTACCTGACCACCTACGGGACCCTGCGTCGGGACGCCGATCTCCTTGCGAGCGTCGACTGGGACGTTGTCGCCCTCGACGAGGCGCAGCAGGTGAAGAACCCGACCACCGCCGGTGCGAGGGCGGTGCGCAGCCTGCCCGCGGATCACCGCGTGGCCCTGACGGGGACCCCACTCGAGAATCGTCTCTCGGAGCTGTGGTCGCTCATGGACATCACGAACCCGGGTCTGCTAGGCAGCAAGGCCCGGTTCGGCCGTCGATTCGTGAGCCCCATCGAGAAACGCCGCGACCCCGTCGCGGCGACGCGACTGCGCCGCCTGGTGGCCCCGTTCATCTTGCGGCGGGAGAAGACCGACCCGAACGTGATCTCGGACCTACCGGAGAAGATCGAGCGGACGGTCGCGTGCCCGCTCACGCCTGAGCAAGCCGACAGCTACCAGGCCGCGGTCGACGACGTGCTCTCGGAGGGGGCGCTCGCCGAGGTGACGGAGATGGAGCGCCGCGGACGGATCCTCGCGCTGCTCACCAAGCTCAAGCAGGTCTGCAACCATCCTGCCCAGGCGGCGGGGGAGGTCGACCCGGTCCTGCACGGTCGTTCCGGCAAGCTCGCCGTCTGCGAGGACATCGTCGTCGAGGCGGTGGGGGCCGGTGACCAGGTGCTCATCTTCACCCAGTACGTCGCTATGGGTCGCCTCCTCGCGCGACAGCTCTCCGCCGACCTCGGGGTGGAGGTGCCGATGCTCCACGGTGGTGTCGCCGCCGGTGCGCGCGACCGGATGGTCGCCTCCTTCCAGGGAGAGGCGGGCACGACGGCGACCCCCGCGCTCGTGGTGAGCCTCCGTGCGGGCGGGACCGGCCTCAACCTCACCGCTGCCACGCACGTCGTTCACTACGACCGTTGGTGGAATCCCGCGGTGGAGGACCAGGCGACCGATCGCGCCCATCGGATCGGCCAGCACCGCACCGTGGAGGTGCACAAGCTCGTTACCTCCGGGACCGTCGAGGAGCGGATCGCCGACGTCCTCGAGTCCAAGCGCGCGCTAGCGGACTCCGTCGTCGGCGCGGGCGAGGCATGGATCACCGAGCTCGGCGACGAGGAGCTCTCCGAGCTGTTCGCCCTCGGGGCTGACGCCTCCATCGCGGAACTCGACGACGACGGATGGAGCGCGGAGCCCTTCGAGGAGGCGAGCTGATCGTGGAATGGACTGACGCATGGCGCGAGCTCGTCGAGGGCTCCGACCCCCGCGCGGCCCGTCGGGTCCACCAGGGCCGGGCCTACCACCGGGCCGGGCGGGTCTCGAACCTGCGGGTGTTCCCCGGCGGTGCGGGCGTTCGGGTCCAAGGCGACCGGGCCACGCCGTACTCCGTCACCGTGACGATGCCCGTGCTGGGCGATGAGGCATGGAGCCAGATCGTCGAGACGCTGGCCAGACAGGTGCGTCACACCGCGCGCCTGCTCGCGGGGCACGCTCCCGACTCGCTCGACGCGGAGCTGTCGGCCGACGTGCGTGTGTTCCCACGGCTCGGGGAGCTCGAGGTCGCCTGTGACTGTGACGACGAGACGTGGCCGTGCAGTCACGCTGCAGGCCTGTGGGAGGCGGTGGCGGAGCGTCTCGAGGAGGATCCGTTCGCCCTCCTGCAGATGCGGGGTCGGGGCCGCGAGCGCCTGCTGTCCGAGCTCAGTGCCGCTCGGCGGCGCCGTACACAGGGTGACGTGGCGCCTGGATTGGGCCTGCAAGATCTGGGCGCTCAGGGGTGGACTGCGCCGCGGGGCTCGATCGATGACATCTTCGTGCCCCCGACCGCGCCCCCCAGGACACCCGCGGGTACCTTGCGCCTGCTCGGGGACCCCCCCGGGTGGGCTGGTGGGGTCGACGCGTGGAGTCTCCTCTACCCGCTGATCGAGGACGCCGCGGAGTGGGTTCGCTCAGTCGACGAGACCTGAGTCTGTGAGTGACCGCTCGTCGCCCTACGTGGGTGAGGGGCCCTTCCCCGGAGGCCGTGAGCCCGTCGCACGCTCCCACCCCGCGGCGGTGCCGCGGGCGGCGATGAGCTTCGCGACCCCTACACCGACCGCGGTGGCGGCCGTCCACGCGAGCGCGTCGCCCCAGGAGGTCGACGGGTCCACGGGGTCCTCGGGGGGATCGCCCTTGCGGGCGCCCTTCCAGGCGGCTCCCAATGCCTTCCGGACGATGGCTGCAGCTGCGAAAGCCGCCACCGCCGCTCCTAGCTTGTATACCGCTGTCTGTACGCCACCAGCCACTTGTGCCCGCACCTCCGAGTCGAGTCGGTCCAGATCGTGCCCAAGCCGATCGCGCGCGGCCAGGACCGCCGCGCGTTCCTCGTCGAGTTCGCCGTTGCCTACCTGCGGCTCAGATGTGACTTGGTCCACGTGATGTCCTCCTGAACCTGCTGCTTGGTGCGCGGCGCCTGTAGCCGCGATTTCGTGTAGTCCACGTCGGCTTGTGCCTGGCGCTTGGCCTCGGACACGCCGACCTGCGCCCGTAGCTTCGGACGCGCGACCAGTGCCAGGATGATGCCGAGGAGCAGTAGAGCGCCCGCGACGACCAGTGCGGCCGCCCATCCCGGCAGCACCAGCGCGAGGGCGAGGCCCGCGGCGATCAGCAGCCCCTGCACCGCGAGCCAGGCGAGCACCGCGGCGGCGAGGACAAGGCCGATGCCTGTCGTCTTCGCCTTTACGCCCTGCGAGACCTCCGCCTTCGCCATGTCGATCTCTGCGCGCACGAGCGTGCTGATGTCCTCCGCGACGGCCTTCGCCGCGGCACTGAGCCCGCTCTGCTCGGTCTCGGCGGCGTCGGTCGAAGCCGCTCGCGCGTCGACCGCCCCGCCTCGCTCCTCCTGCGAACCGTCGCCTGCTGCCCTAGCCAAGTCGGTGTCTCCGTTCGTCC
>SKQL01000128.1 GCA_007119035.1 Nitriliruptorales bacterium | reverse complement strand
TCACACGCTCGTCCGCCACGTCACGCGACCCGCCGCGCGACTCCGACCGAGGGGGACCATAACCCAACCATGTCGGGAAACTGACCTGTCCGGATGCCCGCGTGGCGTGTCACCCCGCACGAATGTGGCGGATCGAGCGAGACGCGATGCGAACGTTGACGTCTCCACCGCGACGGGCGCATGCTCGCGTGCACGGGCCGCGAGAGTCCCCGTCGACCGCTGACGCCGGCTGACCCCGCGGCCGCATCCCAACTGGTGGAGGCCGTCAATGTTCACGCAGATCCTTCAGGGACACATCCGCGACCGAGCGGGCGCGCGGCGCCTGATGGAGCGCTGGGTCAGCGACCTCAGCGGCGAGGCGCCCGGGTGGCTCGGCGGCACGCACGGCATCACCGACGAGGGCGAACTGTTCGTGGCCGCCCGGTTCGCCGACCCTGACGCCGCGCGGGCCAACAACGACCGGCCCGCGCAGGACGCATGGTGGCGGGAGTTCGTCAAGCTGTTCGACGACACCCCGACCGTGCGCAACTCCTCCGAAGCGGAGACGTTCCTCGACGGTGGCTCCGACGACGCGGGATTCGTGCAGGTCATCCAAGGCCGGATCGCCGACGAGGGCGCGCTACGCGACGCGCTCGACGCGATGGGTTCGGTGAGCCGCGAGGAGATGGGCCGCCCCGACCTGATCGGAGGGCTGTTCTGCCGCCACGACGAGGGCCCAGAGGGCACCCAGATCGTCTACTTCACCTCGGAGGCGCAAGCCCGGGAAGGCGAAGCGCGGGAGCTTCCCGCACCGGCCCGGGACTCCCTTGCCGCGTGGGACGCCGCGATGGACGACGTGCGCTACCTCGACCTGCGTGAGGTGTGGATGGCAAGCCCCGCCTGATGCGCCAGTCCTGCTCACCTCTCGGTTGAGTCACCGCCGCGGGCGGGTCGACTGACCCTGGGCGGCTCGGCTGCCCGTTCGCTGTCGGCCAGCCCGAGGCGGACGAACAGCAACGGCGCGAGCCCGGTGATCCACGCGCCGACCGCGGCGTAGCGCAGCCACCGGTAGGCCAGGGCGATGGGGTCCTCGCCGCCGGGGAACAGCACGCCGAGGCCTTGCCACAGCACCACGACGCCGATCAGGCCGACGAGGCAGCGCACGGTTCGCTGCCACACCGGCCCCGTGACGTGGAAGCCGCCGCGGGCGCGCAGCAGGACCGTGCCGACGCCGAGGCCGAACAACGCGCCCGCGGGGGTGACCGCGTGGCTGACGGCGACCGGCCAGTTGCCCGCGTCGACGCCGATCCACTCGGGAGGGGGCTGCCAGTCGAGGAACGCGACGCGGGCGGCCGCGGCCAAGGCGACGACCCCCAGCGACGCGGCGAACGCGAGCCACACGTGCGCCTGGGGCGACCGTGCGGCAAGCCAGGCCTCCACCGGCTCGCGCAGGCGGATGTAGCCGAGGAGCAGCGCCGCGCCGACCGCCCAGCCCGCGAGGAGGTCGACGGGATAGTGCACCCCGAGGTGCACGCGGGAGAAGCTGAGGAGCGCGACGAGGACGAGCGCGACGCCCCACGCCCAGCGCCGGCTCAGCTCGGCGGCAAGGGCCCCCCAGAACACCACGCCGTTCTGCGCGTGCCCCGAGGGGATCCCGGGCGTGGTCTCGGTGACAAGGCCGAGGCCGGGATCGAGCATGGACGGGCGCGGGGTGCGGCTCGCGATCTTGCCTGCTTCGTTGAGGCCCGCGGACAGCAGCAGCACGACGCCGACGCGCAGGCCGACGCGGCGGCTGACCGCCCAGTACAGCAGCGGGAAGCCGAGCACGTAGAAGTCCTCGTCGCCGAGGAACGTCACCGCCCGCATCCCGGGGGTGAGCCAGTCGAGCGTGTCCTGCGACCACTCGGTGAGCGCGACGTCGCCGCGGTCGACGCCTGCCAGCGACTCGCCGCGGGCACGCGCGTCGGCGACCTCGACCATCCGATCGGGATGATCGGTGAGGATGCCGTGCGCGCCCGCGGCGAGATGGCGGTGCATGTCGTCGCGCTCGTTGACCGTCCACACGTGGGTGTCGACGCCGATCTCGTCGGCGGCGGCGAAGAAGCGGTGCGTGGCCACGTGGAGGCCGTCGTGGACCTCGGGGACCTGGAGCAGCTCGCCGGGCGGCTGCCACCAGCGGTGCAGCCCGAGAGCCTGGCGGATGTGGAAGGCGCGTGCCTCGTCCTCGGGCATCGTCGTGGGGACTTCCGGCAGGCGGTCGCGGGCCTCCTCGATGAAGGCGAGGTCGAAGCTCGCGACCACCACGGTGTCCTCGCGGCCGTGCGCGCGCACGCGCTGTGTGACCGCCTCGACGAGGTCGGATCCCCCGTCGGTCTTGAGCTCGAGGACCATGAACGTCTCGGGGAACGCGGCGAAGACCTCCTCGAGCGTGGGGATCGTGATGCCCTTCCCCCGGAACGGATGCGCGCCGTCGTCCTCGAAGCCGTGCCCCGCGTCGAGTTCGCCCAGCTCGGCCACCGTGAGGTCGATGATGGCGCCGCTGCCGTCGGTCTGGCGGTCGACGGTGCCGTCGTGGTGGACGACGACCTCATCGTCGGCGGTGAGCTGGAGGTCCATCTCGAGGGTGTCCGCGCCGAGCTCGAGGGCCAGATCGAATGCCTCGATGGTGTTGGCAGGCGCGTCGCCCTGCGCGCCCGCGTGGGCGATGTTGGCGGGACGGTGGTCGGCGAAGTGCCCGATCGGCTCGACGGGGTCCGCGGTCAGCAGCGGCGCGGCGAGGACTGCGAGGGCCGCGATCACGAGCACGACGGTCGGCCACCCCCGTCGCACCGTCGCGCCTCCCCGGTTCTACTGCGACATGGCCGTGCCCACGTGCACGCGGGTGGGCTGCGCCATGGAGACGTAATCCTCGACGGAGATCGTAGCCGCTTGGTCGTGACGTCCGAAGGCGAAGGTGATCTGTGCCTCCTCGAGCAGCCGCTCCTCGACATAGACGGGCATGTCGTAGAAGTTGCCGAAGGGGACCTCCGCGCCGCCCTCGCAGTCGGGGAACTGCTCGGTGAACTCCTCCTCCGTGGCAAGACGCATCCGCTCGAGTCCCAGCGCGGCGGCCGCCTCGTCGAGATCGACCTCGAGCGGCGCGGGCATGACGAGCATCACCAGCTCGCCCCCGCCCCAGAGGAACACGGGTTTGGCGACCTGCCACCCCGGCCGGTGCTCGGCGGCGGCCATCTCCTGGGCGGTCATCGCCTGGGGATGCTCGTTCAACTCGTAGTCGATGCCGTGTTCCTCGAATGCGGCGCGAACCCGTTCGGCGCTCATCGTGACCCCTCCTCGTGGTGGCCGGGCCGACCGCTTGCGGGCGCCTCACCCGCAAAGCGGGGCCTCTACCGGAAAGGATGCCCCGGAACGCGCGGCCCTAACGCGCCCGACGCCCGGGACCGATAAGAAAGCCCCGTGGTGAGGTGATCGGAGTGGTGATGACGACGGAACGCTGGTACGTGCGCTACGCGTGGGTGTGGTTCGCGGCCGTATCGGTGGTGGGCCAGACGGGCGGGCTGCTTGTGTTCGTGAACCCGTCCGCCAGAGCCGCATCTGACGAAAGGCTGTCTTTCTCAGTAATAGTGGGGTTGCACTCAGTAAACGTTCTGTGCTCTCCTAGCGTCGCTATGCCACTCGACCAGAGGCCGAGTGGCATACAAGGGGCGTGATGACCTGCGCGTGCGGGATCTGGTCGCCGTCGGCTCAGCGGGAGCCGAGGCGCGCGCAGTGAGCGAGTGGCGAGACCGACCCGACATACGCGTCGGCGTCGGCTGACGTCCATAAGCAGACGGCTCGCCACGTCTCGAGGCCACCACGTCTTTGGTTTCGTTTCTTCTTGGCGAGCCGCCCTCTCCCGATCCCGGAGGACGGACATGAGAATCACAACGCGCAAGAGCGGCGTGCTGTTGCTCGCCCTGCTGCTCAGCCTCGCCATGTTGGGGCTGCAACCCGCCGCCGCGGAGGACCACGATGGAGGTCCCGTCATTCTGATGGGTCTCGATTCGGAGTTGACGCCAGGCCAACCCAGCCATGGAACGCCAGAAGAGCATGCCGATATGGTCGAGTCGCTCTTGGGCAACGTGACCAAC
>SKQL01000131.1 GCA_007119035.1 Nitriliruptorales bacterium | reverse complement strand
TCTCCCATCGCGTCGCCGTCGACGGCCAGGGCTCCCAGGACGTCGGCGTCATCGATATCGACGGCTCCGTTGGCACCGTGGTCATCGGCGGCACCGCAGCCGTCGGTGCGGACGCGACCTCGGCGCTCGAGGACCACGGCGTCGGCGTCGAGCAGGTCGGCGGGGACACCCGCTACCACACGTCCGCCATGGTCGCCGACCTCTCGGTCGAGGCGGGCATGGGACGCTCACCCCTGTGGCTCGCCACGGGGCAGAACTGGCCCGACGCGCTCGTCGCGGGTCCGGCGGTGGCTGCGGAGTCGGCGGTGCTCGTGCTCGTGCACGGTGACGACCTCGACAACTCGCCCGTGATCCGCGACTGGATCGACGAGAACGCCGAGGCCCTCAGGGACGAGGACGACGCTGCGGGCTACCAAGTCCGTCTGGTCGGCGGTCCCGCCGCGATCAGCGACGTGGTCGCCGGTCAGCTGCAGTAGCGCAGACGCCCGGATGGGCGAGTAGCTACCGGCCGCAGCCGATGGCGCGGCGCCCCCACCGGGGCGTCGCGCCTTCCGCTGTACGGCAAGGCCGCACGAAACGTTCCCTCATGGCCAGGCAGTGTTCAGCCGACGAACCGATAGAAAAGGGCCTAGCCCCCATATCGGCGTCACGTAGGGCAGCGTCACAGCACTGGCGGTCACCAACCGTCTCGGGGGGCGACTGCGCCCGGACCGGGCTCAGGGACGCGGGCAAGGTCGGGCACGACGCGGGCAGGCGGTCGGGCATTTGATGGGAGACAGGGTTTGTTGAGACGCGGCTTGTTGATGGTGTCGCTCGTTGCGCTCCTCGTGCTCCTCGTGGTGCCGATGGCGGGCGCCAGCGACGGCTCCGATGTCCCTGAGGTCGTGTCCGACTCCATTGAGGGTCTCGAGGAGCCCGGCGGCGGGCTCGATGCGGCCGCCGACGGGGTAGGCCGCACCTCCGAGCCCACCGAGGCCCCCATCGCGTTCTCCATGCTCGGTTTCGAGATGCCCGCCGACGCTGACGTGTGGTTCCGTGTCTCGAGCGACGGCGACGACTGGACGGAGTGGGATCAGGCGCTGCCCCTCGACCGCGGTGATGGGCCCGACCCCGAGAGCGATGAGGCGGACGCCCTTGACTCCGACCGGGCGGTGACCGACGCGATCTGGGTCCGCGAGGCGAGCTGGGTGCAGGTAGGCGTCGTCGACGGGGAGCCCGAGGACGTGACCGTGCACCTCGTCGACGCGCACGGGCTGTCGCAGACGACCACCGAGCGGCTCCGCCTGTACTTCAAGAGCCTCCTCAGCTGGGAGCCGCGGACCGCGCAGGCCTCGGGCGGCGAGCCCCAGGTCGTGTCCCGCGCGCAGTGGGGCGCGGACGAGGAGAACAGCGGCTCGCCGTCCTACGCACCCGTGCACGGGGGGATCGTCCACCACACCGCGACATCGAACAGCTACTCCCGCTCGGAGGCTCCCGGCCTCGTGCGGGGCTTCCAGCGCTACCACATCCAGAGCAACGGGTGGAAGGACATCGGCTACAACGTGCTCGTGGATCGCTACGGCACGATCTACGAGGGTCGGGCGGGAGGCCTGCATCGCGGCGTGATCGGCGCCCATGCGGCTGGCTTCAACACGGGCACGTTCGGCGTCTCGGTCATCGGCAACTTCGATCAGGGACAGCCGACGCAGGCGTCCCTCGACGCGCTTGAGCAGGTCATCGGGTGGAAGTCGGGCATCCACGGCCTCGACCCGCAGAGCACCACCACGTTCACGAGCCGCGGGTCGAACAAGTACTCGAGCGGGACGAAGGTGGACCTGCCGACGATCTTCGCCCACCGTGATGTGGGCCGGACCGCCTGCCCTGGTGGTGCCCTCTACAGCAAGATGTCGTCGGTGCGCGCGGGCGGCGCGGACGCCGTTCCCGAGGAGATTCCCGAGGTTCGCATCACCGAGCCCCGGGCGGGTGCGACCCTTACCGGTGACGCGACGTTCGAAGCCACGGCTGAGAGCACTGACTCGACGATCGAGTACGTCGTGTTCTTCGTCGACGGCCAGTGGGTCGGCAATGCCTACGACGCCCCCTACGAGGTCTTCTGGCCGTCTGGGATGTTCTGGAACGGGACCAAGGAGATCAGCGCGGTCGCGGTGGACAGCAAGGACCGACGGATCACCGAGCGGGTGCGGGTGGAGGTGGCCAACGACGAGCCTCCCCACAAGCGGCTCGCGGGCCCCACGGGACGAGCCACCGCCGCGGCGATCTCACAGGCCGCGATCGCCGATGGCGAGGCGGAGCGGGCCGTGGTCGCGCGCGACGACATCCACGCGGACGCGATCACAGGTGGGCCGCTCGCGGGTGCGGACGGCCCCCTCCTGCTCACCCATCCCGACCGCCTCGACTACGGGGTGCGCGCAGAGCTCGAGCGCACGCTGCCGAGCGGCAGGACGGTGTACGTGCTCGGCGGCTCGAACGCGATCAGCGACGAGGTCGTCGAGGCCCTCGAGGACGACTGGGAGGTCGAGCGGCTCGCGGGCGCGAACCGGGAGGAGACCGCCGCAGAGGTCGCGAGGATCGTGGTCGATCGCACGGGGCAGAGCACCGCGCTCGTCGCCCGCTCCGCGATGGGCGAAGGCGAGTGGGCCGACGGCCTCGCCGCGGGCGCGTACGGTGCCAAGCACGGCACACCCGTGCTGCTCACCCGTAGCGATTCGCTCCCAGAAGCCACTGCCAAGGCGATCGAGGAGCTGTCCATCTCCGACACCGTCGTGCTCGGGGGCCAGGTCGCGGTGTCGGACGCGGTGGAGGCCGACCTGCCGAGCCCGACGCGGATCGCGGGCAGCGACCGCGCGGAGACCGCGGTGGAGATCGCGAAGCAGCTGTGGGGCGAGGATGGGAAGGCGGTGCTGATCGCGGAGGGCTACCGGCCGAACGGCTGGAAGGACGCGCTCGCCGCCGCGCCGCTCGCCGCCCGCTACGATGCGCCCGTGTTCCTCGTGAACCAGGACGTGCCGAGCGTGACGAGTGATCGCTTCATCGACCTCCGCCGCCACAACGGGGGACCCCTGACCGCGTGGATCCTGGGTGGCACGAGTGCGATCAGCTACGACACCTCAGACGCGGCGCTGCGGTACCTGCGCTAGGGGCGCGATGCGGGTCGTCACGCTTGCCTCGGCCGCTGTCGCCGCTCTGCTGCTCGTCGCGGCCCCCGCGGTCGCGCACCCGTTCGGGCCGCCGCCGCGGGCCACGATCACCGTCGAGGGCCACGACGTGCATGTCGCGTGGCAGGCCGCCGACGACGACGCCGCCGCGGTCGCCGCGGAGGTGGGACTGCTGCCCGATGAGGCGGTCGACGCCTACATCGACGGCGACATCGCCGACGTGCCGACGCCTGAGGAGCAGCAGGCGCTGACCGACGCGCCCGAGATCGTCGACTACCTCGCGGAGCACGTCCGTGTCGCCCAGGGGCCGGGGGAGTGCGACGGCACCGTCGAGCCGATGGCCGACTTCATCGACGAGGGCGCCGAGGTCACGTTCCGGTGCCCGCGCCCCGTCGACAGCTTCGACCTGACCATCACCATGCTGCACGGCCGAAACGAGGCGTACCGCACCTTCGCCTTCACCGAGGACGGGGAGCCGGAGCTCGCGGCGTTCAGCGTGGAGACGCCCACGCACACCATCGCCGTCGACGGGGACGTGGAGCTGAGGACCGGGTGGGTCCTCGAGGGCCCCGCCCTCTGGGTCGCGGTGGTGGGGCTGCTCGCGGCTGTCGCAGCGGTGCCCGGCGGGTTCCTGTGGTGGAGGCGACGCTAGAGGATGCTCGCGCAGACCGAGGCCCTCGGGTGGCTCGAGCCGTGGCTCGTGCGCCTCGGCGACACCGCCCCGACGGGCGGAGCGGGCGTGGTCGGTGCCCTGCTCGCCGCGCTCGTCATCGGAGCCGCGCACGCGCTCGCGCCCGGCCACGGCAAGATGTTCGCCGCCGCGATGCTCGCCTCGGGCAGGGCGCGGGCCGCCGACGCCTTGCTGCTCGGGATGTCCGTCGCGGCGATGCACACCACGTCGGTGCTCGTGCTCGGGGTCGCGCTGTACGCCACCCGCCGCAGCGTGCCCGACCTGGGCGCACTCGCCCCGGCGATGACCGCAGCCTCCGGGCTACTGGTCGCCGTCGTGGGGGCAGCGCTGTTGACCCACCGGCTCCGCCGCCGGGGGCGGCCGCACACCCACGCGCTGGTGGGGCCTCCCGCACCCGCTGCGGACACCCATGGGGAGAGTGTCCCGACGCGGGGGACGGTCTCCCGCCCGGGCGTGCTCACCGTCGGCGCGGCCGGGGGCCTGCTCCCGAGCCCGTCGGCGTTCCTCGTGCTCGCCACGAGCATCTTCGCGGGTTACGTGTGGTTCGGGCTCGCGCTCGTGGCCGCGTTCGGCATCGGGCTCGCGGGCACGGTGACCGCGGTGGGCGTGGCCGCCCTTCGGGGGCGCGCCGTCATTGACCACCTCGCTCGCGAGCGGCCGCGGTTCGCCCGCGCAGCCGCGCTGCTTCCCCTGCTGAGCGCGGCGCTGCTGCTCGTCGGCGGCCTCGCCGTCGCGGGAGTCGCGCTGCTCTGACGCCGCCTCCGCCGCCTCCCGGCCGCCTCCCGGCCGCCTCCCGGCCGCCTCCGCCGCCTCCGCTGAACAGTTACCCCCGCATGCGACGGTATGCGTTCAAGGGGTGGGGCTGTGCGCGCCGGGCCGCGTCCGGGCCGCCTCCGCCGCTTCCGCCGCGTCCGGGCCGCCTCCACCACCTCCGCTGAACAGTTACCCCCGCATGCGACGGTAAGGCTTCAACCGAGGGGCGCCGTCGGGGCCGGGCGGGCTTGAGGGCGGCGTCAAAGCGCGCCTAGCGCCTGCCGAGCTGGTCGAGCTGCCAGTGCTGGTAGCTCGACAGCGCGGACACGCCGCCGAGGAGGGTCACCTCGTTTACCCCGCCCGCTCGCTCGTCGAGGTAGTCCTGCGCGGCCGCGGCCGCGCTCACGTCTACGGGCGGCACGATCATCAGCAGGCTGTCCCGCGCGGCGGCGAACGGGCCGCCGGTGAGCGCGTCGGGGAAGTCGCGGCCCTGTGCGGCGACGAGCCGGCCCGAGTCGAGCCCACCGACGTTGTTGCCGGCCCACCGGTTGAGCGCCGCGGCCGTCGCGAAGCGGTCTGCCCCCGCGAGTGTCGTGACGGTCGCTCCCGTCACCGCCTCGAGCTCGCGCCTGACCGCGGGCGAGACCGCGCTGTCGCCGCCGACGACGACCACTTCCTCGACGGACAGCGACGCGAGGTAATGCCGGGCCGGCGCGGGCAGCTCGCCCTGGCGGGTCAGCACCACCGGGCTGCCGAGGAGACCCGCGGGCGCGGCCGCGGTCAGCGCGTCGGGGTAGTTCTCGCCCGAGACGACGAACACCCGGTCGGGGTCGTCGAGGCGTCCCGCGATCTCGGTCGCGGTCTCGTAGCGATCCCGCCCGCTCGCGCGCTCGACCTCGAGGCCGCGGCTGCGTAGGCGGTCCCGCACCGAGTTGTCGATCGCCCCCGTCCCGCCGAGCAGCACCACCCGCTGCGCGCCCAGCTCGTCGAGCGCACCCAACGTCGCATCCGGCAGCGCGTCACCGCGGGTCAGCAGCAGGGGAGCGGACACCGACGTGGCGAGCGGCCCTCCCGCGAGGGCGTCGGCGAAGGACTCACCGGTCGACAGCAGCACTGTCGACGCGCCCGAGGGGTGGCTCGCGGCCGCGACCCGTGCGGCGGTGGCGTACCGGTCGGGCCCCGACAGGCGCTGGCTGTGGTCGAAGGAGTAGTCGGAGAACACGAACAGGCCGTTGGCGACCGACCGTCCCGATGCGCTCGGCCGGTTGCGGACCGCGCCGTCGATCATCATCGTCGTCGAGCCGCCGCCGTCGAGGTTGAGCACGTCACGGGCGCCGAGGGCGCGCATCGTGTCGGCCAACTCCCGGAGGCTCATCCCCACGGAGTGGCCCGCCCGCCGGCCGTCGACGGTGACGAGCAGCGCCTGACCGTCGCCCGTCGTGCCGATCGCGGTCCGGGGCTGCCTGCCGGTGACGTGCCCAGCGCTGAAGCCTTCGAGGCGCCAGCCAGCCTCGTCGGTGCGCTGTCCGTCACGGACGAGCAACGGCCCACCGGGGACAGCCTCGGTGACAGAAGCCCACGCGGAGGCCGCGGTCGCGGCCGGACGGACATCGACGTGCAACGACAAGGACTCGCCCTCCGTAACGTCGCCGAGCAGCTCGCCCCGTTCCCCCCACGCGACGATGGTCGACTCTCCCTCTCCGACGGAGAAGCTGCCGCCCTCCTCCGTGACGTGGTTCGCGCTGACCACGCCGCTGGCGGTGTCACCGATCTTGGGGTCGAGGCGCTCCACTCGGATGACCCGCGCGCCCGCGGGGGCGGAGAACGTCCCGCCGTAGCGGTGGTCGTAGACCATCGACCCGCGGCGCCGGAAGCGGTCGTCGGCGGTGGCCTGCGGCTCGCGGTTGAGGTCGTCGATGTCCACCTGGATGCCGCTGGGCAGCTCGAGGGCGAGATCGACCTCGAGCAGGTCCATGATCGCGGAGCCGTCGGGCTGGAAGCCCACCGAGCTGCGTGGGCGGTTGTTGACCTCGGGCGTGTCGCCGTCATCCTCACCGAGTCGGGCCTCGCCGGCGAGCGCGCGGCCCGCCTCGACGGTGAGGCCGTTGGGAGCGCCCGCGGGGAAGTCGACCCAGTACCCGCCGTTGGTGCCCGCGAGGGCGCCGTCCTGCCGGGCGCGGCTGTCGAGCGAGGCCATGGTCTCGAGCCCGACGATCTGGTTGCGCGCGAGTGTGGGTCGTAGCTCGAGGTGCTCGGCGTTCAGGTCGACCCGGAGGACGTTGCCGCGCGCGACGTTGCCGTCCGACAGGCGCACACGGAAATCTTCGTGGCGGAGCCCGTCGAAGATCGGCTCCTCGCCGGTGATCTCGACGTTCGCGTGGACGGGTGTGCCCGTCGCCGCGAGCACCACGGCGGCGCATAAAGCCACCAAAACGCCGCGTGAGGCAGTGCCAGGAGCGAAACGGACGCGCGCGTCTGAGCCCGCACCCCATGGGAGCGACATCGGGGATCCTCATCGTCTGAGTTGTCTGGTTCCCCTGGGACGGAGCGCGAGGCGTGATGCACACGGGTGCACGGCGAGTAATCACACGTCCATGCGGACACCGCCTCCTCGCGTGTGCTGACACGGCCGCGACGGTGCATCATGCTCGGGCAGCCGGCTGCGCGGGCGACAGCGCATAGGCGGTCATCGGGTCGCTGCCGACTCACGGCACGGCCACATCCGGGCGGGAGAGGAACCCAGTCGATGCGGGGACGACGGGAGGACGAGGGCGGCGCCCGTCTGCGCGCGGCGCTGATCGCGGTGGCGGTTGCCTTAGCGCTTGCGGTGCCGCCGGCCCCGGCCGACGCGACGGAGGCCACGAGCGGGGACTCGCTCGAGTCGCAGGTGGTTCGCGGGGAAGTCAGCGGCGACGGTGCGTGGCCGTTCATGGTCGCGCTCGTGAGCTCGGGGGACCGCGACGACGACCTCTTCTGCGGTGGGACGTTGCTCGACGCGAGGTGGGTGCTCACCGCTGCGCACTGCCTCGACGGCGAGAGCGCCTCCTCCGTCCACGTCGTGGCCGGCACCCAGGACCTCACGGACGGCGACGTCACGCGGGTGCCGGTGGCGGGCGCCGTACGGCATCCGCGCTACGTCGAGGACCGACTCCCCGACTACGACGCGGCCCTGCTGCGCCTCACCCGGCCCGTCGATCAGCCGACCGTGACGCTTGCCACCGCCGCTGCCTGGGAGGCCCGCGCTCCCGGCGTGGCCGCCCGCACGGTGGGTTGGGGAGCGAGCGATCCGGAGGCCACCGAGTTCGGACCGCAGTTGCGTGAGGGCGTCACCGCTGTGCTGGCCGACCGGGTGTGCGAGCAGGGCTGGGGCTCGCAGCACTCCCTCGACCAGGCCATCTGCGCGGGACTCGCCGGTCAGGGTGCCTGCACCGGCGACAGCGGCGGCCCGCTCGTCGCCCCGGCCCACGCGGGCGGCGACTGGGTGCAGTCGGGGATCGTGAGCATAGGTCTCGTCACCGACGGCGACGGCACGGAGATCTGCGGGCAAAATCCCGGGCTGTACGTCGACGTCGCCACGTTGCTGCCGTGGCTCGAGGCCGAGACGGGTCTGTCCCTCGGCAGTGGCGAGCCGATGCGGGTCGGCCACGACGACGTCTACAGAAGCGCCGCGGCGATCACCCGCCACGCGTACGCGGGACCGCAGGAGACGGTCCACGTCGCAAGCGCGGAGGCCTTCGCCGACGGCCTGACCGGCGGCGCGCTCGCCGCGGTCGACGGCCCCCTGCTGCTCGTGCCCGAGGAGGGCCCGGTGCCTGAGGCGATCCACACCGAGCTCAGCCGACTGTCGCCGCGCCGCATCGTCGCGTTCGGCGGTGAGGCCGCCATCGCCGGCGACACCGTCGAGGACCTCGGCGTCCATGCGCCGGTCACCCGACTCGCGGGCGCTGACCGCTATGAGACCGCGATAGAGATCGCGCGTGCGTGGGGCTCCACCGACAAGGTGTACGTCGCCACGGGGGAGAACTACCCCGACGCGCTCGCCGCGGCGCCGCTCGCCGCCTTCCGCGGCCCCATCGTCCTTGTACGGAAGGACAGTGTCCCCGTCCCCACGTCGGGCTTCCTCGCCGCCCTCGCACCGTCGGAGGTGGTGATCCTCGGCGGCTCGTCAGCGGTCAGCGAGGCGGTCGGGGACCGGTTGGCCGCGGTGTCGGGCGGCGACGTGCGACGCATTTCGGGCGCTGACCGCTACGCGACCGCGGCCGCGGTCGCCACCGACCGGGACAACTGGACCGATCCCCCGTTCGCCTACGTCGCGGCAGGTGGCGACTACCGGGATGCCCTGGTAGGAGGGGTCGCGGCCGCGTACGCGAGCAGCCCGCTGCTCCTCACCCGTGGCGATGCGGTGGACCCTGTGGTGGGCGATGCGCTCGCCCGGCTCGACCCCGTTCGCACGGTCGTCGTGGGCGGTGAGGCGGCGATCGACCCCCCGACCGCGCGGGTGCTGCACGATTCGGGCCGGCGATGAGTTCCCGAGTCGTGCTGTAGTACGGGTGAGCCTGGCCGATAACTGACGTGACGGATCATCCAACCATCTAGACTCCGGCCAGCAGGCGGTCCTTCGCGGGGCCGTTCGCGTGGCACGGGCGAAGGCGGGCAGTCGGTTCGGGACGCTGCGCGCACGACGATCGGGACCTTTCTGTGGCGTTGTTCTCCGAGGAGATCGCGGACGGCGTGCGCCGACGTGACCCGGAAGCCATCACGACCGTCTACACGGCGTTGGCTGACCGGCTCTTCGGCTACCTGATGGCCCGCGTCCACAACAAGGAGATCGCCGAGGACCTTCTCGAGGCGACGTTCGTCGAGCTGCTCGAGAAGGGCTTCACCATCCGGGGCGAGTCGGCGGTCATCAAGTCGTGGCTGTTCCGTGCCGCGCACTTCAACGCCCTCGACCACCTGCGCCGCGTGCGCCGCGCCCCGGAGGAGTACCGCGAGGACCCCGCCGAGTTCGACGAGCCCGACATCCGTCCGGGGCCGGAGGAGCTCGCCGTCGACGCAGACATCAGCCGCGAGCTCTTCGATGCGATCAAGGAGCTCTCCGAGGACCAGCAGGAGGTGCTCCTGCTGCGCTACGTCGGAGAGCTCACCGCCCCCGAGGTCGCTTCGGTGGTGGGGAAGAAGGTCCCCGCGGTCCGTGGGCTGCAGCACCGTGGCGAACGCTCGCTGGCTCGCCTGCTCGATCAGCGGTCCGCCGCGATGGCCGCATCGGCGACCACTGGTCGTGCGTCACAGGATCGTGACCCAGTACCGGACTAGACCGGCACCGATGACTCGGAGGAGGTGAACCGCGATGCGCCACGACTCGAACGCCTACGACGACGATGATCGTGATCCTCGGCTGGCCGAGATGTTCGGTCAGGCGCATCGGACGCGGGTCGATCCCTCGGCGCGGGCGCGTCACATCATCCGGATCAATGAGGTCAGCGCGGAGCTCGGACCATCCGAGCCCGCAGCGCCCAGTGGATGGCTCCCCCGTCGGGTACTCGCCACCGCCGCGGCGGTGGTCGCCATCGTCGCGCTTCCCGCCACCGCGATCGGCGTGAGCCTGAATGCACTGCCGGGCGAGGCGCTGTACGACTTCAAGCGCGATTACGAGGCGGCGCAGGTGGTCGTCGCTTCCTCCCCCGAGACCCGGGCGTACCGCCTCCTCGATTCCGCGGAGCGCAGGATCGACGAGCTGACCCGCATGGGTGAGCCGACGCTTCCGACCACCCAGATGCTGATCGAGGACACGATCACCTCCATCCTCGAGGCCGAGCGGGTCGGCAGCGACCAGGTCCGTCGGGAGGCAGCCGACCTGCGTCGTCGGGCCAGTGGGCACGCGGACGCTGTGGCCACCCGCGGCGACGAGCGGATCCGTAGCTACCTCGAGGAGTCGAAGGAGCGCATCAGCGAGCCTCCCGCGGAGACCCAGGGAGTGCCGCGCCGCGTCGAGGACAGCTCGAAGCGCGACGTCGCGGATGAGGGCGACGAGGAAGAGGTCGCGAGCGTCGACGAGGACGCCCGCGCGCTTGATCTCGACGGCAACAGGGACGGAGAGTCGGAGGAGTCCGAGGGGGAGGACGCGGACGCTGAGGACAGGAACGTCCCCTCCGGCAAGCGTGAGACCTCCGACGCCGACGACGAGGTCGCCCCCGGGTGCACGCCGGATGATGAGAAGGACGAGGACGGCGAAAGCCCTGAGGCGGCCGACGACGACGACGAGGAAGGCTCTAAGGACGAGGAGTCAGAGGACGACGACGGCAAGGACGACGACGGGAAGTCCGACGCCGAGGCTGACGACGACGGCCAGTCAGACGACGAGAAGTCGGACGAGGACCCCGAGGCTGACGACGACGGGCAGTCGGATGACGAGAAGTCCGACGACGACTCCGAGGAAGCGAACTCCGAGGACGTGACGTCCGCCGACGAGTCCAACGCCGATGCCGAGGACGACGGCAAGTCGACCAAGGCCGAGGACGACGAGAAGGCCGAGGACGACGAGAAGGCCGAGGATCACGACGCCGGCGCTGACGCCGATGTCGACGACTCCGAATCCGAGGACAGGGACGAGGAAGACAGGGACGAGGACGAGGCTGCCTGCGCGACTGAGTCGGATTCCTCGGACGACGAGGATGATGACGAGAGCACCGAGTCCTCGAAGTCCTCGGACGACGAAGGGGATGCCGAGTCCGACGACGAGAAGCAGTCCACGGAGGACGACGACGAGAAGTCAACCGACGAGGACGGCAGCTCCTCGAAGTCCTCGGATGGCGAGAAGTCCGACTCCCCGAAGAAGCGGGACGAGGAGTCGGACTCTGATGAGGAGTCAGACGAGAAGTCCGGGTCGGACTAGCGCTTCTTGTCGTGAGAAGGGCCATCTTGATGCGTCAGGGCCTGCTCGTCTCGTTGCTCGCGTTCGGCATGTTGGCGGTGGCTGCGGCCTCCTCTGCCGCAGCGGGAACGGGCGGCTGCGAGCCTGCCGGAGGCGCAGAGCTTCCCACGATCGAGGCCGAGCCCGGTGACTTGGAGGTCACCGGGCGCGGTTGGGGTCATGGCGTGGGGATGAGCCAGTACGGCGCGGAAGGTGCCGCAGAGCTCGGTTGCACCTATGAGCAGATCCTCGGCTACTACTTCACCGGCAGCGCTGTCGAGCGGCTTGACACCACCGACAGCGTCGCGGTGGGCATTGCCCCCAACCGTCGCAGCGCTCCCCGCCCCACCGTGTTCCGGGTCCGAGCCGAGGACGGCGATGTCCCGTGGACCCTGGGGGATTCCACGGTGAAGGCGACGCAACCGCAAGGCGAGACGTGGCGCGTCGAAGCCGATGGCGACCGGATCGAGCTGCGCGACGAGGACGACGAGGTCCGCGTCACTGCGGAGCTGGGAGAGCGGCTCGACGCTCGCCACGACGGCACGGAGGTGAGCTCCCCGGACAAGGAGCGCGCGTCCTACAGGTGGGGACGCCTCGAGTTCGTCCCTCGCAGCGGGGCGATGACCGTGTCGTCACGGCTGCCGTTCGAGAAGTACCTCCGCGGCGTCGACGAGATATCCCCGGCCTGGCCGGCGCATGCGCTCAAGTCACAGGTCGTCGCAGCGCGTTCCTTCGCCGAGGAGAAGGTCCGCGCGACGGGTAAACCCGCCTTCGAGGCTAGGGAGGCGTGCAACTGCGACCTGTTCGACTCGACGGAGAGCCAGGTCTTCCGTGGCTGGTACCACGAGAGGCGGGCCGAGCGATGGGTCGACGCGGTCGCGGAGACCAAGGATGAGGTGCTGACCGTTGACGGGCAGCTGCGCAGCGGCAACTACGCGTCCTCGCATGGCGGGCATAGCCAGTCCTCGGCGTTCGTCTGGGGAGGGGAGCGGTCCCACCTGCAGGCGGTCGACGACAGCCGCTGGGATCTCGCCTCGGCCAACCCGAACCGGACATGGGCGAGATCGTTCTCGGCCGGCGAGTTCGAAGCTCTGCTCGACGGGGCGAGGCTCGGTGTGGGGACCGTCCTGGACGTGGAGCGGGGCCCGGACGGCGTCGAGGTATCGGGGACCGAGGGCACGCGGACCATCCTGGGCGACCGCTTCCGGACGTTGCTTGGTCTTCGCTCGACGGTGTTCGAGGTGGACTTCGAGGTACCCGACGGGTGCGTGCCCCCCGAGGCGGGTGGGCTCGACGGCATCGACCGCCTAGCGGGCCCCGACCGCGTCGCCACAGCCATCGCCGTCGCGCAGGACTTCGGCACGGCTGACACGGTGGTCGTCGCGAGCTCGCGACAGTTCCCCGACGCGTTGGCGGGTGGAGCGCTCGCGGCCACGCACCAGGGGCCGCTGCTGCTGACCGCGCCGGACACCCTCTCAGCCGGGGTGGCCGAGGCGATCACCGATCTCGGCGCCCGCCGGGTGCTGCTGCTTGGGGGCACCGCGGCGGTGGGCGGGGAGGTCGAGGGCGCGCTGAAGGCTGTCTCCGGGGTCGAGGAGGTCAGGCGCATCGGTGGAGCCAATCGTTTCGGCACCGCGGCTGAGATCGCCGCGGAGGTGGGCGCCTCCGGTGACGAGGTCGTCCTCGCCCTCGGGCAACATGGGATGGAGTCCCGTGCATGGCCTGATGCGGTGGCGGCCGGCGGACTGCTCGCGGCCGGGGAGCCGCGTCCCCTGCTGCTGACCCATGGGGACGCGCTGCCGGAGGACACGAGACAGGCGCTGATCGACCTGGAGCCCAACCGGGTCATGATCGTCGGGGGTTCCGCCGCCGTGGCAGATGATGTGGAGGCACAGGTCGGCGAGTTGGGTTTCTCCCCGGAGGTCGACCGCCTCGCCGGCAGTGACCGATACGGGACCGCCATCGCGGTCGCCGCCGCGGCGCAGGAGTCCGCGGGAGCGCCGTTCAGCGAGTTCCTGGCGGCCACCGGGTGGGCGTACCCCGATGCGTTGGCCGCTGGGGCGCTGGCGGGGGAGCGGGGCAGCCCTATCCTCCTGATGCCCCCGTGCGGGCTCGAGCAGGCCCCTGCGATCGCTTCGCACATCGAGGCCAGTTCCTACTCAGGTGGGATCATCATCGGGGGCACGAGCGCGGTGACGGAACGCGTGCACTGGGATCTGGTGGAGCTGTTGCGCTGAGCGCACCCGTCAGCGCGCCGGGGCACCGGCCGGGCGCGCTTGACCCGTTCAGGGTCTTGGTGGGTGGGTGGTGGTGGTGTGGCCGGTGGGGCTGGTCCAGGTGCAGGTGCCGGTGTCGGGGTGGTAGGTGGCGGTCCAGCCGCCGGTGGTGATGAGGTCGTGGTGGCCGGCGCAGAGGGGGATGGTGGTGTTGAGGTCGGTGTCGCCGCCGTGGGCCCAGGGGTGTTGGTGGTGGGGTTGGCACCACACGGCGGGGCGGTCGCAGTCGGGGCCGCGGCAGTGGCGGTGGATCATCTCGAGGGCGGCGCGGAGCCAGGCGGGCAGGGTGCGCATGCGGCGGCCGACGTTGACGATCCGCCAGGGTCCCATGGTGAGGATCGCGGTGATGTGGGCGTCGCGGGTGAGGCGGCGGGCGACGTCGGCGTCGATGTCGCCGGCGAACCGTAGCCGCGGGTGTCGTCTGCCGGGCGCGTGTGCCCACTGCTGCCCATCCACATCGACTCCGAGGTCGCGGAGCGCGTTGGCGACAGGATCGGATCCGTGACTGCGGGGGTCGCCCCCACCGCCCCCACCGCCCCCACCGTCGGCGTCGCCGGGGTCGTGGTTGTCGGGGTCGCGGGTGTGGTGTGCCCATGCGGGGGCGGCGTCGGCGCCGAGGAGGGTTTCGAGGTCGATGGTGACGAGCAGGTGGGGGTGGGCGCCGGCGACGGTGGGGGTGTCGCCGCGGTCGAGTAGTGCGTGGAGCGC
>SKQL01000028.1 GCA_007119035.1 Nitriliruptorales bacterium | reverse complement strand
GTGTGGATGACGCAGCGTTTCCGCCAGAGCGGCCACAGCGGCGAGCGAGAGGAGGACGGCGAGCACCCCGATCAGGGCGCCGAGACGTGAGACCGGTCGTGACCCACCGTTCATGTGCGGCCCCGGACCAGCGACACGAGATAGCCACCGAGGGCGAACATGGCGATGAACTCGAGTCGGCCGGACAACATCTGAGCGATGTAGGTCACCTTGAGCGGCCACTCGAGGTCGGGGCGGACGAGGCCGACCGACAGGCCGCCCGTCGCGGCCGCCGACGTGGACTCGAACAGCGCGAGGCGGAGCTCGTAGCCGTAGAAGAGCCCGAGGAGACCGCCGCCGAGATAGGTGACGAGGAACAGCAGGAGCACGGTGGCTGCACCCTGGACCTGCCGGTCACGTAGGATCTGCCGCCCGCTCGAGTGGTACGTCTCCACGATCACTGCGTTCTCCGGGAGCAGTATCCGCCTGATGTCGCGCTTGATGCCCTTGACGAGCAGCCCGACCCGGATGGCCTTGATCCCCCCCGCGGTCGACCCCGACATGCCTCCGAGCGCCATGGCGACGACGATCATCGCGGGCGCGAGCATCCCCCAGTCGGTGACGAAGAGCGTGCTGGGCACCGTCTGCAGGCCGGTGGTCGTGTGGGCCGAGACGGTCTGGAAGAAGCCGTGGCGGAACAGGCCACCGAGGCCCGGCAGGGACCCGCTGCGGGTGAGTCCCACCACGATGACGGTGAAGACCACGAGCAGGGAGATCGCGAGCGTGCGTGTCTCGAGGCTCCGGTCGAGCTCGCGACGACGACCCTGCCAGAGCTGGTAGTGGATCGCGAAGCTGAACGCGCCCGCGATCATGAGGAGCAGCAGGATCGCCTCGACGGTCGGGGAGCGGTAGAAGGCCGCGCTCGACGACATGGGGGCGAAGCCCGCGGTGTCGAAGGCAGTCGCGAACAGGGCCAGGGCGTGGAACAGGGCGGTGAGGGGCTCGAGCCCGCCACGCCAGATCACGAGCCACAGGAGGGGGACGCCGACCAGCGCATAGGCGGTCACGACGCGGAGGATGAACGACGCGGAGCTGACTATGTTCGGGAGGATGCGGTCCTTCTCGCCCTCCGCGGTGTAGAGGGTTCCCACGGCCCCGCCGAGGCTCGCGAAGATGGTAAGCACCACGATGACGATCCCCTGCCCGCCGAGGACGTGCATCAGGTGGCGCCAGAGGTTGACGCTCCGTGCCATGTGGTCGAGGTCGTTGGAGAGGGTGAGCCCGATCGTGGCGAAGCCGCTCACCGCCTCGAAGTAGGCGTCGAGGAAGCCCGCGTAATGACCTGACAGGAGCAGCGGGACCGCGCCGAACCAGGGGACGACCATCCAGACCACCGCGACCGTGGCCAGGCCCTGGCTCGCGGAGAGGCCGGCTTCGATGCGGCAGAGGATGCCGAGGGCGGCGCCCGCGAGGGCCGTGAGCGCGGCTCCGATGAGGAACCCGAAGGCCGCGTTGCGCTCACCTAGGGCGACCGCGACCGCGAGCGGGACGACCATGGTGGCAGCCACGCCGTAGAGCACCCGGCCGGTGTAGAGCCCGAGGACCCGGAGATCGTCGATCGCGGGACGGAACAGCACCCGGGTCGCCCGCTACCCGAGTGCGGACACGAGGAGGGCGATGAGCCAGGCCGCGGCGGTGAGTGCCCCCGTGGCGAGGGCCACGAGCAGGATGCCAACCGCACCGCTCCTGAGCAATGACCGCGACCGCGTGTGGCGGGCAGGCTTGCCCAAGTCGTACCGGCCCGACGGTCGCTCGCTCACTCCCGCCGTCCTTCGAGGATCGCGGCCCGCAGGTCCTCCTCGAGCTCAGGTGTGGTCAGCGCGATCACCTGATCACCGGGGTCCAGGGTCGTCCCCCCGAACGGGATCACCGTCTCGCCGTCGTCGCGGAAGATGCACACGATCACCGACTCCTGCGGAAGGTCCATCTCCGTGAGGTTCTTCGTCGCGGGAGGGGCGTCGAACGGCACGTCGACCTCGACGAGGTTCGCCTTGCCACCTCGCAGGGTGGTGAGGTGGATCAGCTCCCCGACCGTCATCTCCTCACGGATCAGTCGGCTGATGAGCGATGTCGTCGACACCGCGTCGATGCCCATCCGCTTGAAGATCTCCTCGTTGCGTGGGGAATTGACACGGCTGATGGCTCGCGGCACCCCGAAGGAGGTGAGTGCGAGCTGGCAGCTGACGAAGTTGTCGTCGTCGTCGTGGGTCGTGGCCACGAACACGTCGGCGCGCTCGAGCCGCGCCTGCTCGAGGTAGCGCACGTCGCACGCGTCGCCGTGGATGACGAGGAGGTCGTGGTCCCGGAGCAGTTCCTCGCAGCGGTCCTCCACCTGCTCGACGATCGTCACGTCGTGGCCGTCCGAGATGAGGTCCACGGCGATGTACCGACCGACCTTACCGCCACCGCCGATCACGACGTACAAGGCTCAGGTCCTCGCTCTCTCGGTGTGCGCCTGCGTCAGGGGGTTCGTGACGATCCCCCTCAGCTTGCGGTGCACGCCCTTGCGCGCGGCGACCACGAGGAGGTCACGCTCTCGGAGGCGGTCGTCGAGGCGGGGGATGCGCACCCGCAGGCCACGGCGGTAGGCGGCGATCCGGACGTAGCCTGACTCCTCGAGCTCCGCGACCGTCATACCGTGACCCTCGCGGGTCACCGCCATCTCCACCACCTCGACGTCGCTGTCGCCGAAGGCGACGTGCTGGGGGAACGTACCCGCGTGGAGCTCGTTGAGGATCGCCTTCGCCACCAGCCGGGTGCCCGAGACGTAGTGGATGCCCATCTTCCGGTAGGAGCTCTCCCGCTGGAGGTTGAACAGTCGCGCGACGGTGTGCTCGACGTCGTAGAGCTCCCGTGCGATCTGCACCCCCATCAGGTTCGCGTTGTCCGAGTTGGTCACCGCGACGAGCGCGTCCGCGCGTTCGAGGCCGGCCTTCAGGAGCGCGTCCTCGTCGGTGATGTCGCCTGTGACGGTGTCGCCGTTGAAGCCGCTGCCGAGGCGGTCGAACGACGCCTCGCCGTGCACGTCGACGACGACGACGTCGTGCTCGGAATCGGAGAGCCACTCGGCGAGCTCTGCTCCGACCCGCCCGCAGCCACCGATGATCACGTGCATGCGCACTCCTGCGTCATTGATGGGAAGTATGCCATCTGCACCCTGCGGCCTGTGAATGCCGCGCACCCTAGACTAGGGGCCGCTATGGCACCCGATCGATCCGAACTCACCGTCCTGCTCGCGGCGCCCCGGGGCTTCTGCGCGGGGGTGGAGCGTGCCGTTGAGGTGGTCGAGCTCGCCCTCGAGCACTATGGGCCGCCCATCTACGTGCGCCACGCCATCGTGCACAACACACGGGTCGTCGCCGATCTCGAGGCGAAGGGCGCGGTCTTCGTGGAGGACGAGGCCGATGTGCCTGAGGGGGAGCGCGTGGTGTTCAGCGCCCACGGCGTCTCCCCCCAGGTCAAGTCAGGCGCAGCGGCCCGCGGCCTCCAGGCGATCGACGCGACCTGCCCCCTCGTGACCAAGGTGCACTACGAGGCGATCGACTACGCCGCGGAGGGCTACGACATCGTCCTGATCGGACACGCGGGCCATCAGGAGGTCGAGGGCACCACCGGGCACGCGCCCGAGGCGATCCACCTCGTCGAGACGCCCGAGGATGTGGCTGCGCTCGAGCTGCCCGACCCCGACAAGGTCGCCTACATCTCCCAGACGACCCTGTCAGTGGACGAAGCCGACAGTGTCATCGACGCGCTCCTCGCGAAGTACCCGCGGGCGCGTGGGCCCCGGGGGGACGACATCTGCTATGCGACGCAGAACCGCCAGGACGCGGTGAAGGTCCTGAGCGAGCGGGCGGACGTCGTCCTCGTGATCGGATCGCAGACCTCGTCCAATTCGAAGCGCATGGTCGAGGTGGCCCTCGACCATGGTGTGGGCGCCGCCTATCTCGTCGACAACGCCGGTGAGCTGCGCGACGAGTGGTTCGAGGGCGTGGGGGCGGTCGGGCTCACCTCGGGAGCAAGCGCGCCCGACATCCTGATCGAGGAGATGATCTCGGCGCTCGACGAGCGCTACGGCCCCGCGCAGGTGCGCACCGTGGAGGTCGTTGACGAGCAGATGCACTTCGCACTGCCGAAGGAGATCCGCAGCCTGCCCCTCGCACGCGCTTGAGCCGCCGCACTCAGCCCAGTTGCGCGTCGACGTTGCGCGCCTGCTCCACGTCCGCGGGCGTCACCGCACCTGCCGAGTGCGTGATGTAGGTCAGGGTGACCTTGTCCCAGCTGATCCACACGTCGGGGTGGTGGTTCGACTCGTCGGCGATCTCGGCCACCTGGTTCAGGAAAGCCACGGAGCCGTTGAAGTCCCCGCACTCGAACGTCTTGCGGATGCCCCTGGCCGGGTCGCCGCTCCAACCGCTCAGACCCTGGAGCTCCCGGTCGAGCGCGGTCACGTCCAGCACGTTGCTCATGAGTCGTTCCCTTCGTCGGTGGGCCAGGAGGGATCATTCCCCGGGGTCGGCCAAGCCCAACGCCTCGCAGAAGGCCCCACCCACGATCTCCCACTGCCATCGACGCATGCCCAGTGCGGACCGCAGGTCCTCGGGGGTCGGGGGGTCGGTGACCACTGCGGAGAGCAGGATCCGGCTCGGGCACAGCACCCCCGGATCCAGTCCCAGATCGTTGGCGTGCCCGGCGCGGATCTCGCGCAGTTGCTCCGCCAGATCGCGGTCGGCCTCACGGACACGACGCTCGCGCTGTCTCGCGGGAGCAGGTCCAGCGGTGCGGAGGGCGTCGATGAGGACGTCGCCGAACTCGCGTACCGCCTGGCGGCGCAGGCCGCGTCGACCGAGGTCCCGCGTCCCCGACGGGGGCTCCTCAGCCAGCTTGACCAGTGCCTTGTCCGTCACGATGCGACCCGGGGCGGTGTCCGTCTCGCGTCCGAGTCGCTCGCGGGCCTGCCACAGCGCCCGCGCGCGTCCCTGGCCCTCCGGATCGAGTCGACCCACTCCCTTGAGGCGCGACCAGCTCCGGCGCTCCTCCACGGGGGGTTGGGCCCGCAGCGCGACGATCTCCTCCTCGTACCAGGCGAGCCTTCCCGTCTCCTCGAGACGGTCACGGAGCGCGCCCCACAACTCGGGCAGATCGGTCACGTCGGCTGCCGCGTACGCGAGCATCCCGGCCTCGAGTGGCCTGGCCTCCCAGTCGGCGCGTTGCATCGCCTGCTTGTCGATGTCGAGCGTGATGCCCAGGACGTCCTCGAGCAGGGTCTCGAGGCCGGTGGGGTAGCCGAGGAGGGCGGCCGCTACCGCGGTGTCGTCCACCCGGGGCGGGTTGACCCCCGCCGCGGCGAGGGGAACGAGATCGTTCTCCATGGCGTGCAGCACCACGGTGCGCTCGCCCAGGAACTCATCGAGGGGCGTCAGGTCGGGCGCCTCGATCGGGTCGACCAACGCGGAGCGACCCGCGCCGCCGATTTGGATCAGCGCGGCCTTGCGCCAGTACCGGTCCCAGTCCGCGCGCTCCACGTCGACGCCGACAGGGTTCAGGTCCCGCAGCCGCGAGAGCCCGACCACCAGATCCCTGGGCTCGGTCAGCAATGGTGGGGAGATAGTGGGCTCAGTGTCGATGCACCGAGCATACGCGGTCGAAGCGAGTGCGTCGGGGAGGATGCGGAGGGCTCCGCTAAAGTTGCCCCGCACCTGGCTGCCGAGATGGAGGACACGTGGCCGAGAGCCCTGGGCTGCTGTGCGTGCACGCGCATCCCGACGATGAGGTCATCCTGACGGGTGGCCTCCTCGTATCCACTGCCGAGCGCGGCCTGCGGACCCGGGTCGTCACCTGCACCGGGGGAGAGGAAGGCGAGGTCGTCGGGGCGGGGATGGACCCCGACGAGGTCCGCTCCCGGCTCGCAGAGGTACGGCTGGCCGAGCTCACCCATGCGCTCGAGATCCTCGGGGCCGGCCTGCCGCACATGCTCGGCTACAGGGACTCGGGGATGGTCGGGACCGACAGCAATGCCGACCCCTCCTCCTTCTGGCGGGCCGACTTCGACGAGGCTGTCGGAAGGCTCGTGGCCCACATACGGGCCTTCCAGCCCGATGTGCTGGTGACGTACGACGCGTACGGCGGCTATGGGCATCCCGACCACATCCAGAGCCACCGGGTCGCGCTCGTGGCGACCGAGGCCGCGTCCGCGGGGCTGCTGTACCCGGAGGCCGGACCGCCCTGGCGGACACCCAAGGTCTATCTGGCCACCATCCCCCGATCGGCGGTCGTCGCCGGCTCACAGGCGTTGACGGCCCGAGGGTTGCCCTCGCCGTTCGGGGAGGTGGAGGATCCCGCGGACATCGAGATGGGCGTCGACGACGACAGCATCGGCGCGGTACTCGACGTGGCGCCATGGATGGAGCGGAAGTGGGCGGCGCTGCGGGCGCACGCCTCGCAGGTCGGTGCGGAATCCTTCTTCCTCAACGTGCCCGAGGACATCAGGGGGCTCGTGTTCGGTCGGGAGTACTTCGTCCGCCACCGGAGCGAGGTGGGTGCGCAAGCGGTGGAGGAGGACCTGTTCACGGGTCTGGTGCCCTAGGCATGCCCTAGGCAAGTTGCAAGTCTCCACGAGGACGCGGAACCTGCTCTACGATTGACTGCGCGGCACCGACTCTCGCGACACCCACTCCCCCCACTTCTCAACCACAAGGAGCCCGCGTGCGACGCGCGAAGATCGTGGCCACCCTCGGCCCCGCCCTGGACGAACCCGACACGCTGCAGGCCGCGCTCGAAGCGGGCATCGACATCGTCCGTCTCAATTTCTCCCACGGTGAGGCCGAGACCCACGCCCGCCGGCTCGAGATGGTCCGCGAGATATCGGTCAAGATCGGCCGCAACGTGGGTAGCCTCGCCGATCTGCAGGGGCCGAAGATCCGGCTCGGGAACCTCCCTGACGAGGGCGTCGATGTGCCGGTCGGCAGCGAGGTGTACCTGCAGCCGGGGCGCGACGAGCTCGACGAGTACTCGAGCGGTGGCCACGCGAGCCTGCCCGTGGTCTATGAGAAGCTCGCGAATGACGTTGAGCCGGGGGCGCTGGTGCTCATCGACGACGGCTCGATCCGGCTCGTCGTCTCCCGTCACGATCGTGGTGGGGTATGGGCGCGCGTTGTCGCCGGCGGCCTCGCCAAGAGCAAGAAGGGCGTGAACCTGCCCGGGGTCCAGGTCTCCGCGCCGAGCCTCACCGAAAAGGATCTCGAGGACCTCGACACGGCCGTGAGGATCGGGGCGGATTGGCTGGCGTTGTCCTTCGTCCGCACGGCGGAGGACATGATCAACGCCGGCAAGCAGATCGAGGAGCGCGGCGGGGAGTCGCCTACGATCGCGAAACTCGAGCGCCCGGAGGCCATCGAGAACCTCTCCGACGTCATCGCCGCCAGCGACGCGGTGATGGTCGCGCGCGGTGATCTGGGGGTGGAGATCGGCCCCGAGCGGGTGCCTGCGATCCAGAAGGAGATCATCGCGGAGGCAAACGCCGCCGCCAAGCCCGTCATCACCGCGACGGAGATGCTCGAGAGCATGATCAACTCGCCGCGGGCGACGCGTGCGGAAGCCTCCGATGTCGCGAACGCGATCTTCGATGGCACCGACGCGGTGATGCTCTCGGGGGAGACGGCGGCGGGCCGCTATCCGGTCGACGCCGTCCGCACGATGGCACGGATCATCGAGGTCGCGGAGTCCTCCCCCCACCTGCTGCACCCCAATCCCGACTGGCAGAAGGACCCCGAGGAGATGGGGCTGTCGCGGATCGTGGCGCGTGCGGCGTGCCAGGTGGCGCTCGATGTGAACGCGGCCGCGCTCGTCGTGTACTCCATCAGCGGGCACTCGATCCAGGTCGTGAGCAAGTACCGCCCGGGGGTCCCGCTGCTCGGCCTCACACCGTCCGAGTCGACACGGCGGCGTACCGCGCTCATGTGGGGCACCGAGGCGGGGCTCGTCCCGATGAAGGAGCAGCAGGTCGACCTGACCAACTCCGCGGAGCGGGTGCTCGTGGACGGCGATTGGGCCCGCGCGGGTGATCTCGTGGTGGTCGTGTCGGGCCGTCCAGGGGGCATGGGAGGTACCAACCGCATCATGGTGCACCGCGTGGGTGACCCCGTCCTCCGCTAGGAGCCCGAAGGCAGGCTAGTCCTCCCGCAACTGGTCGGGGACGGCCCCGCGGATCCTCCGCAGCAGGGACACGAGGGTGGCCCGCTCATCCTCGGAGAGATCGCCGACCAGTGACCGTAGGAAGGCGTAATGGTCGGCGTAGTGGCTCTCGAGAAGCTCGCGGGCCTTGTCCGTGAGCCCCACGAGCACCCGACGACGGTCCTCGGGGTGCGGGTGGCGGACGACGAGGGACTTTGCCTCCAGCGTGTCGATGAGGCCCGTCACCGATGGTCGGCTGACGAGCAGGCGGTCCGCGAGCTCGCAGGGCTCGAGCTTCTGGGCGCGCGTATTGACCAAGGCCTGCAGCATGTTGAACGCGCTGGGTGAGAGCCCGAGCGGCCGCAACGAATCGGAGAACTCGTGCATCGCCGCTCCGTAGGCACGGAACAGCCAGATTGCCGTCTGGATGCTGAGTGGCTCAGCGCTCGGATGTGTGCGCTCCTGGAGCGCGAGGCGCTCCAACTCCGCCTGCGGCGTGCCAGGAGCGACCCTCTTGCGAGGGGTCAGCGCCTCGCCCTGCGCAACGGGACGTGCTCCTGTCCTCATGATTCGGAGTCTATCCACCGAAGAGCCACCGAAGAGGCGGTCAACGGAGATTCCTCAGCGCGCTCGACGCGTTGGAGGTGGGCCCACGACGCGTCCGGCGACCATGTCCGCCTCCGCGATCATCGACGTCTCGCCATGCCGGTTAGTGACGGCGAGCTCGCCGTCGGCCCATGCCTCGAGGACCCCGACCGCATCGCTATGGTGGGGTCCGTCCCCTTCTGCGGTGATACGATAGCGAATCGTCACGCGCTTGCCGACGTCCGCGGGGGTGATCCTCACGGCGAACTGGGGTCGCAAGGGTCCTCACACCCCCGTCAAGCGGGATCGAGACGCCATACCACTCCTCCGAAGTCGAGGACGTGCAACTCACCGTCCGCGTCCTCCGCGAACGATACGACCGCGTTGCCCCCCACGCCGAGCTTCGCCTCATCGGTGACCTCGCCGTCCTCCACCACGATGGCCCGTATCGCGCCCTCGCAGAAGTCGCTGAAGAGGTAGGCGCCCTCAAGCGTGGGGATCGCCTCCCCGCGGTAGACATAGCCCCCGGTGATCGCACAGCGGTCGCTCGTCGTCTCGTACTCGTGCACCGGCGGCCAGTGGTCCTCGGGCTCCTGGCCCGCGAACTCACTCGTCCCCTCCATCAGGTTCCATCCGAAGTTGGCGCCCGCACCCTCACCGTTCGGCACGTAGTTGATCTCCTCCCTCTCGTCCTGGCCGACGTCGGCGATCCACAGGTCATCGGTCTCACGATCGAAGGAGAAGCGCCAGGGGTTGCGCAGTCCGTAGGCCCACACTTCGTCGGCGCCCTCGTCCGCGTCGAGGAACGGGTTGTCCCCGGGCACGGCGTAGGGATCGCCCTCGTCGGGGGCGATGCGCACCATGGAGCCGAGGAGGGTGGTCGGGTCCTGGCCAACCTCGCGCGGGTCGCCTGCGCCGCCGCCGTCGCCCAGGCCGAGATAGAGGTGGCCGTCCGGGCCCACGGCGATGTCGCCCCCGTTGTGGTTGCCGAACGGTTGCTCGAGGGTCAGCACCGTCTCGCGGCTGTCGCTCACGAGATCGCCGTCCTCGTGAGCGAGGGCGTCCACCACGGTGTCGCCAGCGGTGTCGGTATAGGAGACGTACAGCTCCGTCCCGTCCGCGGAGAAAGCGAGCCCCAGCAGACCGCGTTCGGCGTCTGTCGTGGTCTCGTCGGAGAGGTCCAGGACCGCGTCACTCAACCCCTCCTCCTCGAGCACATGGATGGTCCCCGCGCGCTCCGCTAGCAGCAGGTCGCCCTCAGGTGACACCGCCCCCGCGGTAGGGGAGTCCATGTCGGCCACGTCGGTGAGCGTCACCGGCGTGGTGAGGTCGGGCGCTACCGGCTCCTCGGCGTCCTCGGGTGGCTCGGCGTCTTCGGGGGGCTCTGCGTTCTCAGGCGGCTCGGCCTCCTCGTCCGGTGGGGCCTCGTCCCCGGGCGAGCAGGCGGCAAGCACCAGCGCGAGGGCCAGGGAGAACGTGAGCAAGCGGATGGTGGAGCCCATGGGCCCACGGTAACCGCGCCTCGGGCCTAGTAGTCGTAGAAACCGCGGCCGCTCTTGCGGCCGAGCAGCCCCGCCTCGACCTTGCGGCGAAGGAGCACCGGCGGGGTGTACTGGGGCTCCCGGTACTCCTCGGACAACGTCTCCGCTATGAACAGCGTGGTGTCGAGCCCGATCAGGTCGGTCAGCGCGAGGGGGCCGATCGGGTGATTGCATCCAGCGACCATGCCGTGATCGATGTCCTCGGCCGAGGCGACGCCCGACTCGAGCATCCGGATCGCGGAGAGCAGGAAGGGCACCAGGAGCGCGTTGACGACGAACCCCGCCCGGTCGGGTGCCCAGATCGGCTCCTTGCCGAGCACGGATTGGGCGAGTGCCCGCGCGCGCTCCCGGGTCTCGTCAGAGGTGAGCTCGGTGGGGATCAGCTCCACGAGCCTCATGACCTGCACGGGGTTGAAGAAGTGGATGCCGATGACCGCTCCGGGCCTGGTCGTGGCGCCCGCGAGCCGGGTCACGGGAATCGACGACGTGTTGGTGGCCAACACCGCGTCCTGTGCGGTGACGATCTCGTCGAGCCTCGTGAACAGGTCCCGCTTCACCCCCTCGTTCTCGACCGCGGCCTCGATCACGTGCGTCCGGTCGCTGAGATCGCTGAGCTCCGAGGTGTAGGACAGGCGCTCCCTGGCCCCGTCGCGTTCCTCCGACGTGGATTTGCCCCGCTCGACCGCCTTGTCGAGGGAGCGGTCGATGCGCGTTCGTGCCTGCTCGGCGAGCGCGTCGCTCGCCTCTGCTATCCGCACGTCCACTCCCGCGCGGGCCGCGACCTCCGCGATGCCCCCACCCATCTGGCCGCCTCCCACGATGCCGAGGCGTACGTCGTCACTCACTGCGACTCCTGTCGTTGTCGTCGTCGATCATCCGGGTCACCTCCGGGAGCACCTCGCCTGCGCGGCCCCGCACGACGAGATCCGCCGCGTCGTCGAGCGGCGTGGGCTCGTCGTTGATGATGGCGAGCGCCGCTCCCGCCTCCTGCGCCGTCGTGGGTATGCCCGCAGCGGGATGCACCTGCAACGAGGAGCCGATCGCGACGAGGAGGTCCGCTCCGCGGGTCAAGGCCCCGGCCTCCTCGAGCACGTCGGGGTAGAGGTTCTGCCCGAAGCTCACCGTGCCGGTCTTGACGATGCCACCGCACTCGGGGCACGGGGGGTCGAGCGCGCCCGCCTCCAGGAGCTCGTACGCCCACTCGTGGGGTGCCTTGAACCCGCACCCCTGCGGAGTTCCCGTCCGCGGGCTCGCCCCTATGCACAGGACATCGCGGCTGGAGCCGTGAATCTCGACGACCCTGCGGGAGCCCGCGTCCTGGTGCAGTCCGTCGATGTTCTGCGTGATGACGCCCACGATGAGGCCTCGCGCCTCGAGGTCGGCGAGCACCCGGTGCGCGGGATTCGGCCGCGGTGCGGATTGCCAGAGCTCATAGCGCATGCGCCAGGAGAGCTCACGGACCTCGGGCGACCGCACGTAGCGGGAGAAGGTGAAGTCGCGGGGGTCGTACCGTGACCACACGCCGCCGGGGGAGCGGAAGTCGGGGATCCCCGACTCGGTGGAGATACCCGCACCGGTGAAGACGACGCACGAACGCGCATCGGCCAGCAGCGCGGCTAGCTCCGTGCTGCCCATCGGACGCTCAGAGCCGGCAGTCGGCGCAGATTCCGAAGATGTCGGCCCGATGGCCGGTCACCTCGTAGCCCCGCCGCTCAGCGACCTCGTTGACCCAGCGCTCCACCTCGGCCGCGGCGATCTCCTCGACCTTGTTGCACGTTTCGCACACGAGGTGGTGGTGGTGGATGTCACCGCACAGGCGGAAGGCCTGCTCGCCCTCGCGATTGAAGACGTCGAGAAAGCTCGCCTCCGCGAGGGAGGTGAGCGTCCGATACACCGTCGTGAGCCCGATCGGCTCGCCCGCCTGACGCAGCTCCATGTGCAGGTCCTGGGCGGTGACCGCATCCGGCCGCTCCCGCAACGCGTCGAGCACAGTCAGCCGCTGCCGTGTGGCGCGTAGGCCAGCGTCGCGGAGCGCATCATCGGGTGCCCCTGTCTTCACGCGGGATCCCTCTCATCGTCGATCACCCACCCTGCACAGGGTAGCGTCTGCGAACGGCACGCAGACCCGTGGCGAGGATGTAGCACGCGATCGCGGTCAGCACGATGGACGCACCGGTCGAGGCGTCCGCGTAGTAGGCGACCAGGACTCCCACCACCGCGCTCAGCACCCCCACCGCGGACGCGCCGAGCATCGTGGAGCGGTAGCTGCGGGCCAGCTGTGAGGCGGCGGCCACGGGCACCACCATCATCCCCGCGATGAGCAGGACGCCCAACGCCTGCATGCCACCGACCACGATGAGCGCGACGACGACGGTGAGGGCGAGCATGACCGCGTCGGTGGGCACCCCTGAGACGCGCGCGGCGGCCTCGTCGAAGGAGATCGACACCAGGGGCCCATAGAGCGCGGTGACGACGATGGCCACGGCCGCGCACAGCGCGGTGATGGCCGCGACCTCGCTCCACGAGATGTTGTTGGGGCTGCCGAAGAGGAAGCCCACCACCGAGTTGAGGCCCCCTCCCGCTCGCTGGCTGAACAGGTAGCCGAGCGCGATGCCCCCGTAGAAGATCAGCGCGAGGGACAGGTCCCCGCCGAGGCGCCCCCGACGCTCGAGGCGAAACAGCACGACCGCGGCGATGATCGCCATCGCCATCGCCCCGAGCAGGGGGCTCGTGCCGGTGAGGAAGGCGAGGCCCACACCGGCGAAGGCGACGTGGCCGATGCCGTCCCCGATGAGGCTCTGGCGTCGCTGTACGACGAACGCTCCCGCGAGCGGGGCCACCGCACACACGACCACGCACGTGATGAGCGCGCGCTGCATGAAGCCGAAGCTCAGCGCCTCCACGACGACTCCCAGCCGGGACGTGGGAGGGCCGCGTCGCCGGAGGCGGACCTGAGCACGTTCGCGTGGCCCGCCCGGACCTCGATCACCCGGTCCGCGAGGCCCTCGAATCCCTCGGGGTCGTGACTGATGTAGACGACCGCCACGTGCTCGACCTGGACGAGGTGCTCCAGCGCCTCCTTGAGGATGCGGCGGGCGTCCGCATCGACGCCGGTGGTCGGCTCGTCCAGGACGAGCAGCTGGGGATCGGTCACGAGGGCACGTGCGATCAGGGTCCGCTGCATCTGGCCGCCGGAGAGCTCCTCGATCGGCTCGCCGCGGAAGGGGGCGAGTCCCATGAGGTCGAGGACGTGCTCGATGCGCTGCCTGTGGTGGGCCGTGGGGCGACGGAACAGCCCGAGGTGACCGGCCAAGCCGGTGCGAACGACCTCCTCGACGCTGACGGGGAGGGAGGCCCCCGCACCCGCGCGTTGCGGGACGTATCCGACACGCCCCCATTCCCGAAACCCTCCGACCTCCTTGCCGAACAAGCGGACCGTTCCGTGCGAGGGCTCGAGCAGCCCGAGGCCCAGGCGCATCAGGGTGGTCTTGCCCGCGCCGTTGGGCCCCACGAGGGCGACGAACTCGCGCGCCCGGACGTGGAGGGAGACCTCCCGCAGCACGGGCACGCGGGTGTAGCCGAACGTCACCTGGTCATAGGCGAGGACCACCTCCTGCGCCGGAGGGGGACGGGAGGGCTCGCCGAGCGGGTGTGCCGCGTCGCTAGCCACAGTCCGCCGCGGTCGCGATCGCTTCGGTCTGGTCGCGCAGCAAGGTCAAGAAGCCCTTCTCCTCGAACAATCCCTCGTCGTCGACGATCTCGAGGGAGAAGATGTCCATGATCTCCGCGGCAGTCTCGCCCGCGACCGCTTCTGCGTCCTCGCGGCCCTCCACGGGTTCGGCGAGAACGTAGTCGATGTCGTGCTGCTCGATCAGGTCCGCGAGTTCGGCGATGCGCTGCGGCGATGCGGGTCCGTGGCCCCCCACACCCGAGACGCCCTCCTGGTGCAGCCCATGAGGCGCGACGACGTAGGCGTACGCCTCGTGGCTCACGATGACTCGGTCCACCGCGCAGCCGCTCTCGAACAGTGCGGCGGTGTCCTCGTGGAGTTCGTCGAACCGGTCGGCTAGGTCTTCCGCGTTCTCCCGGTACGCGTCACCGTGGGCCTCGTCCATCTCCGCGAACGCATCGCCGACCGCCCGGGTGGCCTCGGCCATGAGTCCCGCGTCGAACCACGCGTGAGGGTCATAGGACCCGTGCTCGTGGCCGTGGTCGTCGTCGTCGTCGTGGCCGTGGTCGTCGTCGTCGTCGTGGCCGT
>SKQL01000040.1 GCA_007119035.1 Nitriliruptorales bacterium | reverse complement strand
CGTCGCATGAGTATGAGGCGGGCACGGGTTACCTCGACTCACCCATGATCATCGACCTCGCGCTCTTCTACGAGCGCGACAACCTCCTGCTGAACCCGACTACGGCTTCGTTCCCGCGAACATCTTCGCCACCATCGAGCAGGTGCTCGACACGCTTGCCATCGCGTCGCAGGACCCGTGGCGGTGCGGCGGGCGAGACCCTGCGCTTCGACCGCTACGAGCGGTAACGTGACCACGACCTCCGTCGCCCGAGCCATCCATGCGGGCGGCGGAGAGGTTAGTCGTGCACACCGGGTATCGGCGTTACGATCCGCCCGGGTCGCAGTGGTACGGGCACTTCACAGCGAGGCGGGCAAGATGAGCATCGGGGACGAACGCGTGAGCGGACGACTGCGGCTGGTCCGCGCGGAGGAATGCACCTCCGAGACAGCCCAGACCGGAGGGATGGCGCGCACCGCCGCGCTCGCGGCAGCGACAGTGGGGTCGCAGGGCCTTTGGATGGGTTTGACGCGCGTCGAGCCAGACACGAGCTCCGCCGCCCACCATCACGGGCATTCGGAGACAGGCATCTACGTCGTGGAGGGCACGCCGGTGTTCTCCTACCGCGAGGGTGCGGATATCGTCGAGCTCCACGCGGCGCCGGGAGACTTCGTCTACGTACCGCCGTTCGTCGCCCATGTCGAGTCGAACGTCGGCGACACGAAGGCGGTCGTCGTCATCGCCCGCAGCACCCAGGAAGCGATCGTCGAGAATCTCGAAGCACTTTGACGTCGGCGGCGTCAGTGGATCCTTCGTGGAGGATCGCCGCGCTTGACGCCGAGTTGCTTGGACAACTTGCCGAACGCATCCTCCGCATCCGCGGTGATGTCGCCGAACAGCGTCCACCATGCCCACGCCACGGAGCCGCCGTTCGCGACGAAGTCCGGCAACAGGGGCACACCACGGGCAAGCAACGCGGCCTCGGCGGCGGGGTGGCCGGGACGTTCGCGGCCTCGACGACGATGCGCGAGCGGACCCGGTGGGCGTTTCCCTCGGTGAGGCTGTAGGAGACCGCGCGGCACGCCGCGTGTCAGGAACGTCGGTGCCCGGCCACCGGAGGGTCCGGCGAGGCGCTCCGGTCAGTTGATGCGCTCGACGGCGTAGTCCGCGAGGTAGGACAGGCCCTCGATGACGACCTCGTCGGCGTCCCCGAGCTCGTGCAGCGCCCGCTTGGCCTTCGCGGACTCGAGCCGTGCCGCGTCCCTCGCCAGCTCCATCGCGGGATGTGCGCGCAGCAGCTCGAGCGCGTGCGCGAGGGCGGCCTCCCCGTCGTCGCCCGTCACGCCCTTGAGCGCGGCGGCGAGCTCTGAGTCCGGCCCCTCGGCCTCGAGCGCGAGCAGCACCGGCATCGTGCTCACGCCCTCGCGCAGGTCGGTGCCCGGCAGCTTGCCGGACTCCCCCGCCTCGCCGCACACGTCGAGGACGTCGTCGGCGAGTTGGAAGCTCATCCCGAGTCGCCACCCGTACACGCTGAGCTTCTCGATGGCCTCAGGGGTCTGCCCCGACAGGAGCGCGCCGAGGCGACACGACGACGCGATGAGCGACGCGGTCTTGTCGCCGATGACGGCGAGGTAGTGCTCGCGGTCGGCCACGATCGGCGTCATCCCGTGGGAGCTGGCCTCCGCCGACCCCTGCACCTCGCGGATCTGGCCGGTGCACAGGTCCGCGATCGTGCGCGCCATGATGTTGGTGACCTCCACCCCGAGCGCGGCCGACAACTCGGAGGCACGCGCGAGGAGGAAGTCGCCGGTGAGGATCGCGGTGGTGTTCGACCACTTCACGTGTGCGGCGAGCTCGCCACGGCGGACCTCCGCGGCGTCGATGACGTCGTCGTGGTAAAGCGTCGAGAGGTGCACGAGCTCGACGATCGTGCCCGCGTCAACGAGCTCGCGGTCGGTGGGCTCGCGGTCGCCGAGGAGCCCCGTGAGCAGGACGAGCATGGGCCGGAACCGCTTGCCGCCCGCGTCGATGAGGTAGCGCGAAGCGGCTTCGAGGAACGGCAGGTCGGAGGCGACGAGCTCCCGGAGGCGTCCCTCGACGAGGAACAGGCCAGGCGCCAGATCGACGCCTCGCTCCGCGCCCTTGCGAGCGAGGTCGTCGAGCGTTTCCCGCGAGATTGCCATGTGCCTCCCTAGCTTGCCCGCATCGACGTCAACCGGCGAACGCGGCAGCTTGCCACGCGAGGTCGATGACCGCTGTCGGCAGCACTCCCAGGACCACCACCACCGCCGCGGAGGCTGCCAGGCCCGTGGAGATCCCGGGCGTCGTGAGCAACGGGACCTCGGCGAGCTCGCTCGGCTCCTCCTCCATGAACATGGCCCGGATCACGCGGATGTAGAAGAACGCGGCGATCATGCTGGACACGACCGCGATGACGACGAGGGTGACCTGCCCCGCCTCGACGCCCGCGCGGAAGACGCCGAACTTGCCCATGAACCCCGCGGTGCCGGGAATCCCCGCGAGCGAGAGCAGGAACAACGAGAAGAAGCCGGCGGGAACGGGGTAACGGCGACCCAGCCCGCGGATGTCTGCGATCCGCACCGCGGCCGACTGCCGCCGCTCGAGCATCGAGAGGACGCCGAACGAGCCCGCGGACATGATCCCGTACACGAGGAGGTAGAACAGCGTCCCGCTCACCCCGTCGCGCGTCACCGCGACGAGCCCGACGAGCGCGTAGCCCGCGTGGGCGATCGCCGAGTACCCGAGCATCCGCTTGAGGTCGTCCTGCACGACCGCGAGCACCGCGCCGACGATCATCGTGATCGCGGCCAGCGTCCACAGGGCGGGCACCCACGACCATGCGAGGTCGCCGAAGCCGCCCGCGAAGACCCGGAGGAACGCGGCGAACGCCGCGGCCTTCGTGCCCGCGGCCATGAAGCCGGTCACGGGGGTCGGCGCGGCCTCGTAGGCGTCGGGGGTCCACATGTGAAACGGCACGAGCGCGGTCTTGAACGCGAAGCCGACCATCAGCAGCGCCATCGCGGCGAGCGAGAGCCCCGTCGGCGCGTCCGCGGCGAGGAGCGCCACGCCCGCCTCGGTGATGTTCGTCGTGCCCGCGACCCCGTAGGTCAACGCGATGCCGTACAGCAGGATCGCACTCGAGAACGCGCCGAGCAGGAAGTACTTGAACGCGCCCTCCTGGCTGCGCAGGTCCCGCTTCGCGAAGCCGGTGAGGATGTACAGGGCGAGCGACAGCACCTCGATGGAGATGAAGACCATGATGAGGTTCTGGCTCGACGCGAGCAGGTTCATCCCGACCGCGGAGAAGATGATCAGCGGGTAGTACTCGCCTCGGTGGATCCGCCGCTGCTCGACGTAGGACCATCCGAGCGGAATCGCGAGCAGCCCCGCGAGGCAGACGGTCACCCGGGTGAAGAGCGCGATGCCGTCGACGGCGACCATGTCGCCGAGGACGCTCTCGGCGGCGAGCAGCCCGCCCGCCTCCTCCACCGCGGACAGGCGGAGCCACTGCCACGTCACCGTACCTAGCGTGGCCGCGAACCCGAGCGTGGCGATCAGCGCCGACAGGACCCGGGGGCGGTCGCGCCACGTGAAGGTCAGCGCCAGCTGCGCCACGCCCGCGAGCCCGAGTAGCACGGGCAGCACCGGGTCGCCTGTCATGACGAAGACGCCCGCCGCGGCGGCGAGCGCCACCACGAGCGCACCGGCTGAGACCTTGACCCGCGTGTGGCCGGCCGTCTCGAGCAGCAGGGCGAGGATGCCTGCCCCGAACAAGACCAGTTCGGGGCTGAGTGCCCCCCATGGGATCTCGGGGATCACGACCTGCTGCGCCTGCGCGATCACTCCGATCACTGCCCGTCCTCCTCGATCTCCGCGGTGTCGAGCGTGTCGCCCACCTCAACCAGGATCTCTTCGACCGAGGGGGTGATGCGCTCGTAGAGCGGCTGTGGGTAGAGCCCGATGCCGAGCATGAGCACGATCAGCGGGGCCATCACCGCGACCTCGCGACCGTTGAGGTCGGTCATGTCCGCGGACAGCCCTCCCACGGGGCCGTGGAACATCCGCTGGTAGGCCCACAGCAGGTACAGGGCCGCGAGTATCACGCCGAACGTGGCGGCCACCGCGGCCCATGGCGCGGTCTGGTACGTGCCGATCAGGATGGGGAACTCGCCGACGAAGCCGTTGAGGCCCGGAAGCGCGACGGACGACATCGCGGTGAACAGGAAGATGCCCGCGAACACCGGCGTCGTGCTCGCCAGCCCCGAGTAGTCGGCGATCGCCCGGGAATGGGTCCGCTCGTACATGAACCCGAT
>SKQL01000007.1 GCA_007119035.1 Nitriliruptorales bacterium | reverse complement strand
TGCCCTGCGAGCGTGAGCTCGACCTTCCACGAGACGGGGTCGATGCGGGCGTAGGCGAGGGTCATGAAGCGCTCGTCGCCGGTCTGGTCGGCCACCACACCGTTCACCATGCTCACCACCGTCCGCGGCGATGCCCCCGGCAGCGCGAACGCGCGGAGGGAGTAGACCGCCATGGCGGTGAGGCTCGCCGCCTCGACACCCTTGCCCGAGACGTCACCGCACGCGAGCCCCACATGGCCGCTCTCGGTGGAGAAGATGTCGAAGAAGTCGCCCCCGACCTCCATCCCCACCGTGGCGGAGCGGTAGACGTGGCCCACGTCGGCCCCCGGGAGGCTCACCGCCCTATGGGGGCGCAACTCCCGTTGAAGCGAGTCGACCACGGTCGCGACCCGCTCGTGGAGCGTCGCCTGCCCGACGGCGGATGCGAACGCGTGGGTGAGCGTGACGAGGACCCGGTCGACGAGGCGCGGCAGCGGGCGCTCCGCGTAGACGCCGAGGACCCCCGATGCGGGCTCGGGGACGGTGACCAGGCGCACCTGGCGATCGGCCCAGCTCGACGGCGCCGACGAGGTCGGGGGATCGACATCCGTGCCCTCCTCCACGGCGCGCAGCAGCCTGTTGGCGACGCTGGCCGGGCCGAGCGCGCCCACCCTCCGGCGGACCTCATCCGGCAAGCCGATCTCTCCCACGAGCTCGAGCCGGTCGGATCGCCCCGGCTCCCGCGCCCACAACGCGGCGCCCGCGAAACCCAGCCCGTCGACGAGGCCGTCAAGGAGGCGGCGTCGGGCCGCAAGGGGGTCCCTCACCTCCACGAGCCCCGCGGAGGCTTCCACCGCGGCGGAGAGGAGCTCCTCGAAGCGAGCGAACTCGTCGACGAGCCGCACGTTCTCGACCGCGGTCGATGCCAGCGTGGCCACGAGGCCGAGACGCTCCAGGGCCTCGGTGTCGAACGTGCCGTGACGGGGCTGACCCACCGCGATGGCGCCGGGGACACCCGACTCGAGGCGCAGCCCCACCAGCAGCAGCTGCTCCCAGCCCGGGGTACCCGCAAACGAGAGAGGCGGCGGCCCCGCGCCGGGGTCGGTCGCCGACCACATGACACGCTCCCCGGTCGTGCACGCGTTGTGCAGCGACACGGACGCGAACGCGTGGCCGTCGCCGACGGACGGGGCCTCACCCACGCTTCGGAGCACGCGGAAGCCAGCCATCGCCTCGTAGGCGAGGAGGACTCCCCGACTCCCGTCCGCCGCGATCACCGCGCTCGAGATGACGTCGGAGTAGACCTCCTCAATCGGCTTCGTGGCGGTGAGGCCCGCTGCGAGGGACTGCAGCGCTGCTGATCCGGCGGACAGCGCGGGGCTCCCGATGGAGGCGGTGAGGTCGAGCACGGAGATCAGGATGGCGCGCACCGACTGCTGCTCCACCCCGAGGACGGGCTGGAGGTGCAGGCTCCACCACCTCGGCGAGAGTCCCTTGTCCTCGGGCGCCTCGGCGACGAGGACCCGGGTGGTGACGGTCGCGCGGGTCCGTAGCACCTCGTGGAGCGCCTGGGCGGGAGTCAAGCCATCCACCGTCACGGTATCCTGCTCGGCCAGGAGATCGTAGAGGGTGAGGCCGGCCGGCGAGGCGTCGAGGCCCAAACGGGCGATCGCAAGGTCGTTGGCGACGAGTACATGCCAGTTGCCCGTCTCGACCTCGACCGCGATCGCGGGAATCGGCAGGCCTGCGATCAGGGATCGCACCGCGGAGCTGTCGGACCCCAGGTCCTCCAAGGACAGTTCCGTCACATGCATTCCCCGCGTCGAATCACCCTGTGCGGACAGCGTAACGGGTCAGCGCGTCCCTGCGCCCCATGCACTAGTGCATCACCACGTGGACATAGGGGCACGCAAGCGGCACTCTAAGCTCAAAGCAGCGCAAGAAGGGCGACCCCGTAGGGCCGCCCTTCATGCGATGCGCGTAGGGGACGAGCTACATCATGCCGCCCATGCCGCCCATGCCGCCCATGTCGTCGTGGCCGCCGCCACCGCCGCCGTTCTCCTCCGGCTTGTCGGCGACGAGCGTCTCGGTGGTGAGCAACAGGGCCACGATCGAGCCCGCGTTCTGCAGCGCAGACCGCGTGACCTTGGCGGGGTCGATGACCCCGTAGCCGATCATGTCACCGTACTCGCCGGTGAGCGCGTTGAGGCCCTCGCCGGCCTTGAGGCCGCGAACCTTCTCGACCACGACCGAGCCCTCGAGCCCCGCGTTCTGGGCGATCCAGAAAAGCGGTGACGCAAGCGCCTTGCGCACGATGGCCGCGCCAGTGGCGTAGTCGCCCTCGAGGTCGAGCTTGTCGATGGTCTCGGCCGCCTGGAGCAGCGCGGTGCCACCACCGCCGACGATGCCCTCCTCGACCGCCGCGCGGGTGGCCGAGAGCGCGTCCTCGGTGCGGTGCTTCTTCTCCTTGAGCTCAACCTCGGTCGCCGCGCCGATCTTGACGACCGCGACGCCGCCGGACAGCTTGGCGAGGCGCTCCTGGAGCTTCTCGCGGTCCCAGTCCGAATCCGTGTTCTCGATCTCGGCCTTGATCTGGTTGACGCGGCCCTGGATGTCCTCCTCGTTACCGCCACCCTCGACGATGGTCGTCTCGTCCTTGGTGATGGTCACCTTGCGGGCCTTGCCCAGCAGGTCGATGGTCACGCTGTCGAGCTTGAGGCCGACCTCTTCCGAGATCACCTGGCCGCCCGTCAGGATCGCGATGTCCTGCAGCATCGCCTTGCGGCGGTCCCCGAAGCCGGGGGCCTTCACCGCGGCGGACTGGAACGTCCCGCGGATCTTGTTCACAACGAGGGTCGCAAGGGCCTCGCCCTCGAGGTCCTCCGCGATGATCACGAGCGGACGGCCCGCCTGCATGACCTTCTCGAGGATCGGGAGCATGTCGTGGACCGCGGAGATCTTCTGGTTCGCGATGAGGACGTAGGGCTCCTCGTACACGACCTCCATCCGCTCTTGGTCAGTGACCATGTACGGCGAGATGTAGCCCTTGTCGAACTGCATCCCCTCGACGAAGTCGAGCTCGAGACCGAAGGTCTGGCTCTCCTCGACGGTGATGACACCGTCCTTGCCGACCTTGTCCATCGCCTCGGCGATGATCTTGCCGACGTCGGGGTCGTTGTTGGCGGAGATGGTCGCGACGTGGGCGATCTCGTCCTGGGTCTCGATCTCGCGAGCCAGGTCGCCGATGCGCTCGACGACACGTGCGACCGCCGAGTCGATGCCGCGCTTCAGCAGCATCGGGTTGGCGCCGGCCGCCACGTTGCGCATGCCTTCCTTGACCATCGCCTGGGCGAGCACCGTCGCCGTGGTCGTCCCGTCACCGGCGACGTCGTTGGTCTTGGTCGCTACTTCCTTCGCGAGTTGGGCCCCCATGTTCTCGAAGGCGTCCTCGAGGTCGATCTCGCGTGCGATGGTGACACCGTCGTTGGTGATCGTGGGTGATCCCCACTTCTTCTCGAGCACGACGTTGCGACCCTTGGGGCCGAGGGTGATCTTCACCGTGTCCGCGAGCTGGTTCACGCCAGCCTCGAGTCGACGGCGGGCATCTTCATGGAACATCAGCTGCTTGGCCATATCTCTGGCTACCTCCTGAGGATTCTCAAAGATTTGGGGATGCGTGGTGAGCTAGCGCTCGAGGACCGCAAGGATGTCGCGGGCGGAGAGGATCAGGTAATCCTCGCCATCGAGCTTGAACTCAGTGCCGCCGTACTTCGAGTAGACGACGGAGTCACCTTCGCTGACGTCGAGGGGGATGCGCTCGCCCTGATCGGTGATACGCCCCTTGCCGACGGCGATGACCTTGCCCTCCTGGGGCTTCTCCTTCGCGGTGTCGGGTATCACGAGGCCGCTTGCCGTGGTCTGCTCCGCCTCGACAGCCTGAACGACAACACGGTCGTCGAGCGGCTTCAATGCAACCTTGGTAGAGGTCGCCATGCCATGCCCTCCTTTGAGGATCAAGTCCGGCGGCGTTCCCGCCTGCCGAAGCTCTACTCTTATGTCTGGTCTTGGTGTGTGGAAGCCTGGCGGCCCCCGCAGGTTGGCACTCACACATCGGGAGTGCTGATGGCACGTTAGCAGTCGCCGGATCCAACTGCAAGACGTGGGTGCCCCCGCGATCAGGTCTTAGCGTGGTGGACTCACGTAATCTCACTTTACAGAAGCCGGCGCTCAAGCGCCATACGGCCGTCACGGATCGGGAACCCTCCCTTTACCCTGCGTGAGTCTGTGCTAAAGTCCCGGGACGCATTGTCACGCCGTAGCGGGAGCCACGGACCGATACAGGCCATGCGGTGTTGGAGGGACATCCTGTGGAGACCGAATACCAGCGACGACTCGGCAACCGCTTGCGGGCGATCCGCCAGCAGCAGGGCCTGACCCTCCAGCAGGTCGAGGAGATGTCCGAGGGCAAGTGGAAGGCCGTCGTCGTCGGCTCGTATGAGCGCGGCGACCGGGCCGTGTCCGTCGCCAAGCTCGCCGAGCTCGGTGAGTTCTACAACGTGCCGGTCTCGGAACTGCTCCCCAAGGACGATCTGCCGTCGGTGCAACCGAGCGGACCACCGTCCAAGGTGATGCTCGACCTTCGCCGGCTGTCGCGCTCGGACCTCGATCCCGAGCTCCGCCCGGTGTCGCGGTTCGCCCACACCATCCAGCTCCAGCGGGGCGACTTCAACGGCAACGTCCTGACAATCCGCGGTGAGGACCTCCGGGCGCTCTCCGTCATCTACGGCACCGAGCCCGACGACCTCGTCATTCGCCTAGAGGACGAGGGTGTGCTCGCGCACACCTAGCAGCCCGCGGACCTAGCGGAGCGCGAGCGTCCACGCTCCCCGGTCTGCGAACCCCGCCCGCTCGTAGGCCCTCCGCCCCGGTGCGTTGTCCGAGCGAACGTGGAGCGTCACGCCGGGCATCCTCTCAACGGTCATCAGGTGCCGCGCCACCGCTGCCACCCCACGCGCCGCGAGCCCGGCGCCCCGGTGCTCCCGTTTGACGTACACACCCGCGATCTGCGCACCCCGAGCGGGGCTTCGCAACGAGATGTCGAACTTCGCCGCCACGTCGCCGCCCTGCTCGACGACCCATGTAGCCTCCCGGCGAACACTCGAGCGCATGCGCTCGGTGACGCCGCTGCGTGCACCCCGCGACAACGGAGGGCCCATCCGGTCCTCGACGTGCAGGCGGCACGCCAACTCCGAGATCGCCCCGAGGTCGTGCATGTCCGCGATACGCAGCCCCGCGGGCGTCGGCAGGTCGGCGCAGGTGCGCGTGGCCATGAATCGCTGCTCCCGAGCGTGTGACCGGCGCCGCATCATCGGGCGCGGAGAGCTTTCGAGGATGCAGTCAGCAAGCGGCGCGTCGCCGAGGAGCACGCGCCAGCCGCTTCCCGAGAGATGCGTGGCGAAGTCGGCGCCGGCCTCCCTCGTGCCCGCCACCACGAGCGTGCCCGACGTGGAGAGGTGGGCCACCGCGGCCGGCTCGCCCTCGGGCCAGATCAGGAGTCGCCGGTACTCGTGACGGTCGATCGCGTCCAGCAGCTGCTGATGTGCGAGGACCGCGTCCGTGCGGTCCATCCCCGGCTCGGGCTGCTCGAGGAACGCCGTCACCCGGGGCGCGAGCTGCTCGTCCACGGTCTGCACACGAGCACGGAGCGAGCCTGCGCTCACCCCTGCCCACCGCCCGGGGACCCCGACGATTCGAGCGTGAGGCTCGGGTCGACACCGAGATCGTCGGGGCTCCGCTGTCCCTGCACGAGACGGTTGTAGCCGGCGGCGGCGATCATCGCCCCGTTGTCGGTGCACAGGGCAGGCGAGGGGGTGAGCAGCCGCAGGCCCTCCTTCTCACAGGCCTCCACCATGCGGGCACGCAAGCGCGAGTTGGCCGCGACGCCGCCCGCCACCGCGATCTGCTCGACGCCGCGGCTCAGCGCCGCGCGCACGGTCTTGTCCACCGCCACGTCCACGATGGCCTCCTGGAAGGACGCGGCGACGCTTGGGAGGTCCAGATGCTCCCCCGCGGCCTCCTGCCGACGGAGCTCCCGGATCACCGCGGTCTTGAGGCCCGACAGGGAGAAGTCGAAGCTGCCCGCCATCGCCCGGGGGAAGCGGATCGCCGTCGGATCCCCGTCCCGTGAGACCTTGTCGATCTCAGGCCCGCCGGGGTAGTCGAGGCCGAGGAAGCGCGCGATCTTGTCGAATGCCTCCCCCGCGGCGTCGTCGACGGTCTGGCCTATGGTCTCGAACGTCCCGCCCTCGTCGAGCAGCGCGATGCTCGTATGGCCGCCCGACATGAGCAGCGTGATGATCGGGGGCTCGAGCAGCCCGTACTCGAGCTGGGTGGCGTAGATGTGGCCCTCGAGATGGTTCACGCCGATCAGGGGCGTGTCCCCGGCCAATGCGAGCGATTTCGCCGCGGCGAGACCGACGAGCAGCGCACTCACGAGCCCGGGTCCCCTGGTGACCGCGATACCGTCGAGATCGCTGTAGCGGGCACCGCCCTCGACGAGGGTCCGGTCGAGCACGGGCAGGAGCAGGTCGAGGTGCGCGCGTGCGGCGACCTCGGGCACCACGCCGCCGTAGGGCCTGTGGCGCTCCACCTGGCTGCCGATGACGTTCGACCGCACCACCGTCCCGTCCGCCACGAGCGCGGCGGCGGTCTCGTCGCAGGAGGTCTCGATCCCGAGAACGAGCATCGCTACTCCTCCCCACCGAGGCCCACGCGGCCCCGCGCCCACGGCACAGGGTCGTCGGGGGCCCCGCTGGCACCGCCGGGAAGCTCCAGGCGCGCCTCCTGAGCCCGCAGACGCTCTTCCATCTCCTCCCCCTGCAGGTCGTAGGCCCACATGATGACCGCATCCTCGCCCGTCTCGGCGTAGTAGCCGGGCCGCGCCCCCACCGGCGCGAAGCCGAACGCCGAGTAGAGCCTCTGTGCCCCCCGGTTGGCCGCCCGGACCTCCAGGGTGGCGACCTCCGCGCCCTTCGCGCGAGACCACCCGAGCAGGCTGAGGACGAGGTGGGTCGCGATCTTGCGGCGATGCTGCGCCGGGTCGACCGCGACCGTCGTCACATGGGCCTCCCCCGCCTGGAGGAGGACACCCGCGTAGCCCACGACCTGCCGCCAAGGCCGACTGTCCGTCGAGGCCAGCGCGACGAAGTAGCCGCGGGAGTCTGTTCGCGCCAGCTCCTCGGTGAACAGCGAATGAGACCACGGCCGCGGGTAGAGCTGGCGCTCGATGCTCATGACCCGCCGCAGGTGACGCGGATGCATCGGCCGGACGACGACGTCGCGCATCGCCTCGCGTTCGGGTGCGGCGACCATCATCCCTCGGGGCTTCCCACAGGAGGAGCGTCCGCGGGGCGTCCCCCCGCCAACGCGCCTCTCTTGCGCCAGCTGATCTTCGCGTCGGCACCACGCAGGTAGATCGCCCGAAGGTCTTCGGGGCGCTGGGTCTCCTCGCGCTCGAAGCGCGGCGTGGCGAGCTCGACGAGCGCCTCGGCCCGAGGGCTGCCCTTCCATGCCGTCGCGACCCGGCCCCGTGCCGAAGCGAGGCGCGCGGCGTGAGCCACCGCCCCGTCACCGACGCACAGCGTGCCCTCCGGGGTGGCCTCGACCTCGCCCGCCAGGCGATCGGGGGTACCGACCTGCAGTTCGCTGACCCGTTGGACCCCGTCGTGCGTCGGTCGGTAGAACGCCCAGAACACCTGCCCGCGACGGGCATCGATGACTGCGGCGATCATGCGGTTGTCCCGCACATACCGGAACTCGTAGGCGAGAAGGTCGAGGGAGCCGAGTCCCACCACCGGCAGGTGCCGAGCGTGGGCGAAGGCCTGGGCAGCCGCGATGCCCACGCGCATGCCGGTGTAGAGGCCCGGCCCGAGGCTCACCGCCACGCCTGCGAGGCGGTCGACCTCGACTCGCCCCTGCTCCAGGCAGAATCGGATCGCGGGGCTCAGGAACTCACCATGCGCCTGCGCGCGCCCGAGGACAGCCGAGGCGAGGACGCCTCGGTCGCCCCCGATGCACACGCTCGTCTGGGCGGTGGATGTGTCGATCCCGAGGACGTACACGGGCTACCCCTTCCTCCACGCGGCCAGGGCCCGGTCGAGCCGGTCGAGCCGCCGCAGCCACCCGTCGCCATGGGGGCGCAGGCGGACATGGCGACGTTCGTCGGCCACCACCTCCGTGCCGGGCTCCAACCGGGTTGCGGCGACATCGGGAAGCAGCATCTCGACCTCCAGGTGCTCGGTGGGCAACAGAGGGCGCATCGCGTCGCCCCATTCGACGAAGGTGACGGAGTCATCCTCCCCATAGCCGACATCCAAGACCTCGTGCAGGCTCTCGAGACGATAGACGTCGATGTGGGTCACCGGCACCCGGCCCTCGTAGTCGCGCCGCAGGATGAACGATGGGCTCGTGACCCTCTCGGTGACCCCGAGCGCCGCTGCCGCCCCCTGCACGAAGCACGTCTTGCCCGCCCCGAGCTCGCCGGTGAGGCTCACCACGTCACCACGCTGCAACTCACCCGCGAGGACGGCGGCGAGCGCACAGGTTCCACCGGGGTCCTCGGTCGCGAGCTCGACGGTGTGGGCCACCAGTGCTTGCCTCCCGTTGCGGTGTGGCGAGAGGGGGAGTCTAGTGCGGGGCCCCGCCGATGGTGTTGACAGGTCCGTGCGATGTGCGTCGGCGGCTCACGCGACCTCCCGGTCGAGGACCTCGTCGGCCAGGGCCCGCAGCGCACCCGTCACCACGTCAGGTGCCTCCAGCATCGTGGTATGGCCCACCCCCGCCAACTCGACGATGTCGCCCATGGGCAGGAGCTCCGCCAGGATCCGGCCCTGCCGAGGGGGCGTCATGCGGTCGCGCTCGCCGACCACCACTAGCGTCGGTAGGCGCAAGCGCGCGGCGGCCTCGCGCATGTCGAGCGTCGCGAGGCCGGGGGCGAAGGCGGCGAGCACGATCGGTGGGCACGCCCGCAACTCCCGCTCGAGGAAGGCGACCGTCTCGGGCGACGCGTCGCGGGCCATCCCGAACTGCCGGGTGAGGAGCAGGGACAGGTCAGTCGACGGCCGGTCGTCGGGGTCCTGGGAGCGCAACAGCCTTCCGCGAGCGACCTTGGAGCCGGCAAGGCGCGCCTGCACCGTGCTCAGCACCCCTGCGGTGACGCTTGCCAGTGCGCCCCCGAGAGCGGCGACAGCTGCGGTGTTGCACATCGCTGCGCCACGTACCCGGTCCCTCACGAGGCCCGGGTACCCCTCCGCGAGAGAGAGGATCGCCATGGCGCCCATCGAGTGGCCTGCGAGGAGCAGCGGCCCCGTGGGCGCGCAACGTTCGATCACCGCGGCGAGATCGTGGCCCAGCGACTCGATGGAGCAGTCTTCGCCCCGCTCGCTCCGGCCGTGGCCTCGGTGGTCGAAGGCCACGACACGGAGCTCGTGCGCGAGATCCCGGCGCTGATGGTGCCACGTGCGCGAGGACAAGCCCACCCCATGGGCGAGCACCAGGGTCGGTGCGTCCTCCCGACCGCTGACCTCCGCGTGCAGCCTCGTGCCGTCGGCGGCGGTGACCTCCACGGGGTCCCTGCTCAGGGACTCCTCCCAGTCACCCGGATCGGCCTGCTCTGAAGCACGGCGCTCCGCGAGGCAGCCGAGGGCCGCCCCACCCGCCGCGGTCCCCGCGAAGGCCATCGCTCCAAGCACCCGCCGACGCATCAGGCCGCTCCCACGTGCATGCGTTCGGGGCTCGTCCCCCACTGTGGCATGCCCACGAGCATTACCCCCACTCGATCGCGAGCGCGCGGACCGGCGACCCGTCCACCTCGGGGAGACGGAGCGGGGCAGCCACGAAGAACGTGCGCTCCCCCGGGATCTGATCGAGCCCGGCCAGGTACTCGACCATCCCGACGCCTCGGCTCAGCAAGACGTCGTGAGTGACGAACTCCTTGCTCTCAGGTGCGCGGGAGCCGCCCACGAGCTCCCGGATGGGGTAGTCCTGGGGGAAGTCGTAGCCCACGCACCGACACTCCTGGGACAACAGCCATTCAGCGCCGTCGCGGGTGACGTAGGGTGCTACCTGCCAGTAGTCGGCGTCCTCCACCGCTACCTTCCTGCCCCAGTCGGTCCGCAGCAGCGCTATGTCGCCTGGCCGCAGGTGCCCACCACGCTCGGAGAGCAACGACGCGTCGATCGGCTGGTTCGCCTCCACGTCGGCGAGATCGAGGACCGCAGCCTCTCCCGCCCACGTGTCGAGCGGCATATCCGCGATGTCGTCGCCTCCCCCCACGAAATGCAGGGGCGCGTCCGCGTGGGTGAAGGCGTGGCACAACAGCCGCATGCGACTGGTCTGGAAGATGTCCCCCTCCTCTGGGGACTGCACGTGCTCGATCTCCCGCCTCCAACGGAAATGATCCCTGATGGGAAGGCTCAGGTCCACGATGGTCGGTGCGCCACGACTCTCCATGTGTCATCCCTCTCTCATCAGGCCACTGCTCCCACGTACGTCCGCGGCACGCGCGCGCCCACGCCGCAGACGATCTCGTAGTTGATCGTGCCGAGCCAGCCGGCCCAGTCGTCCGCGGTGACGACGGCGTCGCCCTGGCGACCGATCAGGCACACCTCGTCGCCCACGCCGGCCCGCGACCCTCGGCCGAGGTCGACGCAGAACTGGTCCATGCAGACACGTCCCGCGATGTGCACCCGCTGCTCGTGGACCACCGCTTCCCCCACGTTGCCGAGCGCCCGCGCCACGCCGTCGGCGTAGCCTGCGGGGACGGTCCCCAGCACGGTGGGGTCCCGGGAAGCCCACGTGAGGCCGTAGCTCACCCCCTCGCCCGCCTCGAGCTCCTTCACCAGGGACAACGAGGAGTACAACGCCAACGCGGGGCGCAGATCCAGCGCCTTAGCTAGCCCCTCGGTGGGCTCCAGGCCGTAGAGGGCAAGTCCCGGGCGGACCATGTCGTGGTGGGAATCTGGAAGGTGCAGTGTCGCCGCGGAGTTCGCCAGGTGGGTGATGGCAGGCTTCGTGCCAAGGCGACGGGCGAGCTCGACGCCTCGGTCGAACTCCACGGTCTGGTGGGCGATGAAAGGGTGGTCGGGCTCATCGGCGACCGCATGATGGCTCCACAGGCCCTCGAGCGACAACCCGTGCGCATCACGCACCCGGGTGAGCGCATCCTCCCAGTCCGCCTGCGGCACCCCGACCCGGCGCATGCCGGTGTCGAGCTTCACGTGGACGCCCACCGACCCGGTCGGGGTCGTCTCTGCAGCGCGCTCGAGGGCGGTCAGGAACGCGTGTGTGTAGACGGCGGGGGTGAGACGAGCGGCCAGCAACGCGCCGGCCGCGTGTGGTGGTGGCTCGGTCATCACGAGAATCGGCGCGTCGATGCCAGCGGCCCGGAGGGCCCGACCCTCCTCGACCAGCGCGACAGCCAACCAGTCCGCACCGCCCGCGAGCACCGCCCGGGCTGCGGGCACGAGCCCGTGGCCGTAGCCGTCGGCCTTGACCACCGCCATGAGCGCGGGAGCCACCGCATGCGCCTTGAGCGCCGCGGCGTTGGCGGTGATCGCATCGAGGTCGACCTCGGCCCAGGTGGGGCGCTCGGTCGGCGGGGCCGTGCGCGCCGACCGTGGCCCGACGGCTTCGCCCGACAACAGGCGGGTGCTCACCGGGGGCCCCGCAACCGCCGCCACGCGGCAGGCACCCCATCCGCCACGTCTCCCGCGGTGACCGCCCGCGCGTCGCCGACCGCGGCCGCGTGCTCGCCGGCCAACCCGTGAAGGTGCACGCCGGCAGCGACTCGGGCGGGGTCTGGGTCCGCCGCCAGCAGCGCGGCGAGCATCCCTGTCAACACGTCACCGGTCCCGCCCGTGGCGAGCGCGGAGGAGCCCGTCGCGTTGACCCAGACGCGACCGTCCGCGCTCGCGACCATCGTCCCCGGCCCCTTTCCCACCACCGTGGCGCCCCAGCGTGCCGCATCGCCCGCGAGCCCCGTCGCCCGGTCGCCCCAGTCGTTGCTGGCCAGCCGGGCGTACTCACCTGCGTGGGGGGTGAGCGTCAGCGAGGGGCTGCGATGGTGGGCGAGCTCGTCGGGACGGTCCCCGAACGCGTTCAAGCCATCCGCGTCGAGGACGAGCGGCACCTCGACCTCCGCCACCAGGCGGCGGATGAGCGCGACCGTCTCCGGGTGCTGCCCGAGCCCGGGCCCCACCGCGAGCGCGTCGGCCCGGGCGATCTGCCCCACGAGGACGTCGAACGCCGCCCCCGCGTCCACGGGAACGGACTCCGTGAGCACCTCGGGGAGGGCTGTGGCGACGATCGGGCGGGCGGCCTCCGCGGTGCATACGGTGATAAGGCCCGCGCCTGCGGCCTGCGCACCCCGGGCGGCGAGGACCGCAGCACCGCTCATCCCAGCCGAGCCTGCGAGGACGACCACGACCCCGCGGCTGCGCTTGTGCACCATCTCCCCGTGGGAAGGCAGCAACGCGCCCGCATCCACGTCGGTCAGCAGGGTTCCCGCGGGTGGGTCCGGCGCCTGCCCCGCGATCCCGATGTCGGCGACCTCCACCTGCCCGCACTGCCCTCGCGCGGGCCACAGGCGCAGACCGACCTTCTCGAGGCCGATCGTCACCGTCAGGTCCGCGCGAACGGCAGCGCCCGGCACCGCGCCGGTGGCCGCGTCCACACCCGTCGGCTGATCGCAGGCGACCACGCGGATGCCCGCCTCGCGCAGCGCGGTCACCCCAGTGGCGACCTCCCCGCGGGGAGCACCGGTCGTGCCCGTGCCGAGGAGGCAGTCGACACCGATGTCGGCCTTGCTGAGCGCTTCCCCGGGGGAGGCCACGAACCTTCCCCCGCGTGCCCGCAACCACTCGGCTTGCTTGCCCGGCAGCCCGGTCAGGGTCTCCGCTCCACCCACCACGGCAACGACAGGGTGAGCACCCGCATCCAGGAGCCGACGGGCGGCCGCGAGCCCGTCACCGCCGTTGTGCCCCTTGCCGCACACGATCCCGACGCGCAGCCCGTAGCCCCGCCCACCCGTCCGGACGATCGCTCGGGCGAGGTGCCCCGCCGCCCGCTCCATCAGCTCGGCCTCGGCGGTGCCCGCCTCGATGGTCCGGGCGTCGGCCGAACGCACCTGTGCGGGGGTGTAGAGCGCGACGCTCATCGTGGGGATGACCCCGTCTCCGCAACGGCGTGGGCGAGCGCGAGATCCCCGGAGGTCGACAGCGAGAGGTGGATGATCTGCACCCCTATGAGCGAGGCGCGGTCCGCGGCCCCTGCCGCGAGGACGGTCTCGGGCTTGCCGTCGACGTTGTTCACGATCTCGATGTCGCGGAACCCGAAGCCGTCGAGACCGCAACCGAGAGCCTTGGCGACCGCTTCCTTGCCCGCGAAGCGGGCCGCGAGCCCGCTGAAGCGGAGGTTGCCGCAGCTCGTCGTGCAGCGTGCCCGCTCATCGTCGGTGTAGAGCCGACCGAGCAGACCGGGGGTGCGCTCGATCGCCCGCCGTACGCGGGCGATCTCGATGGCGTCCACCCCGACCCCGACAACTGCCATGGCGCTACTCGACCGTTACCGTCTTCGCGAGGTTGCGCGGCTGGTCGACATCGCGCCCGAGCTTCGTCGCGGAGTAGTACGACAGCACCTGCAGCGGCAGGACGGTCAGGACGGGATAGAGCAACTCGTGCACCTCTGGCACGTAGATGACGTGGTCGGCGTGCTCCTTGACCTGGACGTCGCCCTCGGTGGCAACCGCGACGACCATGGCGCCCCGCGCCTTGACCTCCTGGATGTTCGAAACGATCTTGCTGTGCACGTGACCCCGCGTGGCGATGGCCACCACCGGTCCCCCGTTGTCAATGAGCGCGATCGGGCCGTGCTTCATCTCGCCCGCGGGGAAGCCCTCCGCGTGGAGGTAGCTGATCTCCTTGAGCTTGAGTGCCCCCTCGAGCGCGATCGGCACGCCGTTGTGGCGGCCGATGAACATCACATAACCCGCATCGGCTATGCGGGTCGCGAGCTCCTCGATCTCGGGCACTCCCTCGAGGACCTGCTCCATCAGCGCGGGCAGCGCCTCGAGGCGAGCGAGTTGATCACGGCACTCCTCGGGGAAGAGCTTGCGGCGCTCCTGGGCGATGAACAGGGCAAGCACGTCGAGGGCGACGATCTGGGTGGTGAAGGCCTTGGTCGACGCGACCGCGATCTCGGGGCCGGCGCGGGTGTAGATGACGCCGTCCGCCTCGCGGGTGAGGGTGGAGCCGACGACGTTCGAGATCGCGAGCACCTTCGCCCGCTGGTCGCGGGCGTGGGCGGCGGCCGCGATCGTGTCCGACGTCTCACCCGACTGGCTGATCGCGATGACGAGCGTGTGCGGGGTGAGGATGGGATCCCGGTACCGGAACTCGGAGGCGATCTCGACCTCCACCCCGATGCCCGCCCAGTGCTCGATCGCATGCTTGGCGACGAGGCCGGCGTGGTAGCTCGTGCCGCACGCGACGATGTAGACCTTGTCGACGTGACGGATGTCGTGGGCCTCGAAGCGCAGCTCGTCGAGCATGATGCGGCCCGCGGGGTCGGTGCGGGCGAGCAACGTGTCGTTCACCGCGCCCGGCTGCTCGTGGATCTCCTTGAGCATGAAATGGGGGAAGCCCTGCTTCTCCGCGGCGGCGATGTCCCAGTCCACGCTGTAGCGGTGCCCCTGCGCCTCGCCGCCCTCGAGATCGGTGACGGTGATGCCCGCGTCGGTGAGCACCGCGACCTGGTCGTCGAGCAGCGCCTCCACGTCGCGGGTATGCGTGATGAGGGCTGCGACGTCG
>SKQL01000089.1 GCA_007119035.1 Nitriliruptorales bacterium | reverse complement strand
TCCTCGACCGTGACCGGGTCGCGGCCGGACACCGCAGCGGTGTGCCGCAGGACCGGCATGTGCACCTGCAGACCGCATCCGGACGTGCCTCAACGGGCATCGCCTGGCCCCCGCCCTAACCGGACATCGGGCGTTCTTCGCCAGCCGACCGTTCCTGGAGTCGCACGTGCGCCGCCACGTGTGCGAGGAACCCGCGTCGCCGGCCTTGTCGACCCCCCTGCCCGGTTGCTGCATCCCAACACCGTCGCGCACGTTGCTCCGCGGCAGCCTGTGAGGGCACGCTTCCGACTTGAGCACGTTGAGCACGGCGACTCATCACACGTGTCCTCTCGCAGAGACTTCTACCTACCGCAGCTGCACTGCGGTGAGGAGGACGACGGCGTCCTCGATGGCGTCGAGGTGGTGGCGCACCGGGGGAATGGGCGCGAAGTCGCCGACGGAGAGGGTCGTCTCTGCCTTCCCGGCGCCTAGGCGCACCTTGCCGTGCAGCACCTGCAGGGTCGCGGCGGTCGGGGACTCGTGCTCGTCGAGGCTGGCGCCGGCGCCGAGGGCGAGCAGGGTCTGCTTGAGCGGAGCGTGCGCGCCGGGGATGAGGGTCTGTCCGGCGCGTCGGGCGCTGCTGGCCATGGCGGTGGCGAGTAGCTGCTCGGCTGCGGCGGGCAGGCTCGTGGCGCCCTCCGCCGTGTGGGTCGTGGCGTTGGGGTCATCGGTCGACACGGGTTGCTCCTTGGTCGCAGGGTCAGGGTCAGGGGCGGTGGCGCCAGCGGTCGGCATCGCCTTTTCCTTCTTCCGCCTTCCGTCTTCTTCCGCCTATTTCTAAGCTCATATATTGAGTAAATGCGGGGAGCCCAGCACGGGCCGAAGGTCCCGAATGGCCGGGCCCATGGTCCCAGGCGCTTGGGCCAGGACACCGGGACGACGAGGTCGGAGGCGCAGTAATAGGCGGCAACCTGTGTGCATCTCGATCGGGTAGGCGCGACGCAGGCCAGTGGACGTCTGATGTCCTCCCCGTGCACGATGGTCTCGCCCGACACGGCAGCGGTGGGAAGCCTCCATACAGACCTCTCCGCGCGCGAACACCTCAGGGTCGGCCTCGACCCGCAGCAAATCGGCAGACAGCTACGACCTGGCGCTCACGAGCCCTCGGGGATCCCTGGCTCGGAGGAGGCGGACGGCGCCATGGCGAGCGCGGCATGAGCGAAGGGGCGCGCGAGGGCCGTGGGAGCGGTTGCGCCCGGGTGTCCCCGCTCCCGTGCTAGCGCGCCCACGCGCTCGAGCATCGCGCGGGTGGGACGCCCCACTTCGCGGATCGTCCGGATGGTGAGCGGTGTGCCGTCGGCGTAGCGCCAACCCTCCGCCGCGAGGGCGTCGTCGACGAGCGCGTCGGTGTCCTCGTCGGCCCCCGCGGCGAGTGCGAGCAGCAGGACGGTGCCGGCGCGGTGCTCGGCGGTGCCCCGCTGCGCGGGCGGCATGCGCTCGGCGAGGTGCCCGCACAGGGCGACGGGGTCCGCGGCGGCAGCGCTGCCGCGCTTGGTACGCAGGAGGCGACCGCGGTGCTTGCGCAGCAGGCCGAGTTGCTGAGCCGACCCGCGCAGGTCGAGCACCGGCAGAGTCAGGTCCTCGCGGTTGCCGGCGCCGATCCACTCGTCCCACAGGCCGAGCTCGTCCATTGCCGCCTCCACGACAGCGGGAGGTAGGTAGCCCGCCTTGGTGAGTTTGATGCCCTCCTCGCCGACCCGCTCGAGCAGCCACCGATAGGGCCGCGCCATCTCGGCAGCGGCGTCGGGGTCGATCGCGACCGGCTGGTCGATCTCGGCTTCGGCGAGCAGGCGCAGCAAGCGGCGGCGCACCGCGTGGTGGCCGATCCCGGTGAGCAGGTCGGCGACCGGCACAGGAACCTCGCGCGGCCGCGGCGGCGAGCCGAGGTCGAGGCCGGCCAGGCGGGTGTTCACGGTCTCGGCGTCGAACGGCGTGAGCTGGATGCGGGCGGGATCGTCCTCGGCGCTGAACCACTGCCGGAAATCGGCGAGCAGCTCGGCGTGCTCGGGATGGGAGGGGTCCTGCGCGCCGACGAGGACCTCGTAGGCGGCCAGGCCGCCGCAGTCCTCCGGTGGTTCGGCGCCACGTCCGTCGCGGCACCGTGCGGGGGGTGTCTCGTCCCCGCGAGCTTCGCTCGCTTCGAGCGTGAGCGTGACCTGCCAGTTGTCGCCGTAGTCGTAGGCGTAGTGCAGCCGCTCACCCTCGGCGGCGAGGACCTCGTCGAGGCGGACCAGCTCGGCGGGCAGGCCAGGCTCGCCCTCGGCGACGTCTAACGGGCACAGGTACGCCGCCTGCTCTCGTGGGTCGTCGTGGTCGCTCGAGAAGCGGTGCAGGTGGTAGTCGTCCCACCCGAACGCGGCCTGCAGCACCGCGTGCAGCTCGTCGAGGTGCAACGCGGAGGACAGCGCCAGCCGTCGCCACACCGGCGGTGAGGCATCGTGCAGCTCCGCGGTGAGCACGTAGGTCGACGGGAGGTCACCCATGGCCGCATTCTGCCGGGTTCACCGTGGCTCGGCACGCCGCGCGTGCGTCCTGGCTCCCATCCACCTGGAGGGGGCGGGGGGAGGGGCGACGCGGTCAGTCGCGCCTTGCCGCGTCTGGCCGCCCCCGGCGGCCCTACCCCGCGCCGCCTAAGGCGCCCCTGACGCCTGTCACGCCCGAGGTTTGTAGAGAAGTGCCGCCTCACGCGGCAACTTTCTACAAACCTCGCCCCTACGCGCCCTACCCCGCGCGCAGAGGCCCCGCGCACGTGTCTGGAACGCGCGCGGGGCCTCTGCGCCGGCGGCGGTCGCCAACTTCGCCTACGGCCGGCGACCTGGGACGACCCGCAGGTCAGTCGTCGTTCTCGTCGTCGTTCTCGTCGTCGTTCTCGTCATCGTCCTCGTCATCGGCAGCGAGGAGCTGCTCGATGGCGTCGGCCACACGGTCGGTGATCGCCCCCGGACCCCCGAGCACGAGGACCTCCGCGGGGTCCAGACGCACCAGCTCGTCGGCGACGACCTCAGGTACCCCGCCGGGGCGGACCAGCAGGGCGGGGGCCCCGTCGCTGCCCGCGGCCGCGGCGCCGACGACCGCGTCGGCCCAGCCCACGCCGGTCGCGACGTAGACCTGCTCGGCGCCGTCCTCGGCGAGGCGCTCGCTGACAGCCACCGCCGTCTCGTACCGGTCGCCACCTGCGATGCGATCCACGGTGTAGTCGAGCTCGAGCTCGTCCAGGAGCTCGTCGCTGATCGCGCCGGGGCCACCGAGGGCGATGATCGTGTCCGGATCGAGCTCCTCCAGTTGCTCCGCGGTTGCCTCGGGCAGCTCGTCGCCATCGGTCAGCAGGATCGGCGCTCCCTCGGAGGCCGCCAAGGGCCCACCGGCGAGCGCGTCGGGGAAGCGGCCACCGGTGGCGAGGTAGACGGTGTCGACTTCGGTCTCCGTCTCCTCAACGAGCCAGTCGCTGACCGCCACTGCGGTCTCGTAGCGGTTGCCGCCGCCGAGTCGCTCCACCTCGACCTCATCGCCGAGGATGTCCTCGATCTGGGCCACGATCGGCGGGGCGACCGCAGCGGGTCCGCCGAGTACGGTGACGGTGGAGGGGTCAAGGGCCCCGAGCTGCTGGGCGACCTGGGGCATGAGGCGCCCGGGAGGGGCGAACAACATGGGGGCGTCCACCGCGGCCGCGGCCGGAGCGCCCGTCAGCGCGTCGACGAACCCACCGCCCGTGGTGACGAACACGTGGTCTGCACCCTCTGGATGCGTGTGCGCGCTGAGCGCGGCGGCGGTGAGGAACCGGTTGGCGCCCGCGATTCGCTCGATCTCCGCCTGGCGCGGCTCGTCGTCCTCCACCGCCTCGAGGACCAGCTCGACCTGGGTCCTCTCGGCCTCGGTCACGTCGAGCTCGTCACTCTCATCGCTCACGTAGCCCTCGAGCTCCGCACGGACGGTGTAGGAGCCCGGCTCGAGCCCCTCGAAGGCGAAGACGCCATCGACATCGGCTGTCGTCGAGGCCTCGACGTCCGCAAGTTCCTCGATCCCCTCGAGACTGACCTCCGCCTCGAGCCCGTTGCCCTCACCATCTTGGACGGTGCCGTCGATCGCTCCCTCGTGGCCATCTGCGGCTGCCATAGGGGCGAGCCCGAGTACCAGTAGAGCGGCCATCGCGGCGACCAGCCTCGCTCCGGACCATGTGCGCATCGTGTTCTCCTCGTGTCTTCGGACCCCTCCGGCGCTTCCACTCCCGGTGGGCATAGGACTACTGATAGTTATATCATGCCAACGTTTAGTAGTCATTGCGGGTGGCTTGCCAGTAGGGTGACGAGATCGGCGACTCGAACTGCGATCGACGCCCGAACGCGCCCCCACGGAAATGCCCACCGGAGGCTCCGAGCTGCTCCGCGCTGGCGGAAACAAATCCTGAACCTTATCCACCTGGTGACTGATAGGGTCTCCCCGGCCCCACCGGTTGGACCGCGGGACGAAGG
>SKQL01000054.1 GCA_007119035.1 Nitriliruptorales bacterium | reverse complement strand
GGAAGGCGAGGAGATGATCGACGAGGCGAAGGTGCGCGCCGAGCTCGTGACGGTGGGGGCCTCGCTGCACGCGAGGCGCCTCACGTTCGGCCGGACCGGCAACCTGAGCGTCCGGGTCGGCGAGACCGCGCTGGTGACCCCGACCGGGTCGACGCTGGGAGGCCTGCGACCCGACGCGCTCGCTCGCATCGGCCTCGACGGCGCCCACGTCGACGGGCCCCGCCCCTCCAAGGAGGCCTTCCTCCACGCGGCCGTGTACCGGGCCCGGCCCGACGCGGGCGCGGTCGCGCACCTGCACAGCACGCACGCGGTCGCGGTGTCGTGCCTGGCCGACGTCGATCCCGAGGACGCGTTGCCACCGCTGACCGCCTACTACGCGATGCGGGTCGGACGGCTCCCGCTGCTGCCCTACCACGCGCCCGGGGACCCCTCGCTGGGACCGCTGGTCGAGTCGACGGCGCGGAGCCGGCACGCGCTCCTCCTCGCCAACCACGGCCCGGTCGTCGCGGGACCGGACCTCCCGTCAGCGACCGACGCGATCGAGGAGCTCGAGGAGACTGCGCGCCTGCGGCTGCTCCTCGAGGGCCACCGCACCCGCCCGCTCAGCGCCGAGCAGGTCGCCGAGCTGCGCGGCTGAGCCCGCCGGTCAGGCGTGCGCGCCTGCCTCGTCCCCGGCCACGCCGTCGAGCAAGATGCGCTCGATCTGGTCGGTGGCTCGAACCACGAAGGCCTCGAGATCCGCACCCGCCTGGGTCACGATGCCGCCGGAGTGCTCGACGACGGCGATGGGCAGGTCCGGCATGCCCTGCGCCCGGGCCATGCCGCGGCCGGTGGTGCGTGCGAGCTTCTCCACGGCGACGAGCGCGGTCGGCACGCCTCGTCGCTCGAGGGTCACGGCGTCGAGCAGACTGCCCGACGTGCACGACCCTCAGTCGCCGACCCCGGTGATCGCCGCGTCGGCCGAGGCGACGACCCGGTCGACGAGCTCGGGCGGCGCCTGGTTGCCGATCCACGGCTTGGTGAGCAGCTCGAACGAGGCGAGGCCGTGGCGCTCCTGCAGCCGGGCGCCGACGCCCTCGAGGACCTCCTTGCCCGGGCCGGGCCGGCGACCGTTCCAGACCGCGACGACGCGGCACCCCGCGAGCCCGTCCAGTCGCGGGCTGAGGTCGCCGCCGTGCGCGGTGGCAGTGGTCGCGCCGGTGGGATCGAGCACGTGCATCCGCACCCCTTCGCTCGTGGGCCCCTCGAGGCCCGGTGGGTGTCGCCTCACTCCTCGACGACCTCGGTGACGGGATCGGAGGAGAGCTGGTACGGCGCGGCGAAGGCGAGCCTGCGCCCCGCGTCCCCCCCGGCGACGACGACCTCGACGTCGTTGAGCCGACCCTCCACCGAGCTCGGGACGAAGATCCAGTCGTCGAGCTCCCCGTTGCTCGCGAACAGGCGCATCTCCGTCTGCTCGTCGCCGGGCTCGACGCGCTGCGCCTCGGCGAGGTCGACGTCCTTGGCCGCCCCCCAGGCGCCGCGCCGCTTGAGGTCGGCGACAGTGGTCCGGGTGTGCTCGCGGACGTAGTCGACGATCCGCTCGACGTCCCACCCGGCGCCGGCGAGCTCCTCGGCGTGGTGCGGTCCGATCATCAGCACGTAGGTCCCTCGCGTCCACTGGGCGCCGCCGAAGGTCGCGAGCGCGTGGCAGGCGGCGTCGAGCATGCGCTCGGGGGTGGTGTCGACCGTCGTGATGTGCGACGGCGTCATCGGGTACACCGACACCGCCTTGACGACGCTCGTCCCCTCCGGGTGGCCCAGGCGGGACGCGAGCGAGGGCCAGGGCGAGGGCTCGGACTCTGGGACGATCGACTGCCAGCGCACGGGGTTGCCCCACTGCCCGCGCTGGATCCCGTCGTTGCGGGCGTGGGCGAGGTTGCGCATCGCAAGGCTGAAGGCGCGGGAGATCACCGCGTTCACGCCAGCGGCGTCCCCGAAGAGGTACTGGCCCCCGTCCAGACCCAGCTCGGCGGTGACCGGGCCGGAGACGAGGAACAGCGGCCACGGGCTGCCGAGGCTCGCGATGTGGTTGAACTTGAACTCGGGACGGGCGACGGCCCGGACGAGCGCGGCGAGCAGTCGCAGGTGCTCGGGAGCGCACCCGGCGAGGACCGCGTTCACCGCGAGCCCCTCCCCGGTCACCGTGACGTCGCGCTCGGGCATCCGGGCGACGACCGAGTCCGCGCGCAGGCCCGCGGCGTCGAGGAACGCCGCGACGCGCTCGGGGGTCGGCGGCACGACCGGGAGCCCGTCGGACCAGCCCCGCTCGGTGGCGAGCCGCTGCACGTCGTCCCAGTCGGCGACCTCGTGGAGCGCGCTCGCGAACGTCGGGGCTCCCGGCCTGCCGCTCGTGGCGGGCTCCTCCTGCGCGGAGCCGTCGCCTGGCTCGGCGTCCACCGGGTAGTGCACGGACACCGTGGCCGGGTCGACGAGGTCGGCGAGCGGGGCGGTCACGAGATCGTGGAAGATCGGCTTGGGGACGAGGCAGTCCTCGCACGCATCCGGTCCGGCGGAGACCCGGACCGCGACCGATCCGTCGTCGGCGATCTCGACGTCGAGGTCGTAGCCGTCCGCGGCCAGCCCCTCGCGGATCGACGACAGCCGCTCGGCGAGCAGCTCGCCCCTGACCATCCCCGGCGCTCCTTCGGCTGGGACCGCCCGCCGCAGTGGCGGGCGCTTGGCTCGGGATCCTATCGCCTCCCGCGCCTCCCGCGCCCCCCGCGCCCCCGGGGGCACGGGGAGGGGCGCGCCCCGGACGGTGGCGCGGTCGGGCTCAGCCTGGATCCACCGCGGGGGCGGTGGGGTGAGCGGGGGAGGTTGACCTGAGAGTGCCTCCTGACCAGCGATGATGCGAATCACCACAAGACGCATCGGGCTGGAGCAGGAGGCACCTTCAGGATGCACGCATCTTCGCAGGTTCTCGACCGGATCGCGGTGACCTTCGACGACTGCCACGCGGTCGCCGCGGCCGGGTTGATCTTGCCGGCCACGACCAGTCAGAAACTGGGACTCGAGGCGGCTGCTGATGGGTTGGTCGGGGTTGGGCATCGGCCGGGCCGCAAGGTCGCCACGGTGGTCCACGCGATGCTGGCGGGCGCCGATTGCATCGACGACGTCGACGTCCTCCGCGCCGGCGCCACTGGACGGGTCGTCGGTCACGAGGTCGCGGCGCCGTCGACGGTGGGCAGCTGGCTGCGGGAGTTCACGTTCGGGCACGTCCGTCAGCTCGACCGGCTCGCCGAGACGATGCTGGCCCGGGCGTGGGCGGCGGGCGCGGGCCCCGGCGACGCGCCGCTGGTGGTGGATGTCGACTCGACGATCTGTGAGGTGCACGGCTACGCCAAGCAGGGCGCCGCGTTCGGCTACACCCGCCAGCGCGGCTACCACCCGATGCTGGCCACCAGATCCGACACCGGGGAGGTGCTGCACGCCCGGCAGCGCAAAGGCAGCGCGAACACCGCTCGTGGCGCGCAGCGGTTCGTCCGCGAGACCATCGGTCGGGTGCGCCGCGCCGGCGCGGCCGGCCCGGTCACGTTGCGGGCCGACTCGGGCTACTGGTCGCGCAAGGTCATCGACGCGTGCCAGGCCCATGGGGTGCGGTTCTCGTTGACGGTGCGCAACGTCGCCAAGGTCCGTGACGCGATCGACGGGATCGACGAGGTGGCGTGGGCCGACATCGCCTACACCGACGCGGGGGCAGCCCAGGTCGCCGAAACGGTCCTGGACAGCCACCGGTTGATCGTGCGCCGCACCAAGATCGATCATCCCGATCAGCAGCTGTTCGACGACTGGCGCCACCACGCGTTCGTGACCGACCAGACCGGCGACGCCGTCGCCCTCGATGCGTTCCACCGTCACCACGCGGTCTGCGAGCTGGCGATCCGCGACCTCAAAGCCGAAGGGCTCGCCCACACCCCCTCGGGGATCTTCAACGCCAACGCCGCATGGCTCGTCCTGGCGACCATCGCGCACAACCTGGCCCGCTGGACCGCAGCACTGGGTGGGATCACCCGCGGGGCGCTGGTCGCCAAAACCCTCCGACGACGCCACCTGGCCGTCCCCGGACGGTTGACCCGTTCGGGACGGCGATGGCGGCTGGCGCTGCCCGCCCGATGGCCCTGGCGCACCGCGTTCCTGTCCGCGCTCGAACGGATCCGCGCCCTGCCCAGCCTCGCGCCCGGCTGACTCACCCCGCGCCGCCGGCTCCCCCCATCCGCCACGACCCCATCGCAGACGCCACCGCCGCTCCGCGGCGGACCGACCGCTGCGCTCCTACCACCCCCGAGCACGCTCGAACACGGCGCCACCCACGACACCACCCCGGCCACGAGCACCAAGACGCTCACCAGCGCTCATCAGAGCGTGGCGGTGGATCCAGGCTAAGTGACAGTGTGGGAGCGGGGACAGGTGGCAACCTGGAGACGGTGAACGCAATCGATCTCGTCGTCCTGCTCCTCCTCGTGCTGATAGTCGCTCGCGGCTACCGTCGCGGGGCACTGT
>SKQL01000090.1 GCA_007119035.1 Nitriliruptorales bacterium | reverse complement strand
TCGTCGAGGACTCGGAGAGCGCCCCCAAGGACCAGCTCCCCGGCGACCGCATCTGGGGGTGGACCGACGAGCCCACCCTGCGCCTGATCACCTGCGACGGGCCCTGGGACGGCTCGGCTGAGTCCTACGTGGACAACCACATCGTGTACCTCACCTATCACGGAGTTTGACACGATTAGATAGCACTACAGAGGGTTTGCCCCTTTTGTGATTGGTAACGCTGGCCGCTGTCGATATCCCCGGTTCGTAGGAGACCAACGTTATGACCGCAGTACTGCATCGCAGCCGCCTCTTGCTCGTCGCCCTCGCCGCGACATTCGGCCTCATGCTCGCCCTCGCAGCCGTGACCCCAGCGGTCGCCGACGAGGATGACGAGGACGACAACGGCGTCCTCGACGATGACAACGACGACGACAACGGCGTCCTCGACGACGATGACGATGAGGACGACGACAACGGCGTCGAGGACGAAGACAACGGCGTCGAGGACGAAGACAACGGCGTCGACGACGACGACGACAACGGGATCGAGGACGACGACAACGACGTAGACGACGAGGACGAGGTCGAGGAGCCCGAGCAGGTGGACACCGGTGTGGGCGGTACCGCAGGTGGCCCGGGAGCGCTGACCATGGCGCTGTTCGCCGGGGCCGCGGCACTGACCGCAGCTGCCACGCTCTTGGTCCGCCGCTTCGATAGGGCGTAGAGCCTCACTCCCCACCACCAGGCGGCAGGTCGCCCCGCGACCTGCCGCCTTCTCTGTGCCCGACGTAGTGTGCGTCCGAGCCCAGGGCGGGCGACGCCTTCCGGAGGGCTACGCCTCGACGACGTCGGCGATGCGGCCCAGGAGGTCCGCGAAGGCCTCCGGGTCGGCCACCGAGACGTGCGCGACGGTGGCTCGATCGCCGTGCTCCTCGCTGCGGACCACGATCCCGAGCCCGTCGGCCTTGACGACCTCGAGGGCGTCCTCGTCGGTCAGGTCGTCACCCGCGTACACCGCCAAGTGGCGCTCCGCCTCGTCGGCCACCTCGTCGAGCACCCGCCGGAGCGCTCGACCCTTGTCCCAGTCGACGTCGGGACGAAGCTCGACGACCCGCCTGCCTCCCGCCACCCGTAGCGCGGGATGCTCCTCGGCGACGCCCTCCACCACCGCGGTGACGTCGTCGGCACGCCCCTCCTCGAGCCGCCGGAAATGCGTGGCGATCGTGTAGCGCTTTCGCTCGACGAACGCGCCCGGCCAGCGGGCAACGCGCTCGCGCAGCGCCCGCTCCGCCGCGTCGAGCGTGGGGGTCAGCTCATCGATCTCGGGATGCTCGTGGCGCTCCCCCGCCGGCCCGACGAGCTCGAAGCCATGGCTTCCCGCGTACCACAGCTGCTCCGCCCCGACCCGCTGCCGCACATCGCTGAGGTCCCGTCCACTGATGACGGCTACCGTGCACAGGCCGGCCAGTCGCTCGAGCGTGTCGTGGGCGCCGGGCGTGAGCTCGGCGTCCGACGGGTCGTCGACGATCGGTGACAGGGTCCCGTCGAAGTCGAGGAACACCGCAGGTCGCCGACTCCGGAGCAGCCACCCCACCTCGGACGTCATCGTGAACGCGTCGGGCACCACCGACAGGGGCCTGCCAACCGCCGCGACGGAGACCTCCGCGAGGTCGGCGACCACCGTGTCCGCCCCGTGGCGTCGCAGGGCGTCGGCCTCCCCCGTGCGGTCGACGCCGACGACAAGGCCGAACCCGCCCGCGCGTCCCGCCTCGACGCCTGCCCGCGCGTCCTCGACCAGCACCGTGCGCGCAGGGTCGACCCTCAGGCGGGCGGCCGCTTCCAGTGGCACAGCGGGGTCGGGTTTGCCGGCCAACCCGAGACGCTCCGCCTCGACGCCGTCGACGCGTACTTCGAACAGGTCCTCCACCCCCGCCGCCGCGAGCACCCGGCCGGCGTTGCGGCTCGCGGAGAACACCCCTACGCGCAGGCCCTGTAGGCGCAGCCGGCACACCAACTCCACCGTCGAGTCGAAGACATCGACCTCGTCCCGGTCGAGGTGGGCAACGAACCGCTCGTTCTTCGCGTTGCCGAGCCCGCACACCGTCTCCCGCGCCGGGCTGTCCGAGGGGTCGCCGTACGGCAGTGCGATCCCCCTGCTGTCGAGCAACGCGGCAACACCCTCGTAGCGCGGTCGGCCGTCGAGGTGGCGCTGGTAGTCGTCGGATGTGAACTCACGCTCCTGCTCCCCCACCGCATCCGCCCGCCGCGCGAAGTACGCGTCGAAGACCTCCTTCCATGCGTGGGCGTGCACCGAGGCGGTGTCGGTCACCACGCCGTCGAGGTCGAAGAGGACCGCGGTGAAGGACTCGGGCTCGAGGGTGACCGTGGCTGTCATGGTAAGGTATCCGAGGCTCGGCTGCGTGCGGTCCCGCGTACCCGACCCGGTGGGGGGTCATTCGAGCTCCCGCACGCCGCGTAGTGTAGTGCGATGGCACGCCGGGGACGGTACCCGTCGAGCGAGGAGCACCCGGGGGTGAGCATGCCGAACATTCGCGGGTCCGTGGAATCGGGACCGTGGGCCGTGACCTACGACGGCTTCGTCCCTGCCGACGAGGGCCTGCGCGAAGCACTGTGCACGCTCGGTAACGGCTACTTCGCGACCCGCGGCGCCGCGCCCGAGTCGAGCGCTGACGAGGTGCACTACCCCGGCACCTACGCAGCAGGCTGCTTCAACCGCCTCGAATCACACGTCGCGGGTCGCACGATCACCAACGAGTCGATCGTGAACCTGCCGAACTGGCTCGTGCTCCGCTTCGCCGTGGACGACGGTCCCTGGTTCGACCTCGGGTCCGTCGAGGTGCTCGAGTACCGCCAGGAGCTCGACATGCACCGCGGCATGTTGACTCGCCGCGTCCGCTTCCGGGACGCGGCCTCACGGACGACATCGCTCTCCGAGCGGCGGATCGTCCACATGGAGCACGAGCATCTCGCAGCGCTCGAGACGACCATCGCCGCGGAGGACTGGTCCGGTCGCCTCACGGTGCGCGCGGGGCTCGACGGCAGCGTGGAGAACACCGGCGTCGCCCGCTATCGCGACCTCGCGAGCCGCCACCTCGATGTGGACCACGTCGCTGCGGTGGACAGCGACACCATCGTGCTGTCGGCCGTGACCAACCAGTCCCGTATTCAGGTCGCACAGGCGGCGCGCACGCGGGTCGTCGCCCGGGGCGAGCCCCTCGAGGTGGAAAGGGAGCTGCACACGGGCGCGAGCACCGTCTCCCAGGACCTCTTCGTCGACGTCGGGGAGGGCGAGGCGGTCACCGTGGAGAAGGTCGTCGCCCTCTACACCTCCCGTGACCACGCGATCAGCGAGCCCGTCCACGACGCGGTCCTCGCCATGGACGGCGTGGGGGGCTTCGCCTCCCTGCTCGACCGTCACGCGCTCGTCTGGGGGCACCTGTGGCGGAAGTTCCACGTCGAGCTCGACGTGGACGACGAGGTGCTCAAGATCGTGAGGCTGCACTTCTTCCACCTGCTCCAGACCGTCTCGCCCAACAGCGTGGATCTCGATGTCGGCGTCCCCGCCAGGGGACTGCACGGCGAGGCGTACCGGGGGCTGATCATGTGGGACGAGCTGTTCGCCTTCCCCGTCCTGAACCTCCGTCTCCCCCAACTGACCCGGGAGCAGCTGGCCTACCGTTACCACCGGCTTCCCGCCGCCCGGCGGGCGGCGCACGATGCGGGCATGGCCGGGGCCATGTACCCGTGGCAGAGCGGCAGCAACGGCGAGGAGATGGCGCAGGTGCTGCACCTCAACCCTGAGTCCGGCCGTTGGGTGCCCGACCCGACCGAGCGTCAGCGCCACATCGGCCTCGCGGTTGCCTACAACGTGTGGAACTACTTCGAGGCGACCGAGGATGCCCGGTTCCTCGACGAGGCGGGCGGGGAGATGATGCTCGAGGTCGCGCGCTTCTTCGCGGGCATCGCCACGTACAACGGGCAACGGGACCGCTATGAGCTCTGCGGGCTCCTGGGGCCCGACGAGTTCCATACCGGGTACCCCGATCGCGAGGAGCCGGGCCTTGACAACAACGCCTACACCAACGTGCTCGCCGCCTGGCTGTTCCAGAGGGTGCCCGACCTGCGCGACTCCCTGTCGAGGGAGCGGTGGGTCGAGTTGACCGAGGCCCTTTGCCTGGACGGTGACGAGCTCGACCGCTGGGAGGAGATCGGGCGCCGGATGTTCGTGCCCTTCCACGCCGACGGGATCATCAGCCAGTTCGAGGGCTACGAGGACCTCGAGGAGCTCGACTGGGAGGGCTACCGGGAGCGCTACGGCGACATCCACCGCCTCGACCGGATCCTCGAGGCGGAGGATGACACGCCCAACCGCTACAAGGCCTCGAAGCAGGCCGACAGCCTGATGCTGCTCTACCTCTTCTCCCACACCGAGCTCGAGGCCGTCCTCGGGCGGCTGGGCTACACCCTCTCGACGGAGCAGGTCTACCGCACCGTCGACTACTACCTGCAGCGCACCACGCACGGCTCGACGCTGAGCGCGGTGGTGCACGCCTGGGTCCTCAACCGCACCCACCGGGAAGAGGCCTACGAGTACTTCGTTCGCGCGCTCGAGAGCGACGTCGCCGACATCCAGGGCGGCACCACCCCCGAGGGCATCCACCTGGGTGCGATGGCGGGCAGCGCGGATCTGCTCAAGCGTTGCTTCACGGGCATCGAGACCCGCGAGGGCAAACTGTTCCTCGACCCCTACTGGCCCAAGGAGCTCGGTACGCTCGCATTCGACATCACCTACCACGGCCATTCCCTGACCCTGCGGGTCAGCGGCGATCATGTCCGTGTCGAGAGCCACCCGGGCGAGGCGCCGGCGATCCGGATCGAGTGCCGGAGCCAGATGGTAAGCGTCCTCCCCGGCGAGGTCGTCGAGCTCGGGCGCTGACGCCGCCGCCGTGCCCTCACCAGCGCACGTCCTCACGCACCGCTGCGCGCAACACGGCCAGGTACCTCGCCCGCGGCCACTCGACGGCGCCGAGTGAGACGAGGTGTGGCGTCTGCATCTGTGCGTCGAGGAAGGCGAATCCCCGGCGGCGCAGGTGCTCGACGAGGGTGGCCAGGGCGACCTTGGAGGCGTCGGTCGCACGGTGGAACATCGACTCGCCGCAGAAGGCCGCGCCGACCGCTACCCCGTAGACGCCGCCGACGAGGTCCCCACGGGCGTCCCAGACCTCGACGGAGTGCGCGTGTCCCGCGCGGTGCAGCTCACAGTAGGCCGCGGTGATGGCGGGGGTGATCCACGTGGGCTCCCCCTCTCGGTCCGCGCATGCGGCCACGACCTCGCTGAAGGCCGTGTCCCTGCTCGTGGCGAACCGCTGCGAGCGGAGCGTACGGCCGAGGCTCCGCGAGATGTGGAACCCGTCGGGCTCGATGATCGCCCGGGGGTCGGGCGACCACCACCAGATGTGCTCGGCCCAGGACCCCTCGGCAGTGGGCCACGGGAAGATCCCGTGACGATACGCGTCGAGCAGCATCTCGGTGTCGAGGCTCCGGCTGACCGCGAGGGGCCCGTCAGCCGGGGCGGAGCGAGGGTCGGGGAACCGACTCGGACCACACGACACGACCGACCCCGGGGGGCTAGCGCAGCTCGCCGCCGATGGCGTGCGCACCACCGTCGACGTGGATGATCTCCCCGGTGATCGCGGGCATCCAGTCGCTGAGCAGCGAGCACACGACCCGGGCCACCGGCTCCGTGTCGGTGAGGTCCCAGCCGAGCGGCGCCCGGCGACCCCAGTCGTCGAAGCTGTCGAAGCCCTCGATCGACTTCGCCGCCATGGTCTTGAGCGGGCCCGCCGCGACGAGGTTGACCCGCGTCCCCTGGTCGCCGAGGTCGCGTGCGAGGTAGCGCGAGCACGACTCGAGGGCGGCCTTGGCCACGCCCATCCAGTCGTAGACCGGCCACGCGACGGAGGCGTCGAAGTCGAGCCCGACCATCGAGCCGCCCCCCGCCTTCTCGAGCAGTGGGGCGCACGCGCGCCCGAGGGCGGCGAAGGAGTAGGTCGAGACGTGCAGCGCGGTCGCCACGTCCTCCCACGAGGTGGTGAGGAAGTTGCCGCCGAGGGCGCTCTGCGGCGCGAAGCCGATCGCGTGCACGACCCCGTCGAGGTGACCCCAGCGGGAGTCGAGGTCGCCGGTGAGCCGCTCGAGGTGCTCGGGGCTCTGCACGTCGAGCTCGAGCACGTCGGGGACGGTCGGGAGCTTGCCGGCCACGCGCTCGGTGATCTTGAGCCCGCGCCCGAAACCGGTCAGGACCACCTCAGCGCCTTGCTCCTGAGCGATGCGGGCGGTGGTGTACGCGATCGAGGCCTCCGTCAGCACCCCGGTCACGAGCACACGCTTACCGTCGAGCAGCATGCGGTCTCCTCTTGGTGAGGGCAGGTCGTACCCTGCCGTGGGTCCTACGGCGCGGTGATGATCAGCACCGCGTTCTGCCCTCCGAAGCCGAAGGAGTTGGACATCGCCACCTCGACCGGCTGTGCCCGTGGGCCGGTGTGGACGACGTCGATCTCGATGGCGGGATCCTGGGTGTCGAGGTTCGCGGTGGGCGGCACGAGCCCGTGCTCGATCGTGAGGGCGGAGAACGCGGCCTCGATGGCGCCGGCGGCCCCGAGCGCGTGCCCCGTGACCCCCTTCGTGGACGTCACGCTGTACTCGCCGTCGAGGACGCGTCGTAGCGTCTTGGCCTCGGACTCGTCGTTCAGCGGTGTCGACGTGCCGTGGGCGTTGACGTGGTCGACATCTGAGGTGCCGAGCGACGCGTCGGCGAGGGCGGCGCGCATCGCGCGCTCCGCGCCGCCTCCGTTCGGATCGGGGGCGGTGATGTGGTAGCCGTCCGCGCTCGCCCCGTAGCCTGCGAGGAGCGCCCGCCGGTGCGCGCCCCGGGCGCGTGCGTCCGCGTCCCGCTCGAGGACCACGATGCCCGCGGACTCCGCGGCGACGAAGCCGTCCCGAGCGGTGTCGAACGGGCGGGACGCGGCCCCTGGATCGTCGATGCGCCCCGACAGGGCGCCCATCTGCGCGAAACCGGTGACGGACAAGGGGGTGAGCCCCGCCTCTGTGCCGCCGCTCAGCACGATGTCGCACGCCCCGGACCGCAGCAGGTCCCGCGCGACACCGATCGCGGTGGCGCCCGACGCGCAGGCGGTCGCGGTGACGAGATTGGGGCCGGTCGCGCCGAGGTCCATGGCCAGCTGACCCGCGACCATGTTCGGCACGAGCATCGGGATGAGCAGGGGGCTCACCTTGCTCGGCCCCTGGTCGAGCATCCGCTTGTGCTGGGTCTCCCAGGTGGCCGCACCGCCCATGCCGCAGCCGAGCACGACCCCAACCCGGGGCCCGTCCCACGACTCGGTGTCGAGGCCGGCGTCGGCGACCGCCTGCCGGCCCGCCCAGACCGCGAGTTGCACGAAGCGGTCGAGCCGGCGCACTGCCTTGCGGCCGAGCAGCTCACCCGCGTCGAAGCCCGGGACACGGCAGGACATGTTCACCGACAGACCCTCGAGGATGGGATCGGTGGCGGCCGCGGACTTGCCCGACAGCACCCCGCCCCAGCTCGCGTCGGTGCCGAGCCCCGCCGGTGTGGCGAGACCGAGCCCCGTGATGGTTACTGCGTCACTCACGCGGTAGCACCCTTTTGCTCCAATAGCTTGACGGTGTCCTCGAGGGTGTCGAGCTGCTCGGCCTCCTCGTCGGAGATGCGCACCCCGAGCTCCTCCTCCGCGGCCAGCGCGAACTCCACGAGGTCGAGCGAGTCGAGGTCGAGGTCCTCGAACGTGGCGGTGGGCGAGATCTCGTCCTCCTCCACGCCGAACTTCTCGACGAGCAGGGTCTTCACCTTGTCGTATACAGCCATTAATGCCTCCTTGGGTTCGCGCTGTCAGGGCAGAGGGGAATCTAACGGAGCGCCCTCAGGAGGCGGCAAGCTCGGGCCACGTCAACAGCGCGGAGCCCCATGTCATCCCCGCGCCGAAGGCGGTGAGGAGCACGCGCTTGCCCGGCTCGACTCCCGCATCGGACATGGCGAGTGGGATCGAGGCGGCCGACGTGTTGCCGTAGCGGGCCACGTTCGAGATCCGGCGCTCGGGTGCGATGCCGAGCCGATCCCCGACCGCGTCGAGGATCCGCGCGTTCGCCTGGTGGCCGATGAAGCAGTCGATGTCGTCGACGTCGAGCTCGGCGCGCGCGAGCAGCGCGCGCGAAGAGTCGGACATCCGCTTGACGGCTTGCCGGTAGACCTCCCGGCCGTCCATGTGCAGGTAGTTCGCCCGCTCGTCGCGCGCGGCCTGGTCGAGGGGGCGGCGGGCGCCGCCCGCGGGCACGCAGAGCAGGTCCGCGCGATCCCCGTCGCTTCCGAGGTCGAAGGGCCCGACCGCGCCGGGCTGGTCGGCATGCCCCCGCCCGAGCACGACCGCGCCCGCGCCGTCGCCGAAGAGCACGGCGGTCCCGCGGTCCTCCGGGTCGACGATGCGGGTCATCGTCTCCGCGCCGACGACGAGCGCGCGCTCCGCCGCCCCCGTCTCGATCAGGCCCGCGGCGGTGGCGAGTGCGTAGACGAAGCCTGCGCACACCGCGTTCACGTCGAAGGCCGCAACGGTGCCGAGCCCCAGCCGGGACGCCACCTCGGGAGCGGTGCTCGGGCAGATCCGGTCGGGCGTGGTGGTCGCCACGATCACCACGTCGACCTCGCCGCCCGAGGATTTGAGGGCTTCCGCTCCCGCCTCGACCGCGAGGTCGGACGTCGACGTGCCCGCCTCCGCGACGTGACGCTGGGCGATGCCTGTACGGGTTCGGACCCATTCGTCCGAGGTGTCGAGGCGAGCGGCGAGGTCATCGTTGGTGACGATCTGGGGCGGGACCGCGGTCCCGATCGCCTGGAGAATGGCCGTCATAGCTGTAGTTCGCCTGTCCGTTCGGTCTCTGGTGCCACGGCTTGGCGGTGACGTCACCACGATAGTGTCCGCGCACGGCTTCGGGGCGGAGCCGTCCCGGTCCCGGCGTGGCGGGCTCGCGACCGGCGGTCACTCGTGGACGCAGCGACGCGGGCGTCGATGTCAGCCTACGGTTCCGTAACCGTAATCTGTGACCCTACGGTCTCGTGCCGGTAGCGTGCAAGGAGGCCACAGCCGCCCCGCGCCTCGGGGGGTCGCCCGCGAACCGGAGGGCCTGTCCGTTGTCGAGCGTCACCTGCCACCTGTCCCCGCCGCAGGGACACGAGGTCGACGAGCGGACGCGCGAGGACATCGAGGCCGTGCGCAGAGTGCATGGTGACGCGTGCCCGGTGTACCGCAGCGTCCACCCCCAGGTGCACGTCACGACCGCCGTCGAGTTCGCCTAGCGGGTTGCTAGTGTCGGAGGTGGAAGGCTTTGCCGCGAGGGGCGACCCACGAAGAAGGTGGACATGACGATCGACGACATCCGCGACACCCTCACCAATCGGATGGCGACCCACCGCATCGACCTCGAGCGCCTCGTCGGGATCCCGAGCGTCAGCGCCTCCGGGTTCGATCCGGCAGCGGTCCGCCGCAGCGCGGAGGAGGTCGCGGAGCTGCTGTCCGCCAGGGGGCTCGAAAGCGTGGCCCTGCTCGAGGTCGACGGCGCCCATCCGGCGGTGTACGGCGACTGGCTCCACGCGGGCGACGACGCCCCCACGGTGCTCTGCTACGCACACCACGACGTCCAGCCACCAGGCGACGAGGCGCAATGGAAGTCTCCGCCGTTCGAGGCGACCGAGCGCGACGGTCGCCTGTTCGGCAGGGGCGCCGCGGACGACAAGGCAGGCATCCTCGTGCACGTGGCGGCGATCGACGCATGGCTTACCGCACGCGGCACGCTGCCGGTCAACGTCAAGGTGCTCGTCGAAGGCGAGGAGGAGACGGGCAGCGAGCATCTCGCCGCATTCCTCGACGCCCACGGGTCGCGCCTCGCCGCTGACGTGGTGGTGCTCACCGACTCCGTCAACTGGAAGGTCGGTGTCCCCGCCCTCACCTACCAGCAGCGGGGGCTCGTGGACGCCCGCTTCGAGGTGCGCGCGGCCGCTCACGCGCTGCACTCGGGCATGTACGGCGGAGTCGTGCCCGACCCTGTGGGGGCGGTGGCGCAGGTTCTCGCGAGCCTCACCGGCCCGGGAGGCGAGGTCGCCATCCCCGGCTTCGCCGACGATGCCCGCCCGCCCACCGAGGACGAGCGTTCACGCCTCGAGGCGCTCGACTTCGACGAGGGCGGCTTCCGGGAGGAAGCGGGGCTGCTCGCCGACGTGCCGTTGGCCGGCGACCCGGGCCGCCACCCCCTCGAGCGGATCTGGATGGCGCCGAGCGTGACCGTGATCGGGGTCGACGCGCCCACGGTGGCGGGCTCGTCGAACACCATCCAGCCTCGGGCGGGTGCGCGGGTGAGCGTCCGACTCGCACCCGGGCAGGATCCCGTGCGTGCCCGGGACCTGCTCTGCTCCCACATCGAGCGGTCCGTGCCCTGGGGCCTCGAGAGCACCGTGACGCCGGGCGCGGCGGCGCGACCGTACGTGGCCGACCCCGCTCATCCTTCCACCGCCGCCGCACTGCGCGCCCTCAGCGACGCCTACGGCCGTCCCGCGGTCCTCACGGGGATCGGGGGGACCATCCCGTTCATCGAGCCGTTCGTGGCCGCGTTCTCCCGCGACGGGGATCCACTGCCCGCACTCCTCACCGGGGTGGAGGACCCCGACACCCGCGCGCACGGCACGAACGAGTCGCTGCACCTCGACGACTGGCACCGGGCGTGCCTGGGTCAGGCGTACCTGCTCGCGGAGCTCGCCCGTGCGCGGGAGGTCGAGCGGTGAGCGCGAAATCGGAGTACGAGGCGGCGTATTTCACCCTGCTGCGTGCGCGGGAGGAGCACGGGGACCTCATGCGCTACCGCGAGTGGCTCACGAGCGAGCAGCAGCGGCTCGAGGACTTCGCCGCCGCGACGCGGGAGCGTGAGGAGGCACTCCCCCGGCGCCTGCTCCGACCCTTGAACGCGACCACGCGGCCGATGCTCGACGCGCTCGGTCGTCGCCGCGCGATGGTCGTGGACGAGCGCAAGAAGATCGACGAGCGGATCGCGAGCGCGCAGGCGTTCGTCGAGGAGTGCGAGGCGGAGGTCGCGAGCCTCCGCCCGTGAGCTGTCTGGGAGTTGACGCAAACAGCGGCTAGGATTGCGGCCATGCTTGCCGTGACCGCGACCAAACCGTCCGCCGACGACCCGCTCAGCGCGCTCGAGGTCGGTGACCGTCCCACTCCCGAGCCTCCCGCGGGCTGGGAGGTCGTGACCGTCCGTGCCGCGAGCGTCAACCACCACGACGTGTTCACCTTGCGTGGCATGGCGACGCCCGAGAAGAACCTGCCGATCGTGCTCGGCTCCGACGCGGCGGGGGTCACCGCCGACGGTCGTGAGGTGGTGTGCCACGCGGTCGTGCCCAACCCGGGTGTGGAGGAGATCGACGATACCGACGTGTTCGGGAGCATGTCGATCCTCTCGGAGGTCTACGACGGCACCCAGGCCGAGCAGGTTGCGGTCCCCCGGCGCAACCTCGTCGACAAGCCCGCCGACCTCTCCTTCGTCGAGGCCGCGTGCCTGCCGACGGCGTGGCTCACCGCGTACCGGATGCTGTTCGGGAAGGCCCGGTTGCGGCCGGGCCAGCGGGTCCTCGTGCAAGGAGCGGGTGGGGGGCTCGCGACCGCGACCATCGTGCTCGCCCGGGCGGCGGGGCTGACGGTCTACGCGACGAGCCGGGACGAGACCAAACGAGCACGAGCGATCGAGCTCGGTGCCCGGGATGCGGTCGAGACGGGCGGGCGCCTGCCCGAGCGCGTCGATGCGGTCGTCGACAGCGTGGGGGAGGCCACGTTCGCCCACTCCCTCCGCTCGCTCGAATCCGGTGGCGTCGTCCTGGTCCCCGGCGCCACGAGTGGGTTCAATCCCGGTGCGGAGCTCAACCGCGTGTACGCGAAGCAGCTTCGGGTGATGGGCTCGACGATGGGCACGCTCACGGAGCTGACCGCCCTCGTGCGGATGCTGGTGGAGACCGGCGTGCGCCCCATCGTGGACAGCGAGGTCCCTCTCGCCGACGCACGCCGGGCATACGAGGCGATGCTCGCCGGCGACATGTTCGGCAAGCTCGTCCTCGTCCCGTAGGCGCGGGCGGGCGGGGGGACCCGGACCACCGCGACTACTTGAGCAGGGACATGCTCGTCTCGTGCAGGACCGCGTTCGTGCTAAGTGCGCTGCTGCCCGCGATCAGAGGGTCCCCACCGTCCCATGCGGTGATGCGCCCGCCCGCCTCCGGGACGATGCAGGCGAGGGCCGCGACGTCCCACGGGCTCAACTCGGGCTCGAACGCGATGTCGGCCATGCCCCCGGCGACGAGCAGGTGCATCCAGAAGTCGCCGAATCCCCTCGTCCGCCACGCGCGGTCCGCGATCGCCGCGAGCTTCGCCCAGCCGTCTGCGATGTCGCGGAAGGCCCTGAGGCCTCCGTGGCACACGTGGGCGTCCTCGACGCGCGCGACGGCGCTGACGGACACCGGCTCGCCGTTTCGCCTCGCGCCGAGCCCGCTCGCCGCCTCCCACCGCTCCCCCATCGCGGGGGCGCTCGCGACGCCGACCATCGCGGTCCCGTCCCGGACGAGGCCGATGAGGGTCGCGTAGACGGGCAGGCCGCGCATGAAGTTCTTGGTGGCGTCGATCGGGTCGATGACCCAAGTGGGCACGCCGCCGTCGATCTCGCCGCCCTCTTCCTCACCGAGGATCGCATGGTCGGGGTAGTCCACCGCGATGCGCTCGCGCAGGGCCGACTCCACCGCCCGGTCCGCGGCGGTCACGGGCGAGCCGTCGGTCTTCGTGTCCGCGGCCACCTGCCCTCCGAAGAAATCGAGCGTGATGGCGTCCGCGGCGTCGGCGAGCGTCAGCGCGAAATCGCGCAGCTCGCCCGGAGAGGGCTGGCCCATCTCCTACTGGTCCTCTACGACGCCGTAGAAGCGCAGTACGAGGTCGTTCGGTTGGACGGTGAGGCTGACCTCGTCGCGGGGGGCCCAGAGCGGGACGCACGGGCCTTGCCCCGCGTGGCCGCACAGGCACACCACGAGCGTGCCGGACGGGGCCATGCCGATGAGCTGGCGCGCGTAGGACAGCAGCTCGGCCATCGAGGCGGTGTTGCCACTGCGCCGCCAGTAGGCGCTCGCCCAGCGCGACTCGGGCCGTCCGTAGACGGCCAGTGCGGAGGCGGGGGTGAGCTTCGTCACGGCGGTGAGCGAACGGCTCCCCTCGAGGATCTTGTCCTGCTTCGGCGTCTTGCCGATGCGAGCCGCGGCGGCGGGGCTGCTCAGGTCACCCGGAAGGTCGCCGAGCTCGTAGTTGCCTGCGGCCTGCGCGGCCTTCTGTCGATCTACGGCTACCTGGTAGACCTGCTCGTTCTTCGTCGCCAAGGGCGCAATCCTCCATACGGGGGCAGGTTGGCGAGTGTAGCCCCCACAAAGGTCCGGGGGGCTGCTCGCACGGTGGTCCGGTGGACAGCGAGGGCCTCGGGCCGAGGTTCGCGCCTGCCAGGTGACGGACTTAGTATGAGGGTACCGGTCCCGTCATCTAGCGGCCTAGGATGGTAGCCTTTCAAGCTGCTCACGCGGGTTCGAATCCCGTCGGGACCACCACGCAAACCCGCGCCACAGCGTTCGAGTCGGCCGCACCATCCGTGCCCCCGAGGCCGCGCTCCTCGCCCGCGTAACGCAAGATGGTGGCTCCGTATAGCCGCAGGAGAAGGGGCCGCCCCGAGGGGTCCGCGGGCTGCCCCAGGCCCTCGCCGACGAGCACGAGAAGGTCCACAACCGGCTGCAGCGTCTCGAGGCATGCGCGACGAGCTCGCGTTCAGGCTGTCGTTCCTCGCGGCCAACCCCATCGGCCTCGTCATCGCGGTCGCCGCGCCCGTGGCCAGGGTTGGAGAAGCGGCTAGGATCGCCGGCGCGCCGCAGCATGCGGCCGTGAACCCGTCGAAAGCGAGCTGTGAGGGGCCGCAGCGCACTGCTCTCCAGGCTATCCGCGCAGCGGCTGCGCGGGATCGGCGGCGCGCTCGCGCGTCTTGGTCTCGTCTTCGTGGCCGCGGTCGTCATCTTCGCCGCCGTCTTCCAACTGATCATGACGACGGTTGAGGGCCATGACCGCACTTGGACCGAGGCGGTCTACTGGACGCTTGTGACGATGTCGACGCTCGGGTACGGCGACATCGTCTTCGAAAGCGATATCGGGCGCATGTATTCGCTCGTCGTCCTGCTCAGCGGCGCGCTGCTCATCCTCACGTTCCTGCCGTTCTCGTTCATCCAGCTGGTCTACCTGCCCTGGCGCTCGGCTCTGCGTCAAGCGCGGGCCCCGAGACAGCTGCCTGAGCGAGCGCGTGGTCACCTCATACTCACCGGGCGCAGCCCGATGGAGCTGCTGCTCATGCGCCGGGCCCTCTCGAACGGCATGCGGTCGGTCCTCGTCCTCGAGGACGCCGAGGAGGCCGCGGGGCTCGCCGACGAGGGGTACGACGTCCTCGTCGGGGGCCTCGACGACCCGCAGACCTATCGAGCGGTACGCGCGGAGTCCGCGAAAATGGTGCTGACCGCGGGCAGTGACCAGGAGAACACGAACGTCGTCTTCACAGTGCGCGAAGTGACCGACGCGCCCGTCGTGGTGGCCACTGCCACGTCGAGGGACTCGATCGAAGTGCTCGAACTCGCGGGGGCCAACCAGATCCTGCAACTCGGTGACCTGCTCGGTCGGGCGTTCGCCGGCCGGATCCTGGCTCCAAGCGCACGAAGCAAGGAAATCTCCCGGTTCGAGGACCTCGTGATCGCTGAAGCGTCAGCGGCGGGCACCGAGCTCGTCGGCAAAACGCTCGCCGAGCTCAACGTGCGGTCGCGCGGCGGGGCCTCCGTCGTCGGAATGTGGGACCGCGGCTCGCTGCTCAGCGCGAACCCGACCGCGCCCATCCAGGAGAGCTCGATTCTGCTGCTGGCCGGCACGCGCGAGCAGCTCGATGCCTACGACGCAGCGATCGCGGGCGACCCGACGGAATCGACCCTGGCAGGCGGCGGAAGGCGACCCCACAAGCACAAAGAGGAGTTCGTTGTTGTGCTCGGCAGCGGCCGGGTCGGCCGCGCGGTCGGTCAGGCCCTTTCCGAGGCCGAGATCCCGTTCCGGGTCATCGAGCAGCGCGCCGAGCGTGTGCTGCCCGACCACGAGGCGGTCATCGGCAACGCCGCCGACCGACAGGTGCTCGAGGACGCCGGGATCGAGCAGGCCTCGGTCGTCGTTGTGA